>JBDSLT010000116.1:0-9804 GCA_039916265.1 Casimicrobiaceae bacterium | reverse complement strand
CGCGGCATGGGCATGGGAACGATGCAGCGGCTCTGGGAGGTCGAGCTCCCGCTGGCGGTCCCGGTGATCATGGCGGGCGTCCGCATTGCGGTAGTGATCAACATCGGCATCACCGCGATCGCGACCTACATCGGCGCGGGGGGCCTCGGCGCCTTCATCAGCCGCGGCATTTCGCAGACCGACCCGCGACAGCTCATCACCGGGGCGCTCGCGGTCAGCCTGCTCGCGATATTCGCCGACTACTTCCTGCTGTGGGTGCAGCACCGTCTCACGCCCAAGGGCCTGCGCCTGTCCCCCGCGCGCGTCGCCCGGGCCCACTGAACGAAAGCGCGGCGCACATGATCAAGCTCGACAATGTCACCAAGGCGTTCGAGACCGCGGCGGGCACCACGCTCGCGGCGGACCACGTCAGCTTCGAAGTCGTCGAAGGCGAGATCTGCGTGCTGCTCGGGCCTTCGGGCTGCGGCAAGACGACGACGCTCAAGATGGTGAACCGGCTCGTCCAGCCGACGTCGGGAAAGATCTACATCAACGACAAGGACACCGACGCCTACGATCCGGTCGAGCTGCGCCGGACCATCGGCTACGTCATCCAGCAGATCGGCCTGTTTCCCAACATGACGGTCGAGGAGAACATCTGCGTGGTTCCCAAGCTCCTCGGCTGGGACATGGCGAAGGCGCGCAAGCGCGCCGCCGAGCTGCTGGACACGATCAACCTGGAGCCGGCAATCTTCCTCAAGCGTTACCCGAAGGAATTGTCGGGAGGCCAGCAGCAACGGGTCGGCGTGGCGCGCGCCCTGGCGGCCGACCCGCCGGTCCTGCTGATGGACGAGCCTTTCGGCGCGATCGACCCGATCAACCGCGAAGTCATCCAGGACGAATTCCTCAAGATCCACCGGCGACTGAAGAAGACGGTCATGTTCGTCAGTCACGACATCGACGAGGCGGTCAAGATGGCCGACAAGATCGCCATTTTCCGCGCCGGCAAGCTCGAGCAGTTCGACAGCCCGGACAACATCCTCGCGCATCCGATCAATGACTTCATCGCGGACTTCGTCGGCACCGACCGTACGCTGAAGCGCTTGCGGCTGGTCAAGGTGGCGGCGGCGCTCGACGCCGGCGCGCCCCGGGTAACCGGTGACGAGAGCGTCGAGCGCGCGGCGGCGGTGATGAACGAGCACCGCCACGATTTCGTCGTGATGGTCGATGCCGGCGGGCGGCCGCACGGCTACGTCGCCCGCGACGCCTGCACGGGGAGAACCGGGACCGTCGCCGAGCACGGCGACGCGCTGCCCGCGACCGTCGGACTGGACGACGACCTGCGAACCGCCGTGTCGATGATGTTCATGCACGACACGCGCTGGCTCGCCTGCGTCGATCGCGAGGGCCGCTTCGCCGGCTTCGTCACGCAGAAAGGCATCACGTCGCTGCTGGGCGAAACGTACAAAGTCGCGCCCCGGACGGGCGGCCGATAGATGCATGCTGCGTGGACCGGCCGTGCGCTGATCGCCGTCGCGTTCGTCGCGACCTTTGCGCTCGGCGTGGTGGCGCAGCGCAGCGGGCTCTTCGACCAGATCGCCAAGTACCGATCGGACATCATCTATCTGTCGCAGCAGCAGATGAAGCTCGTCGCGATTTCCGGCGGGCTGGCGATCGTGATCGGCGTGCCATTGGGTCTGTGGCTCAGCCGGCCGCGCATGCGCCGCGTGGCCGAATCGATCATGCAGGCGCTCAACATCGGCAGCACGGTGCCCACGCTCGCCGTACTGGCGCTCGCGATGACCTTCCTCGGCATCGGCACCGTTCCCGCGGTGTTCGCGCTGGGAATCGCATCGCTGTTGCCGATCGTGCGCAATACGTACGCCGGCATGCTGGGCGTCCCCCCCTATTTCGTCGAGGCGGCGACGGGCATGGGCATGCGCCCGATGCAGATCCTGACGGGCGTCGAGCTTCCCAACGCGCTGTACGTCACGTTCGCCGGCATTCGCACGGCGCTCGCCATCAACGTCGGGACGGCGCCGCTGGCGTTCCTGATCGGCGGCGGCGGCCTGGGGGAGCTCATTTTTACCGGCATCGATCTGAACGAACCGGGCATGATGCTGGCCGGCGCGATTCCGACGGCGCTGTTGGCCGTGCTGGTCGATTTCGCCGTCGCCGTGGTTTCGTTTCTGGTAGTTCCGCGTGGTGTCAACCCGCTGCGTTGAGGGGCGCCGCCCCTTGCCGGCGCATTTGTCGTATTTCAGGAGAGAGCACATGAAACAGTTTCGGGCATTCGCTGCATTGACCGCCGGTTTGGTCCTGGGCGCCACGTCCGCCGCGACCCTGGCGCAGAACATCGTCGTCGGCGGGAAGAACTTCACCGAGCAGCAGATCATGTCGGCGATGACCGCGCAGCTGTTGCGGGCGAAGGGCTTCACGGTGGACGTGAAGGCCGGCATGGGCAGCGCCGTGCTGCGCCAAGCGCAGGAAAGCGGGCAGATCGACACCTACTGGGAATACACGGGCACGTCGCTCATCACTTACAACAAGGTGACCGAGCGCCTGTCGGCCCCCGACGCCTACAAGAAAGTGAAGGAGCTCGACGCGGCGAAGGGGCTGGTATGGCTCGAGCCGTCGAAAGCGAACAACACGTACTCGCTGGCGATGAACCAGGACGAAGCCAAGAAACTCGGAATCGTCACCATCAGCGACCTCGCCAAGAAGGTCAAGGCCGACGGCAAGCTGACGCTGGCGAGCAACGCCGAGTTCTACGCGCGCCCCGACGGCTTGAAGCCGCTCGAGCAGATGTACGGCTTCGAGTTCGCGCGCGACAACGTGAAGCGCATGGATACCGGCCTTGTCTACCAGGCGCTGAAGGAGAAGCAGGTCGACGTCGGCCTCGTGTTCGCGACCGACGGCCGCATTCCCGCCTTCAATTTCGTCGTGCTCAAGGACGACAAGGCCTACTTCCCCTCCTATGCACTGACGCCGGTGGTGAGGAAGCAGGTCCTGGACGCCAATCCTAAGCTCGCGGACATCCTGAATTCGCTGTCGGCCAAGCTCGACGATGCGACGATGGCGCGCCTCAACGCCAGCGTCGACGTCGACAAGAAGACCGTCGAAGAGGTCGCACAGGCGTTTCTGAAGCAGCAGGGCCTGATCTGATGGCAGGCACATGGTTGGTCCGCCGGCGCTGAGCGTTGCGGTCGCGCAGATCCAGTCGGCGCTCGGGGATCTCGACGCCAACCTGCGCAAGCACCGCGACACGATCGACGCCGCGCGCGCGGCCGGCGTCGAGGTGCTGCTGTTTCCCGAGATGTCTCTCACCGGCCACGGTGCCGGCATCGACACGCTGCGGCTCGCCATCGCGCGCGACCACGCCTGCGTCACGGAACTCGCCGCGGCGTCGGGGCCCATGTGCACGGTGTTCGGGGTCATCGAGGAAGGCGCGGCCGCGCAGTTCTACAACTCGGCGATCGCCGTGCGCGACGGCTCGGTGTGCTTCGTGCATCGCAAGATCAACCTCGCAACCTACGGCAGGCTCGAGGACGGCAAGCATTTCGGCGCCGGCCGCCGCGTCGAGACCTTCGCGCTCGATCGCGCATGGCGCGCGGGCCTGCTGATATGTGCCGACACGTGGAACCCGCCGCTCGTCCACCTGGCGGCGCTGCAGGGCGCGACGCTGCTGCTGGCGCCGGTCAGCTCGGCGCTCGAAGCCGTCGGCGCCGGGTTCGACAACCCGCAGGGCTGGGAAACGAACCTGCGCTTCTATGCGATGACCTACGGGATGCCGGTCATGATGGCGAACCGGGTCGGGCATGAATCGGGAATGGAGTTCTGGGGCGGGTCGCGCATCCTCGATCCCTTCGGACAGACGCTTGCGCTCGCCACCGGCCGCGCGGAGGAACTGGTGCGTGGACAACTCGATTTCGACGCCGTGCGCCGTGCGCGTTATCTGCTGCCGACGGTGCGCGACGCGAACCTGCCGGTGGTGCACGCCGAGTTCGAGCGCGTGCTGAGGGATCACTGATGCTGACGACCCGGGAGCACCCTGCAATGGCGGCGCCGACGGCGCCTGCGATGTCGCGCACGACTCCTCATCCCGACGTACCGTCGTTCGTGCTGAAGCTCGCCTTTGCCGATCTGCCCGACGACGTGGTCGAGCAGGCGCAGCGCTGCACGCTCGACCTGATCGGCGTCGCGGCGGCCGGGTCGCGCACGACTGGCGCCCGGTTGGTCAATGCCTACGCGTCGTCACAGTTCGCCGGCCGCGACCGCGAGGCTCGAATCCTGTTCGACGGCGCGCGCGCCGGTCTCGCCGGCGCCGCGTTCGCAGGTGCGACGACGATCGACGCCTTCGATGCGCACGACGGCCACGTGCTGACCAAGGGCCACGCGGGCGTCGCCATCCTGCCGGCGCTGCTCGCCTACTTCGACGGCGGGATCGCTCCGCCCGCGGACATCGATGGGCGCGAATTCCTGACCGCGATCGCGCTGGGCTACGAGATCGCGACGCGCGCCGGCATCGCGCTGCACGCAACGGTCCCGGACTACCATTGCTCGGGCGCATGGAGTTCGCTCGCCTGCGCGGCGCTCGGCGGGCGATGGCTCGGCTTCGACGAACCGCGCATCCGGCATGCGCTCGGCATCGCCGAGTATCTTGGACCGCGCGGGCAGATGCTGCGCCTTTGCGACTATCCGACGATGCTGAAGGACGGCTCGGGCTGGGGCGCGCAGGTCGGCGTCAGCTCGGCGCTGTTGGCGCAAAGCGGCTTCACCGGTGCGCCGGCGCTCACCGTCGAGCGCGACGACGCGCGCGAATTCTGGAGAGATCTCGGCACGCGCTGGCGCATTCGCGAGCAGTACTTCAAGGCGTATCCCGTGTGCCGCTGGGCGCAGCCCGCGACGGAAGCAGCGCTGGCGCTGCAGCGCGCGCACGGCTTTCGCGACGCCGACGTCGCCGCCATCGCCATCGAAAGCTTCCGCGAAGCCATCGACCTGGGATCGCAATGCCGCTATCCGGCGACGACCGACGAAGCGCAGTACAGCCTCCCATACCCGGTGGCCGCCGCGCTGGTGTTCGGGCGGCTCGGCGCCGCCGAAGTCGACGGCGCGGCGCTTTCCGATCCGCGCACCCGGCGCCTGCTGGAAGCGATCACCCTGACCGAGGACGCCGAATTCTCGCGCCGCTTCCCGGCGCAACGCTGGGCGCGCGTACGCATCATGCTGCGCGACGGTCGTACGCTCGTCTCCGAGCCGGCGCAGGCGCGCGGCAACCCGGAGAATCCGCTCGCCGACGACGAATTGCGAGCGAAATATCGCGACCTCGCCGCACCGGTGCTGGGCGCGAAGCGCACGGCGCGCATCGAGGCGCTGGTGGATGCGCTGCCGCGCGACGCCGCGGCGCTTGGCGCGCTCGTCGATGAGCTGCTGCGGCGCTAGCGGCGCCGCCGGCATTGCGAGAAGCGCCCCCGAAGACTCCGCCGATGCGCGATTTCATCCTCGACGAGCACGACCGCGAGTTTCGCGGCGCGGTGCGCGCCTTTCTCCAGCGCGAGCTGCTCCCGCGCGCCGCAGCGATCGAAGAGCGCGACGACTGGGACGCGATCAAGGCGGTCGTGCGCGCGCTCGGTGACGCCGGCTACCTGAAGCTCATGTTCGCCGATCTCTATCGCGGCCCACTGCAAAAGCCCGGTCTCACGCACGCGACGATCCTCTCCGAGGAAGCCGCCTACATCAACTACGCGTTCGAGACGACGATCGCGACGGCGCTGAGCTGCGCGTACCCGCTGCACCGCCATGCGAGCCCGGCGATCCGCGAGCGCTACCTTCCCGGCATCGTCGAGGGCCGCATGGTCGGCGCGATCTGCGTCACCGAGCCCGACGCGGGCTCGGACACGTCACGGATGAAGACCACCGTCGACTACGACGCCGTCGCCCGCGAGTACGTGATCAGCGGCGAGAAGCGCTACATCTCGAACGCGGGCGTGGCCGATGTCTACATCGTCTACGGCGTCACCGACCCCGCTGCGCCCGCCGGCAAAGGGCTTGGGGCCTTCGTCGTGCCGAGCGGCACGCCGGGACTCTCGATTCCACGCCGCTATACGTTCATGGGCCGCCGCGGCTGCGTCGTCGGCGAAGTCAGCTTCGACCGCTGTCGCGTGCCGGCCGACCATCTGCTGGGCGACGCCGGCGGCGGCAACCGCATCATGATCGGCATGTTCAACTTCGAGCGTGTCATCCTCGGCGGCTCGGGACTCGGCGTCGCGCGGAGCGCCTTCGACATCGCGCAGGTGCACGCGCAAAGTCGCGAGGCCTTCGGCGAGAAGCTCGGCTGCAAGCAGCTCGTTTGGAGCCAGATCGCGGACATGAGCTGCCGCATCGACGCGGCCGAGCTACTGACCTATCGCGCCGCGAAGCTCTACGACGCCGGCGTGAGCGGCAAGGCGCTGATGAAGCCCGCGGCGATGGCAAAGCTCGTCGCCACCGAGGCTGCAACCTATTGCGCCGACCGCACCGTGCAGATCCTCGGCGGCGACGGCATCACCCGCGAATACGGCCGTGCCGAGCAGATCTACCGCGACGCGCGGGCTCTGCCGATCGTCGGCGGTACGTCGGAAATGGCGAAGTACCTGATCGCCGTCGCCGACCTTCCCTCGTTGAAACCCAACCTCTGAAGCGGCGTCTGCGCCGCCTTCGCTCATGGACATCGCCACGATTCTGCTGCAGTCGGTCGAGCGTTACCCCGATCACACCGCGCTGATCTTCGAGGACCAGCGCTGGACCTACGCCGGCTGGTACGAGCGCGTGTCGCGATTCGCGCAGGCGCTCTCCGATCTCGGCGTGCGCCCGAGCGACCGCGTCGCCTTCTACGTGACGACGTCCGAGAACTCGGTCACGACGTATTTCGCGACGCAGATGCTCGGTGCGGTCGCGGTGCCGCTCAATTTCCGGCTTTCGGCCGGCGAGGTCGCCTATACGCTGGCCGACTCGGGCGCGCGAATCCTCGTCTACGGCCGCTCGCTGACCGAGAACGTGCTCAAGGTCGAGGCGCGCATGAGGAGCGTCCACGACTACATCTCCTGCGCGTACGACGCGGTCAACGTGCCGCCGGGCCATCATCATTTCGATACGCTCGTCGACCAGGCGGTCGACAGCCATCCGCTGCGCCCGGTGCCGTCCGGCAAGCAACTGTCTGCACTGGTCTACACATCGGGCACCACCGGACGCCCCAAGGGCGTCATGCACAGCCACGACAACGACATCGCGATCGCGATGAACTGCGTGATGGAGTACGGGTTGCAGCCGACCGACATCGCGCTGCACATCGCGCCGCTCTACCACGTCGGCGGGATGCAGGCGTTCTTCATCCCTCACCTGATGGTCGGCGGCACCAACGTCGTCGAAGGACGCTACGAAGCGCTGAAGACGTTGGAGACGATCCAGGCGCACAAGGTGACGACGCTGTTCGCCGTGCCCACACAGATCCAGGAGATGCTGTTCCATCCGCGCTTCAGGGAGTTCGACCTGTCGAGTCTGCGGATGATCACCACCGGCGGCGCGGCGATCGCCGCGTCGACGATGGAAAATGTGATCAACGACTTCTGTCCCAGCATCTACAACGGCTACGGCATGACCGAGGCGAGCCTGACGCTGCTGCTGCGGCCGCAGGATGCACTCACGCATCTGGGATCCTGCGGCAAGCCGACGCTGATCAGCCAGTGCCGGATCATCGTCAACGATCCCGGCCGCGACGTCACGCCCGAGCAGACCGTTGCGCCGGGCGAAATCGGCCAGCTCATCGTGCGCGGCCCGCAGGCGATGCAGGGCTACTGGAACAACCCCGGCGAGACCGCCAACAAGCTGAAGCGCGGCTGGGTGTACACCGGCGACCTGATGAGCCAGGACGACGGCGGCTTCTATCACTTTCACGGCCGCTCCGACGACATGATCGTTTCGGGCGGCGAGAACATCTACCCGCGCGAGGTCGAGGAGATCCTCTATCGCTGCCCCGGCGTGCGCGAGGCAGCGGTGGTCGGCCTGTCCGATCCCAAGTGGGGCGCGGTCGTCACCGCGTTCGTCGTGCGCGCCGATCCGGCGCTGACCGCCGAGTCCGTCGACGCCTATTGCCGCAACTGCGGCGAGCTGGCGTCGTTCAAGCGACCGCGGCGCATCCTGTTCGTCGACGACCTGCCGATCAATCCGAGCGGCAAAGTGGTCAAGCGCGAACTTGTCGCGCGCTACCAGCACGAGGCCGCAGCATGAGCGATGCCGTACTGTTCGAGCGCGACGGCGCTGTCGTCACGTTGACGCTCAACAAGCCGGAGACGCGCAATCCCACCACGGATCCCGACATCCTCGCGGCGCTCAACGACGCCTGCGCGCGAATCGGCGCCGACGCCACCGTCGCCTGCGTGATCGTCACCGGCGCGGGCAAAGCGTTCTCGGCCGGTGGCAACCTCAAGCACATGCGCGATCGCGAGGGCGGGTTCGAAGGCCACGCCGCGGACGTAGCTGATCATTACCGGCACGGCATCCAGCACACGACGCTGACGCTCTACAACCTCGAAGTACCGACGATCGCCGCCGTCAACGGCCCCGCCTATGGCGCCGGCTGCGACATGGCGTGCGCCTGCGATATCCGCGTGGCCGCCGAAGAAGCGGTGTTCGCCGAGAACTTCGTCAAGATCGGGCTCATATCCGGCGACGGCGGGTCTTGGCTGCTGCCGCGCGCCGTCGGCCTGTCGCGCGCGTGCGAGATGTCGTTCACCGGCGATCCCGTCGACGCGCAGGCGGCGCTCGCCTGCGGGCTGGTGTCGCGCGTCGTGCCGGGTGCGGCGCTGATGGACGCCGCGCGCGCGCTGGCCGGCCGCATCGCCGCCAACCCGCCGCGCCAGCTGCGCATGGTGAAGCGCCTGCTGCGCGAAGGCCAGGTCACGCGGCTCGACTCGCTGCTCGAACTCGCCGCCGCGTTGCAGGGTGCCTGCCATCACACCGCGGACCACGCCGAGGCCGTCCGCGCCTTTTTCGAAAAGCGGCCGCCGAAGTTCACCGGCGCCTGAGGTGACGTCAGTCGAGCTCGACGTAGTTGCGGCGCCTGGCGTCGCGCGCCATCCTTGTCATCAGGCGATAACGCGACGCCGGCAGCACGTCGACGCCGGTGAGCAGCAGCGCTTCGCGTACGGCGGCAAGCGCGGGATCGGCAAACGCGCGCAAGACACCGGCGCGCAGGCGCGCCACGCGTTCGCGGTCCGCGTCGATTCGGGTGACGTAAGGCAAGCCCGGCGCCTGCGAAGTCCGGCCGACGATGCGCGTCGCGGCGATGGCCTGCGGACGGCAGCGCGAAAACAACGCGTGACTCACGCAGTCGATGGCGGCGGCGTCGATTTCGCCGCGCCCGAGCTGCTCGATGCTCTCGGCGTGGCCCCCGCTGACGCTGACCGCGCCGAAAAAGCGTCCGTCACGCGCGAGCGGCGCGAAGAGCGCGCGCAACGCGTTGTAGCCGGAGTGCGAGACGCGGCCGTTGATCGAGCAGCGTGCGCCGCGCAGGTCTTCGATCGTCGCTGCGCGCGAGTTCGCCGGGACGACGATCCAGCTGCAGTAGTCGGCACCCGTGCAACCTGGCGCGGCGTAGCGCGGCGTGGCGACATACTGCAGGCGGTCGGACCATTCGCCGACCAGCGGAAAGCCACAGGCCTGCGCGAACAGGAGGTCGGGCGCGCTCCAGAGCGCATCGAAGGACACGCCGCGGTCGAGTCGCTCCGGCACCTCCGCGATGCCTTCTGCGCGCAACGCGCGGGCGAGCCCGCTCCACCACAGGTCGAC
>JBDSLT010000115.1:0-22157 GCA_039916265.1 Casimicrobiaceae bacterium | reverse complement strand
CCAGGGGCGGCCAGACATGGTTCGGGCCCGTCTACTTCCGCAAGGAGACCGAGCCCTATATGACGATCGCGCTGCGATCGAGCAGCGCCACCGGCCCGGTCACGGCGGCCGACGTGAACCTGAAGTTCATCTGGGACGTCGTGTCGAGGATCAGGATCGGCGACAAGGGCAAGGCGTACGTCGTCGATCGCAACGGCTATCTCGTCGCTGATCCCGACATCGGCCTCGTGTTGCGCAAGACCGACCTGTCGCAGCTTGCGCACGTCAGGCAGGCTGCTGAGGCTGCGCCGCAGGACGCGCCGGCGCTCGTCGCGAGGGACCTCGCCGGCAACGACGTGCTCGTGTCGTGGGCGCCGATCGAGCCGCTGGGCTGGACCGTGTTCGTCGAGCAGCCGGTTGCCGAGGTCTATGCCAGGCTCAACGCGTCGATCGTGCGCACGGTGTTCCTGCTGCTTGCCGGTATCGTGATTTCCGCGTTAGCCGCCGCTGCGCTCGCGCGCGGCATGACACAACCGATCCGAACGCTCGAGGCGGGTGCCCAGCGCATCGGCGAAGGCGACCTGGACCAGAAGATCGACATCCGGACCGGCGACGAGCTCGAGGCGCTCGCCGGCCGGTTCAACCGCATGTCGGCGCAGTTGAAAGAGTCGTACGCCGGGCTCGAGCGCAAGGTCGACGAGCGCACGAGTGAGCTGCAGAACGCGCTGGAGCAGCAGACGGCGATCAGCGAGATCCTGCGCGTGATCTCCAGCTCGCCGACCGACGTCCAGCCGGTGCTGTCGGCGGTCGCCGAGCGCGCGGCGCACCTTTGCAACGCACCGTACGCGCGCGTGATGATCATAGACGGCGATCTGCTGTTGCCTGTGGCGGAATACTCGTTCGAACCGGGGTTCGTCGGCGAGGCCGTTCCCTACGACCGCACGTCGGTCACCGGCCGCGCAGCGGTCGACCGCGCCACCGTCCACATCGCCGACGTTGCGCAAATTGCCGAGGCCGAGTTTCCAGGTGCGCTGAACAACATCCGCACGCTGGGCGCGCGCGCCACACTGGGCGTACCGCTGATGCGTGAAGGCGGCGCGTACGGCGGCATCTTCCTGTTCCGCCGCGAGCCCGGCCTGTTCTCGCCCGACCAGGTCGCGCTGGTCGAGACCTTCGCCCGCCAGGCGGCGATCGCGATCGACAACGTGCGGCTGTTCAACGAAACCAGGGAGGCGCTCGAGCAGCAGACCGCAGTCGCCGAGATCCTGCGCGCGATCTCGGGGTCGCCGACCGACGTGCGGCCGGTGCTCGACGCAATCGCCGAACGCGTGGCACGCCTGTGCGACGCGGCTGCCGCCTCGATCTACCTGATCGAGGGCACCGTGCTGCGCCATCTGGCGTCGCAGGGACCGAACGCGGAGCCCGTCAACCACGCGGAGACTGTCCCGGTCGATCGCCGGACGGTCTCGGGACGCGCGCTGCAGAACCTGACGACGATCCATGTCCACGACATGCTCGCCGAAGCCGCCGAGTACCCGCTGAGCCAAGAGCTGGC
Organism: Casimicrobiaceae bacterium; assembly: GCA_039916265.1. Lineage (GTDB taxonomy): Bacteria > Pseudomonadota > Gammaproteobacteria > Burkholderiales > Casimicrobiaceae > VBCG01. The sequence continues at coordinate 20,623 of JBDSLT010000115.1, read as the reverse complement.
ACAGCGACTCCATCATCGCACCGTCGTGGTGTCGCCGCTGTTCCGCGAGGGCAAACCGTTTGGCGTCATTTTGATGCGCCGCGGCGAGGTGCGCCCGTTCTCCGAGCGCGACATCGGCCTCTTGCGCACGTTCGGCGACCAGGCGGCGATCGCGATCGAGAACGTGCGGCTGTTCAACGAGACGAAGGAGGCGCTCGACCAGCAGCGCGCGTCGGGCGAGGTGCTCACCGCGATCAGCAGTTCGATCGCCGATACCAAGCCGGTGTTCGACGTGATCCTGCAAAGCTGCCAGCGCCTCTTCGCCGGCGATACGGTAGGCATGACGCTGGTGCGTGAAGACGGGATGCTCGATTTCGGCGCCTACGCCGGCCCGGGCGGCGACGGCCTGCGCAGCATGTTTCCGCAGCCCCTTTCACGCACCACGGCTTCCGGCTGCGCGATCCTCGACGGGCAGGTCGTGTCGTACGCGGACGTTGATAGCGGCGACATGCCGGTCGCGTCGGTCGAGGCCTGCCGTGCGATGGACCTCCGGTCGATGACGTTCGCGCCGATGCTCTTCGAGAGTCGCGGCATCGGCACGCTTTGGGTCGGCCGGACGTTCACCGGCGCGTTCTCCGACAAGCAGCTGACGCTGCTGAAGACCTTCGCCGACCAGGCGGTAATCGCGATTCAGAACGCACGCCTGTTCCGCGAGATCCAGGCCAAGAGCCGGCAGCTCGAAGTCGCCAACCAGCACAAGAGCGAGTTCCTCGCCAACATGTCGCACGAGCTGCGCACGCCGCTCAACGCGATCATCGGCTTTTCGGAAGTGCTGCTCGAGCGGCTGTTCGGCGAAGTCAATGAAAAGCAGGACGACTACCTCAAGGACATCCATTCGTCGGGCAAGCACCTGCTCGGACTGATCAATGACATTCTCGACCTGTCGAAGGTCGAGGCGGGGCGCATGGAGCTCGAGCCGGCGAGCTTCGACCTGCCGACGGCGATCGGCAACGCGATGACGCTGATACGCGAGCGAGCGCAGCGCCACGGCATTGCGCTCGCGGTCGTCGTCGAGCCCGGCATCGGCGAGGTGGTTGCCGACGAGCGCAAGCTGAAGCAGATCCTGCTCAACCTGCTGACCAATGCCGTCAAGTTCACGCCCGACGGCGGCAAGGTCGACGTCAGCGCGCGCCGCGGCGCCGGCAGCATCGCGATCGCCGTGCGCGACACCGGCATCGGCATCGCGCCGGAGGACCAGGAGGCGGTGTTCGACGCCTTCCGGCAGGTCGGCAAGCACTACACGAACAAGCAGGAAGGCACCGGGCTCGGCCTCACGCTGACGCGCAAGTTCGTCGAGCTGCATGGGGGACGTCTCTGGCTGGAAAGCGTCCCCGGCAAGGGGTCGACGTTCACATTCACGATTCCGGAAAACCGCCCTTCGGAGGCCACATCATGAGCACGATCCTGATCGTCGAGGACAACGACAAGAACATGAAGCTCGTCCGCGACGTGCTGCAGGTCAAGGGCTTTCAGACGATCGAGGCCGGCACGGCGGAGGACGGCCTCCGGCTCGCGGCGGAGTGCCTCCCCGACCTCATCCTGATGGATATCCAGCTTCCCGGCATGAGCGGCGTCGACGCACTCAAGCTGCTGCGCGCGGACCCGGCGACCGCCGCCATCCCGATCGCAGCAGTGACGGCGTCGGTGATGCAGCAGGACCGCGCGATGATCATGGACGCGGGTTTCGACGCGTACGTGAGCAAGCCGATCAGCCTCAAGGAATTCCTTGCCACCGTCCGCGCGCTGCTCGAGCGCGCAGGGAAGTGAGCTCCGTCCGATGAGCGCCGGCGTCCCCGCAAAAATCCTCGTCGTCGACGACACGCCGATGAATGTGAAGCTGCTCGTCGACATCCTGTCGGTGCGCGGCTACGCGGTGGCCGCGGCGGCCAGCGGCGAGGAAGCGCTCGCGAAGCTTGCCGCCGACATGCCCGATCTCGTGCTGCTCGACATCATGATGCCGGGGCTGTCGGGTTACGACGTCTGCAAGCGCATCCGCGCAGACGCCGCGACGTCGCTGCTTCCCGTCGTGCTCGTCACCTCGCTCGACCCGCAGCAGGAGCGCGTGCACGGCATCGAGGCCGGCGCAGACGATTTCCTGACCAAGCCGATCCAGCAGGCCGAGCTGTTCGCGCGCGTCAAGTCGCTGCTGCGGGTGAAGGCGCTGCAGGACGAGGTGCAGCGCCAGGCGGGCGCGCTCGCGCAATTGAACCGGCAGCTCGAGGCTCGCGTCCACGAGCAGGTCGGCGAGATCGACCGCCTCGGACAGCTCAAGCGGTTCTTCGCGCCGCGCGTCGCGCAGGCGATCCTCGCCTCCGACGAGCATTCGATCCTCGCGCTGCACCGCCGTGAGATCTGCTACGTGTTCGTCGACCTGCGCGGCTTTACCGCGTTCACCGACAGCGCCGAGCCGGAGGAGGTGCAGTCGGTGCTGTCCGACTTCCACGCGGCGATGGGGCCGATCATCGCCGCGCACGAAGGCACGCTCGACCGCTTCGCCGGCGACGGCATCCTGATCTTTTTCAACGACCCGATCCCGGTCGATGATCCGGGACCACGCGCGGCGCGGATGGCGCTGGCGATGCAGGCGCGCTTCACGCCAATGCGCGACGCGTGGCGCAGGCAGGGTTACGAGCTCGACCTCGGCATCGGCATCGCGCGCGGTTACGCGACGCTCGGCGCGTTCGGCTACGAGGGCCGCGTCGACTACACGGCGATCGGCAGCGTCGTCAATCTCGCCGCGCGGCTGTGCGGCGAAGCGCAAGGCGGCACGATCGTGATCGACCGGCGCATGCGCGCCGCGCTCGACGACGCCTTCGCCGTCGAGCCGCTGGCTGCGCTCACCCTCAAAGGCTACGCGCAGCCGGTGCCAGCGTTTCGGCTGCGCGCGTAGCCCGCTCGCTTCCGCCCGCGAAACGCTTCGCCGCAGCGGAAATGAACGTGACGCCTAGCTCGCGCGGATCGGCACGACCCGCGGCCGGTTGCGGTACGCAAAGGCGACCGCCACGCCCAGCGCCACGACCAGCAGACCGTCGAACACGATCTGCCGGATCACCGTCGCGACGGGCATCGGCTGCACCACGTAGTAGATGAGGTAGGTCGGAACGATCGTGAGCAGGGCGACGATCACGCCGAAGCGCACGCCCTGCATCAGCCAGGGCCGGTCTTCGACGCCGCGCGAGTAGATCCACACGAACGCGCCGGACATCACGACGTGCGCGAAGATCATCAGCGACATATAGCGCTGCGCTTCGGCTTCCGGCCGGAACAGGTTCGGCAGCGCCGCATAGTCGGCGTAGAGAAGGCTGCCGTGCACGACGAAGCTGCCGGCCATCCACAGCACGAAGATCGATACCCACGCGATAAGGAAATGCTTGCTCATGACTTGTCCCCTCCATTGACCGCAACGATTCTCGCAGAACGGACGCCGCGCGTCCGCTCGACCACCGCAGCGGCTACCAGTACGTCTCCAGCGTGATATGCCCCGGCTCGCGCCGGCGATGGCGCCGCATGCCGCGGGTCGCGAGCGCCTTCTGCGTGTCCTCGACCATCGCCGGATTGCCGCAGAGCATCGCGTGCGCGTTCGCCGCCGTCAGCGGAACGCCCGTGCGCGTCTCGAGGCGCCCGTCCTGGATCGCCGCGGGAATGCGCCCGGTCAGCGCGGCGGGCGCCGTCTCGCGGCTGACCATCGGCACGTAGCTGAAGGCCCCGCCGTGCGCGCGCCCGATCGCCGCGATCTCGTCGCGATAAGTGAGTTCGTTGGCGTAGCGCGTCGCGTGCACAAGGACGACGCGCGAAAATTTCTGCCACGGCTCGGGCGTGCGCAGGATCGACAGGAAAGGACCGATCCCGGTGCCCGTCGCCATGCACCACAGGTGGTCGGCCTCCGGCAGCTCGTGGGTGCTGAAAAACCCGTTGGCGCGCGGCAGCAACCACACCGGCTCCCCTTCCGCGAGCGCCGCGAGTCGCGGCGACAGCGGACCGTCGGGCAGCACGATGAAGTAGAACTCGTGCGGCGACTCGGACGGAGGGTTGACGAACGAATACGGCCGCCCGAGCATCGGCTCCTTCGATCCCGCGGGTGCAGGCAGGGCGAGGCGTGCGAACTGGCCCGCGACGAACGACAGCTCCGGCGCCGCGACCCGCAGCGAGTACAGGTTGTCGGTCCATTGCCGCCTCCCGGCCACTTTGCCCTCGATCCAAGACGTCATGACGCGCCCATCGGAATGCCCTTGCTAGAATTCGCATTATGCCAATGCGGAAACCCACGCCCTCCGCGATCGGTCCGCGAGTCCACCTTCGTCCGCCCCGCGCCTCCGACCAGGCCGCGTTTCTGCGCGCCGCGAGCGCGAGCCGCCGGCTGCATGGCGCATGGGCGAAGGCGCCGTCATCCCCTTCCCATTTCGCGACCTTCGTGTCGCGTTACGGCGGCCGCGAACCGTCGCACGCGGGCTTTCTGGTCGTGCGCAACGACGACGCGGCGCTCGCCGGCGTGCTCAGCTTCTCGGAGATCGTCCGCGGCCTGTTCCAGAGCGCCTACCTCGGCTACTATGGATTCGAACCATTCGCGGGGGACGGCTACATGACGGAGGGCTTGGCACTCGCTCTCGACGTCGGCTTTCGCAGGCTTCGCCTGCATCGCGTCGAGGCCAACGTGCAGCCGACCAACGGCCGCTCGCTGGCGCTCGTCGCACGCGTCGGTTTCACGCGGGAGGGCTTTTCGCGGCGTTATGTCAAGATCAGCGGACGCTGGCGCGATCATGTGCGATTCGCGATGCTCGCCGAAGACTGGGCCGTCCTGCGAAGGCGCAACCGGCGATGACGCTGAACGCACGGCTCGTCGCGCTCGCGCTCACCGGCGTGGCGCTCGCCGCCTGTGCAGACAAGCCGCTGGCACCCGGCGCGGAAAAGACGGTTGCGAAGCACGACATCGCGCCCTACGCCTTCCACGAGGACTGCGCCAGCCTCGCCCCCGGCGACCGGCTCGACTACCGCTTCCAGAGCACGTCACCCGTCAAGTTCAACATCCACTACCACGACGCCAATATGGTGGTGAGCCCGATCACGCGCGACGACGTCACCGCCGACGCGGGCGTCTTCGCGCCGCCCGTCAAGCAGGACTACTGCCTGATGTGGGAAGCCGGCGCGTCCGGCGCGAGCATCGCGTACCGGCTGCAGGTGCGGCGGCCGGCGCCATGACGCGCACCGCCACGCTCCTCTTCGATCTCGACGGCACCCTGACCGACAACTACGCGGGCATCGCCGCGTCGATCCTCCATGCGCTGCGGTGCCTCGACGCGCCAACGCCCCCCGACGCGGCGTTGCACAGCTGCGTCGGACCGCCGCTGCGCGAGTCGTTCGCGCGCCTGCTCGACACGCCGGACTCGGCGACGATCGAGCGCGCCGTCGCGCACTACCGCGAGCGATTCTCCGACGTCGGCTGGAAAGAAAACGTCGCGTATGCCGGCGTTGCGGACGCGCTCGCGGTGTTCGCGACGCGCGGCGTCACGATGTACGTCTGCACGGCGAAGCCGGAGACCTTCGCCAGGCGCATCGTTCAGCACTTCGGGTTCGCGCCATTTTTTCGCGCCGTCTACGGCGCGGACCTGGCGGGTCGCTATGACGACAAGTCCGCGCTGATGGCGCACCTGATCGCGAGCGAGGGCGTCGATCCGGCGGCGGCGGCGATGATCGGAGATCGCCATCACGACATCCGCGCCGCGCGCGCGAACGGCCTGGGGGCGATCGGCGTGCTATGGGGTTACGGCTCGCGCGCGGAGCTGGCGGACGCCGACGCCCTTGTCGCCGAACCTGCCGAGCTGACGGCGATCACGCTTCACGCACCGAGCTCGGCGTAGCTGTACACGCGCCCCTGCTCGACCGGGGCCTCGATCGCGAACGTCGCGATGCGAGCGGCCGCCGCGTCCGGCTCGACCAGCAATCCCTTCTCATGGAAATCGCGAAACACGCCTACCGAAGGGAACGCGGCCTCGCTGTGCGAGCGCGCTTCGCGCTGCATGTCGGTCGCGATGATGCCCGGACGCAACGAGATCGCCCGGATTCCCTGCGCGCCCTGCTCGGCCGCGATCCCCGCGGTCAGCATTTCGAGGCCCGCCTTGGCCACCGAGTAGTACCCGAAGCCCGGAAGCACTCGCGCCGCGGATCCCGACGACACGTTGACGATCCGCCGGTCGCCGGGCATCGCCGCGAAGACGCGGCAGAACAGGTTGGCGAGCGCCGCCGGCGCCGCCAGATTCACCGCCAGCGGACCCACGAAGTCCGCGGAGGCATGCGTGCCGTAGACACCGACGCTGCCGGCGAGCGCCGCATTGTTGACGAGGCACGCCGACGCCGGCCGCAGCGCCGCGATGGCCGTGAAAGGGGCGCTCAGCGTGGCGTCGATGCCGGCGACGTCCGCGAGGTCGCAGGCGACGAATCGATAGCGTTCGCCGGCCAGCCGCGCACTGGTCCCGCGGCCCACGCCCGTGACGTGAAAACCGCGCCGGAGCAGCGCGAGCGCCAGCGCCTCGCCAAGGCCGCGCGACACGCCGGTGACGATCGCCGTGCGCAATGCCGGGTTCGACATCGTGACTCCCGAGGTGAATCGTCCTGTGCCGCGCGCACCGACTTGCGGGTCAGCGATTGCCGCCCACGGACACGAAGAAGACGACGGCGATCACGACCGCAAGCACGAGCAAGGCGATCTTCCATGCGCTCTTCGGATATTCGCCGGCAATGGCGCCGGTGACGCCGTTCATCGCACACTGGAAGCTGCGCCGTCCGAAGGTATACGTCAGCAGCCAGGCGGGCGCAAGGATGTGCTTGAACGTCTGCCGCGAGTAGTCGCCGTGGACGACCAGGTTGCGAAACGTGTCGCCCGGGACCTGCTGCGCGCAGAGCGCCTGCAGCTTCGCGTCCATCGCCGCGCGCGCCCGCTGCGCCGCGCCGATCAGGTCGATCTGATAGCGCTCGACCACCCAGCCCGATACATAACCTGCGTCGAAGGGCTTGAGCTCCTGCGTGGGAAAGGGCTCGATGCCGCGCAGGATGTTCGGATGCACGCCGACCGACGCGCAAACGAGGTCGTCGTCGAAGAAGTGCGAAACGCGCCCGGCCGCCGGCTGCCAGCGCACGTGCTGCACCTGGCGCGTGCGCGTCTGGTTGTTCTCGACGTACGTCTCCGTCGTGTAGTAGTAGAAGCCGGCCTCGGCGGACCATTGCGCCTCGGTCTGCGCGTCGAAGGTCCAATACGGCAGGTAGATGCCGCGCACCGTGTCCGTCAGCGCGCGCTTTTTCAGCGCCGACGGCGCGAGCCACAACTTGCCGTACCACGCGCGGATGCGCTCGCGCGCGTTGCCCTCGCTCACCTTGAACGGAAGGACGCTTTCGGGCCGGAAAGCCGGCTTCGTCTCCTCGTACGGGACGAGCTGCGCCGAGCCGCAGAACTCGCAGTTCTGCGCCTGCCGCGCCGGATCGAGGACGGAGATCGCCTTGCAGCTCTGGCAGCGCACCTGTCGCGTTTCCGTGCGCCAGCCGCGCTCGCCGTCCGGAACGCTGCGCAGCGCCGTCACGAGGTCGTGCTCGACGATCACGCCGCCGGCGTCGATCGACGCGAGGGACTCGGTGCCGCAGAACGGGCAGACGAGCTTCTGCTTCGACGGGTTCCACACCGCCTGGCCGCCGCAGGCCGGGCAGGCAAATTTCTGCCGCGCATCGAGTTCGCGCGCGACAACCCGTCCGGCGTCGTCGCCCGGCACGATCATCGAACGACTCCGAACAGCGCGCGCCCGGCCGCCTTTCCCGTCGTCCCGTTCACGGCGATCCGCCAGCGACGGCCGAAGCGCAGGTCGTCGAACTGCCACAGGGGCAGTTGCGCGCGATCGCAGGCCTCGCGCGGGTACTCGACGCCCAGCAGCCGCATGCGCTCGCGCACCGCTGCGGGCTGGCCGCGCCGCGCCGTCGCGATCAGGTCGCGCTCCATGCGCCTGCGCGCCCGAGCCCGCGCATCGTCCAGCGAGTAAAGGGTGGGGGCGCTGCCCGTCGCGGCAGCCTGCGGATCCGTGGCGGGCGTCGCGGCGGCGCACGGGTGGGCATCGTGCGGACGCAGCGGCGCGAGGGGCCACGGCTCGAGCGTCTCCATCAGCACGCTGTCCACCGACGGTTCGGCACACACCGCGAGAGCGCCAAAGTCCATTTCGATGATGCCGCGCAGCGCGGGCCCCTCCCAATGCGCGACGGCATACGCATCGATCAGCCAGAAGGGTAGCGACAGCGACTCGATCGGACCGGAGCGCGCGTGGCGCGACAGCGCCGGAGACGCGAGCCACTGGCGCCGTATCCAGGCGAGCGCGAAGGCGCGCGCCTCGGCTTCGCCGAACGCGGACGGCGCCGCGCGGGCCTCACTGGATGACATACCCGACGACGCGCCACGCGCCGTCGGATTCGCGCTCCAGCGTCACCGTCTCGCGGCCGTCGTCTCTTTTCGCAAAGGAGGTGCGGAACAGCACGATCGCGTACTCGCCCTGCGGCGCGCCGGGAACGGACTTGGGAAACGTCGTCGACAGCACCGAGCGCTGCGTCATGGGGCCGAGCGGCTGGCGCACGCCGGCGGCCGATTCGCTCCACCGCTCCCGCGTGATCGCGTTCCTGAACTGCTTGCCGGTGGCGTCCCACGTGGCGCCGAAATCGCCGCGATCGGCGAGCACGAGCCATCCGCGCGCGACCGCCTGCACCGCCGACGTGCCTCCGCCCTGGGCGAACGAGCCACCTGCCCACGCAACGGCAGCGAGCGTCGCAGCCGAGCGCAGCACCTCCCTGCGGCCCCACCGGCGATGCCCGGCAACCTCGTCCCGCAGCCCCGCTGGACGGCGAGCGCCTTCGGCGGCGCTCATCGTCAGGACTTGAGGAAGGCGTTCACCGCGTCGCGCGTGATCCGCCACTGCGTGCCGATCTTCTTGCCCTTGAGGTCGCCGGCGTCGAGGCTCTCCATGACGTCGGATTCGGCGACGCCGAGCACCTGCGCGACCTGCGCGGGATTCATCAGGTCCCCGGCCCCGCCGCCAGCCATCGGTGGCGCCGGAGGATTGGCGATGCCGGGCGTCTGCTGCGCCATGAGCCCGCCGGTCTGGTTCATCATCTGTTGCGCCATCGCCATGCCGACGGCCACCTGCGCGCCCAGACCGCCCACGCCGCCGCCGTCGCCGCCCTGCCCCATCCCCTGCGCCATCTGATACTTGACGTAGTCGTTGAGATTGCCGACCGCCGCCATGCTCGAACGCTTGTCGATCGCCGCCTCCACTTCCGGCGGCACCGAAACGTTCTCGACGATGAACGTCGTCATCTCGAGGCCGTACTTTTCGCCGATCGCCGGGTTGATGAGCGGCAACAGCGCGCCGCCCAGCTCGCCGTAGCGCGACGCGACGTCGAGCGCCGGAATCTTCGCGCTTGCCAGCGCGTCGGTGAACACGCTAACGATGCGCGAACGCATGGTGTCGTTGAACTCGTCGAGGCGGAAGTGATCGTCGGTGCCGGCGACCTCCTTCAGGAACTTCTTCACGTCGACGACGCGAAAATCGTAGGTGCCGTAGGCGCGCAGCCGTACCACGCCGAAGTCGGCGTCGCGCATCATCACCGGGTTGGCGGTGCCCCACTTGTTGCCGGTGAACAGGCGCGTGACGACGTAATAGACGTCGGCCTTGAACGGGCTCTCGAAGCCGTACTTCCACCCCTTCAGGTCCGTGAGGATCGGGATGTTGTCGGTCGTCAGCGTGTACTTGCCCGGATTGAAGGTGTCGCCGAACTGCCCGAGGTACACGAACTGCGCGGCCTGCGATTCGCGCACGACGAGCTGCGCGCCGTTCTTGATCTCCTTGTCCTCGTCGGGGAAGCGGTACGACAGCGTGTCGCGCGAGTCGTCCGTCCACTCGATGATGTCGATGAACTGTTTCTTGATGAAATCCAGAATTGCCATCGAAGGTTCCCCTGTCACAAAAAACGGCGCCCTCTCCCTGCGGCAAGGAAGAGGGCCGATGCGGGCGGCGGGCAGCCGCCGGACGTGACGCTACTTTGCCGTTGCCGCGATCTTCTTGACCTCGGCGTCGGCGGCGGCCATTTCCTTCTCGATCTGCGCAAGCTGCAACGCACCCGGCATCATCGTGCCGTCGGCGAAGATCAGCGTGGGCGTGGCGTTCACCTTGAGCGCGTTGCCGAGCGCCTGCGTCTTGTCGACCGGGTCGCCGCAGTCGCCGGCATTGTCGGGCACCTTGCCGGAGGCGAAGAACTCGTCCCACGCCTTGACCTTGTCCGGCGCGCACCAGATCTTGCGCGACTTGTTCGCGGCATCCGGATGGAGCTGATCGATGGGGAAGAGGAACGTGTAGATCGTCACATTGTCGAGATTCTTCATCTCGCTTTCTAGGCGGTGGCAGAACGGACAGTCGGCATCGGAGAAGACGATCAGCTTGCGCGAACCGTTGCCCTTGACCTTCTTTAACGCGAGCTCCATCGGCAGCTTGGCGATGTCGACGCGGTTCAGCCGCCGCATTTTCGCTTCGGTCAGGTTCGTCTTCGCGGTGGTGTCGTAGACCGACCCGACGAGGATCTGGTCGGCCTTCTTGTCGGTGTAGATCATCTGGTCGCCCAGAACCGCCTCGTAGAGTCCGAAGTACGGGCTCTTGGCGATGTAGCGGATGTCGGCACCGGGAAACTTCTGCTCCAGCACTTTCTTGACGGCAGCGACATCGGCAGGCGCAGGCGCGGCGGACGGGGCAGGCGCGGCGGGCGGGGCCGTTTGCGCCAGCGCGACGGGGACGGCCAGCGCAGCGCCGACGACAAGGGCCGCGATACGTCGGCGAAGGGGAACGGCGGAAGTTGCGGGCATCGGGGATCTCCGGAAACGGTCGCGGTTCGACATCTTATCGAAGCGCAGGTTGCGCCAAGGCGCGTTTGACCACGGGCAGCCGATCGACGGCCGACAAACCGGCGTTGCGCAACGCGCGCATCCACGGCGCCGGCATGCCGAAAAGCCGGGCCAGGCCGTCGGTGACCGCCTGCATCGCCAGCACCGGTTCGGCGCGCCGGCGGGCGTAGCGCTCGAGCAGGATGGCCGCGCCGGCGTCGGCGACGGGTCCGCGCTCGGCCAGCACCGCCGCCAGCGCCTGCGCGTCCCCGAAACCGAGGTTAACACCCTGACCCGCCAGGGGATGCACGCCGTGGGCGGCATCGCCGACGAGCGCGAGGCGCAGGGCGACGGACGTCGGCACGCGCAGGAAGCGCAGCGGGAAGGTGGCGGGCGGCGTGATCGTCTCGAAAGCGCCTAGCGCGTGGTTCCCCGCCGCTGCGGCCCGCGCGGCGAGGACGTCCCCCGCCAGGCCCGCCAGCTCGGAACCCAGGGCATTGGGCGCCGACCACACCATCGACACCCGGTGTCCGGGCAGCGGCAGCCAGGCGAGCACGCCGCCGTCGGTCCTGAACCACTGGAACGCGCGCCCGTGATGCGGCCGCTCGCAGGCGAAGTTCGCCACGACCGCGGTCTGCCCATACTCGCGCGGCTCCGCTCCGATGCCGGCGGCGTTGCGTACCCACGACGACGCGCCGTCGGCGCCGACGATCAGGCGCGCCGCGAGCGACCGGCCATCGGCGAGCGTGAGCGTGCCGGCGTCCGGCAGCCACGCGAGCGATTCGAGCGCGACGCCGCCTTGAACGTCGACCCCCGCGCGGTGGACGAGCGGCAGGAGCGCCGCGCGGAGCGCGCGCTCCTCGACGATCCATGCCAGCGCGCGCTCCCCCTGCTCGTACGCGGAGAACGCCAGCGTCGCGCCGGCGTCGCCCTCGACACGCATCGATTCGACCGGCGCGATGCGCTCGCAGGGCAGCGCCTGCCATGCGCCGATCGATCGCAGGAACGCGGCGCTGCCAGGGCTGATCGCGTAGATGCGCGAGTCCCATGTCGCGGGATCGACCTCGGGAACGGCAATCGGCGCGCGATCGACGAGCGCCACGCGCAGACCCGCGCCCGCGACGGCGGGTGCGAGCGCGAGACCGACCAGCCCGGCGCCGACGATCGCGACGTCCGGATCAGGCATCGAGGCGCTCGATCACGTGATGCTGATTGGTGTAGATGCACAGGTCGCCGGCGATCGCCAGCGACTTGCCGACGATGTCCGCTGCGGGCAGCGTCGTGTTGTCGAGCAGTGCGCGCGCGGCGGCCTGCGCGTAGGCGCCGCCGGAACCGATGGCGACGATGCCGTGCTCGGGCTCGAGCACGTCGCCGGTGCCGGTGATGATGAGCGACGCGCTGCGATCGGCGATCGCGAGCATCGCTTCCAGGCGCCGCAGCACGCGATCCGAGCGCCAGTCCTTCGCGAGTTCCACGGCGGCGCGCGTCAGGTGTCCCTGGTGCTTTTCGAGCTTGCCCTCGAAGCGCTCGAACAGCGTGAAGGCGTCCGCGGTGGCACCGGCGAAGCCGGCGAGCACCTTGTCGTGGTAGAGCCGGCGAACCTTGCGTGCGGTGGCCTTGACGACGACGTTGCCGAGCGTCACCTGGCCGTCGCCACCCATCGCGACCGCGCCATCGCGTCGCACGGAGAGGATCGTCGTGCCGTGAAATATTTCCATGACGATGCCGACGGCGTTCGCGCGGCGGGTGGGCCGCGCGGGCGCGTCAGCTGGCCTTCTTGACGAAATGGCGCGGCGAAACGCCGATCAGCAGCAGCAACGCCCGGATGATCGGCGACGCGGCGACGATCTGGACGCTCTTGCGCTGCCCTTCGACGCGGCCGATCGCGTTCAGCATCGACCCCGCGCAGACGAAATCGATCCGCTCGACGCCGGCCATGTCGACGACGACGATGTCGTGCCGGTGCGCGTAATCGACGAACGCAGCCACCTGCGCAACGCTGGAGCCCGCGAGCACGCCGGACAGCGTGAAGTATTCCGCATCGAGCGCCGGCCGCGGCGCCGCAGGCGCGAGCACCGCAGCGGCCTTGGCCGCCACGCGCGGTGGCGGCTCCCATGAAGGCGGCGACAGCTCGAAGGCCACCGCGAACTCGACCGCGCGGTCATCGAAGGTCGCCTGCTCTTGCTGCCATTGCAGCAATTCGAGCGAAAGCAGCCACGCGCCCTGCCCGCCGTCCTTCCCGCGCTTGACCATCGCGTCGACCAGTGCGACGAGCTTTTCGGGCCGTTCGACGGACAGCGCCAGGCGATGATGGCGCGCCTCTCCGAGGAGATCGGCGAGCAGGCGAGCGCCATCGTCATCGAACGAAACCACCGACGACAGGTCGAGGCGCGCATTCGGCACGCGCTTGTCGATGGCGCGCCGCAGTCCGGCGAGCTGCGCGCCGCTCGCCGCCGTGAGCTTGCCGGCAGGCGCCACGTAGCCACCGGCTGCGGCCGGATTGGGCGCGTCGCTGCGCCCCGATCCTTCCCACCCTGGTGCGGAGCGCTCGAACTGGACGACGTACTGGAGCGCCAGCTGGTCGAACGCCTCGCGCTGGTCGGCACGCTGCAGGAGATCGAACATCGCAAGCCAGGCGAGCGGCGAGCGCTTGGTGTCGTGGTCGTTTTCGATGCCGCCGGCGAGCGTCGTGCGCGCGACTTCGGCCTGCCCCGCCGCGTAGAGGAGCGCCGCATTCTCCAACACCGCGCACAGGCCGGGGTTGGTTTGCGCCACCTCGATGGTCGCGTAGGCGTGACCCCAGTCGATCAGGCTCGCGCCGGTGAGCGTTGCAGGACCCCCAGACTCCGCTGCCGGTCGCTGCGCGATGCCGGTCCTGCGGGTCGCGTCATGCGCGAGCGCACGCGCGGGTGTCGCTCGAACGCTCCCTTGCGCGCGGACGTTGCCTGATGCCGGCGGCTTCTTGGCCGGCGGCTTGGAGAACAGGGCCATCGATGAGATGCGCGGGTTCGGCGGCGCCAGGCGAAATCGATCGCCGATTATGTCTGCAAAGGCCCCGCGGCCACAAGGACGGCGGGGCGCGCAACCATGACGAAGCGCCTAGGCCTTCGAAAGGTTCTCGGCGGCAAAGTCCCAGTTGAGCAGCTTGTCGATCAGCGCATTGACGTAGTCGGGCCGCCGGTTCTGGTAGTCGAGGTAGTAGGCGTGCTCCCACACGTCGATGGTGAGCAGCGGCTTCTGCCCCTTGGTGGACGGCACTTCGGCATTGCCGGTCTTGACGATCTTGAGCTTGCCGCCCTCGACGGCGAGCCAGCCCCAGCCCGAGCCGAACTGCGACACCGTCGTTGCTGCAAACTCCTTCTTGAAGTTCTCGAAGCCGCCGAGATCCGATTCGATCATCTGCGCGAGCTTGCCCGACGGCTTGCCACTGCCGCCGCCCTTCAGGCTGTTCCAGTAGAACGTGTGGTTCCAGATCTGCGCCGCGTTGTTGAACAGGCCCGCCTTGTCGGCGTTGCCCGCAGTGTCGGCGATGATCTTTTCGAGCGTAGCCGATTCGTACTCGGTGCCGGCGACGAGCTTGTTCAGGTTATCGACGTAGGCCTTGTGATGCTTGCCGTAGTGGAACGAAAGCGTGTTGGCCGAGATGACCGGCGCCAGCGCGTTGTCGGCGTAGGGAAGCGCGGGAAGCGTAAACATGGGAACCCCTTGATGGTCCGAAGTCGGGAGGGAAATTGTACGGAAATGGGCCGGGCGCGTCCGTAGGACGACGCCCCAAAATCAGTCGCCGTACAGCTTCTGGACGCGCTCGCGGCGCTCCTGCGCCTCGATCGACATCGTGGTCATCGGCCGCGCGATCAGGCGCGGGACGCCGATCGGCTCGCCGGTCTCCTCGCAATAGCCGTAGGAGCCATCGTCGATCATCCGCAACGACTTCTCGACCTTCTTGAGGAGCTTGCGCTCGCGGTCGCGCGTGCGAAGCTCCAGCGTGTACTCCTCCTCGAGGGTTGCGCGATCCGACGGATCGGTGGTGACCTCGTTCTCGCGCAGGTGCTCGCCGGTGTCGTCCGCGTTGCGCAGGATCTGGTCGCGTACCTCTATCAGGCGCTTCTTGAAGAATGCGAGCTGCGCATCGTTCATGTAATCCTTGTCGGGCGCCTTGAGGATTTCCTCCTCGGAGAGCTCCCGCGGTTTCTTCACGGCAGTTGCGGTCTTTGCAGCCATCTCGTGTCGGGCCGTTCATGGCGGCCGCTTCCTGGTTTGCCGCCCGGCTGCCCTAGCAGTGCGGGTCGGCGACGGAAAATTGGCTATTATAACTGCCCTTGCGCATCACAAGCGAATACTCGGCCGGCCGTTCCGGAAGCCGCCGCGCAAGCAGCTCGGACGCCGACGCGTCGACCAGAATCACGGAAAAACAAGGCGTTCCGATGAGTGCCGCCGCAACCTCCCTCACGCTGACGCGGCCGGACGACTGGCACCTGCATCTGCGCGACGGCGCGGAGCTGGCCGCCGTGGTCGGCGCGTCGGCGCGCGTATTCGCACGAGCAATCGTCATGCCCAATCTGCGCCCACCGGTGACGACAAGCGAGGCCGCGGCCGCGTATCGCGCGCGTATCCTGGCCGCGCGGCCGGCCGGAAGCGATTTCGAGCCGTTGATGACGCTCTATCTCACCGACAGCACCTCCGCCGGCGAGATCGCCCGGGCAAAGGCGTCGGGCATCGTGCACGCGGTCAAGTACTACCCCGCCGGCGCGACGACCAACGCGGACTCGGGCGTGACGGCGCTGGAGCGAGCGTATCCGGCGATCGCCGAAATGGAGCGTTTGGGTGTCGTGCTGTCGCTGCATGGCGAGGTCACCGACTCCGACGTCGACGTGTTCGATCGCGAGCGGGTCTTCGTCGAACGGCATCTCGCGAAGCTGGTCCGCGACTTCCCCGCGCTCAGGATCGTCGTCGAGCACGCGACCACGCGCGAGGCGGTCGACTTCGTGCGCGAAGCGGCGCCCAACGTCGCGGCGACGCTGACCCCGCAGCATCTGCGCTATTCGCGTAGCGCGCTGTTCGCCGGCGGGTTGCGCCCGCACTGGTATTGCCTGCCCGTGCTGAAGCGCGAGGCGCATCGGCGGGCGCTCGTCGCCGCGGCGACGTCGGGCAGCCCCAAGTTCTTTCTGGGCACCGACTCGGCGCCGCACGCGCGCGGCGTCAAGGAAAGCGCGTGCTGCGGCGCCGGCTGCTATACGGCGCCGCTCGCGCTCGAGCTCTATGCGGAAGTCTTCGAGGACGCCGGCGCGCTCGAGCGTCTCGAAGGCTTTGCAAGCATCCACGGCGCCGCGTTCTATGGCCTGCCGCGCAACGCGGGAAAGGTGACGCTGACGCGCTCGCCGTGGCAGGTGCCGGCCGATTATCCGTTCGGCGACGGGCGCCTGGTGCCGTTACGCGCCGGCGAGTCGATCCGCTGGCAACTCGCCGACTGACACGCTGGCAACCAGCAACCAGAAGCAGCACCCATAAGTAGGGTCAGACCCCCTATAAATCGCGGGGTCTGACCCCGGTTTTCCGGTGCCACCCGGTGCTATCCTTGGCTCGCGAAGCCAGCCAGACCGTCGCTGCCCCGAGCGTTCGCGCAAGGGGGAGAGGAAAGTCCGGGCTCCACAGAGCAGGATGCCGGGTAACGCCCGGCCGCCATAAATCGCCGCTCGCGCGGTGGGTGAAAGCGAGGAACAGGGCCACAGAGACGAGTCGCCCCGCCTGCGGGTCAAACCGCCGGTGGAGCGGGTGAAACGCGGCAACCTCCATCCGGAGCAACACCAAGTAAGCGGACATCGACGCTGCTCGCGTAACGTCCGCGGGTAGGTGGCTCGAGCGCGCCGGCAACGTCGCGCCTAGATGAATGACGGTCATAGCGGACTCCACGGACTCCGCCGTAACAGAACCCGGCTTATCGGCTGGCTTTGCCCTTACGCCTTAGCTCGCGCGACGCATGTCGCGCAGGATCTCGCGCGCTGCGTTGCGGCCCGGCAAACCGGTGACGCCGCCGCCCGGATGCGCGCCCGAGCCGCACAGGTAGAGTCGCTTCACCGGCATCCGGTAGTCGGCGTTGCCGAGCACCGGCCGTGCCGAAAAGAGCTGATCGAGCGAAAGCGCGCCGTGGAAGATATCGCCGCCGATCAGGCCGAACTCGCGCTCGAGGTCGAGCGGCGTGAGCGCACGGCGGCCCAGCACCGACGCGCTGAAGTTCGGCGCGACGCGATCGACGGTGTCGATCATCAGGTCGGCGACGCGCTCGCGATGATCGTCCCACGTCGTGCCGGGCACGACACTGGCGATGTCGGGATTCACGTGCTGGCAGAAGAGGCTGGCGACGTGCCGTCCCGACGGCGCAAGCGACGAATCGACCGTCGACGGAATCAGCACCTCGACGATCGGTTCCTTCGACCAGCCATCGGTCCGCGCGTCGAAATACGCGCGCTCCATGTACGCGAGCGACGGCGCCACGATGATGCCGGACGAATGATGCGGCTGCGCCTCGCGGCCGGGCAGCGCGCGGAAGTCGGGCAGTTCGGCGAGCGCGACGTTCATCCGGAACGTGCCCGATCCGCAACGATAGGCGCCGATGCGCGCGCGGAAGTCGGCGTCGACGTGCTCGGCGGGCACGAGCCGCTCGAACAGCAGGCGCGGGTTGACGTTGGCGACGACTCGCCGCGCAGTCACAACTTCTCCGTCGGCGAGCGCCACGCCGGTGGCGCGCCCGCGCTCGACGACGACGCGCTCCACGCCGATCCCGACGCGCAGCTCGACGCCGCGCGCGCGACATTCCGCTGCCATCGCCTGCGTGATGGCGCCCATGCCGCCGATCGCGTGGCCCCATTGGCCGCGCTTGCCGTTCACTTCGCCGAACACGTGATGCAGCAGCACGTACGCCGACCCTGGCGCGTAGGGACTTGCGAAGTTGCCGACGACCGCGTCGAAACCGAACGCCGCCTTGATCGCCGCCGACTCGAACCAGCCATCGAGGAGATCGCCGGCGCTCTTGGTGAAAAGGTCCAGCAGATCCCGCCGCTCGGCGAGCGAAAGCATGCGAAAGCCACGCGCCGCCTTCCAGGCGGCGAGCAGCGCGCCGAGGTCGCTGCGTCCGGCGCCGCGAATGTTGGGTGGGGTCTGCCGCATCAGGATGCGCAGGACGTCGGCGACGCGGTCGAGCATCGCGTAGTAAGCGGGCAGGCGCTGCGCGTCGCGCGGCGAATGCCGTGCGAGCTCAGCCTGCGTCGCGGCGAGCCCGCCGCCGACCTTGAGATACGTGTCGCCCGGCAGCGGCAGGAAGTTCGCGAACGGCCGCTCGACGATTTTCAGGCCATGCCGCGCGAGATTCAGGTCCGCGATCACCTGCGGATCGAGCAGGCTCACCGTGTAGCTCGCGGTGGAATTTCGAAAGCCCGGATGGAATTCCTCGGTGACCGCCGCGCCGCCGACGACATCGCGGCGCTCGATCACGCACACCGAGCTGCCCTTCGCGGCGAGATAAGCCGCGCAGACAAGCCCGTTATGGCCGCCCCCGATGATCACGGCATCGTAGGTGCGCACCTTCATCCCGGAGACAGCGTCAGTGCCGACTCGCAGCGCGCGGACGCGCCGACGCCGGCGGCACGACGTATGTCGTCTCTGACCCCACTTATTCGCCGCCGAGGCCGGCGGCGACGTTCGAGAAACCGCAGTCGACGTACGTGATCTCGCCTGTGACCGCCGACGACAGCGACGAGAAATAGAATGCCGCGACGTTGCCCACTTCGTCGATGGTCACGTTACGGCGCAGCGGCGCATTCTTCTCGACGAAGCTCATTATCTTCGAGAAGCCGCCGATGCCTGCCGCCGCAAGCGTCTTGATCGGGCCCGCCGAGATCGCGTTCACGCGCGTGCCTTCGGGGCCGAGCGTCGCCGCGAGGTAGCGCACGTTGGCTTCAAGGCTCGCCTTGGCGAGGCCCATCACGTTGTAGTTGGCGAGCGTGCGCACGGCGCCGAGGTAAGTCAGTGTCAGGAGCGACGCACTGCGCCCGGCCATCAGTGGACGCGCAGCCTTGGCGAGCGCCGCGAAGCTGAAGCTCGAAATCTCGTGCGCCGTCGTGAACGCCGCGCGGCTCATGCCTTCGAGGAAATCGCCGGCGAGCGCCTCGCGCGGCGCGTACGCAATCGAATGCAGCAGGCCGTCGAGCGCGCCCCACTCGCTTTTCAGCGCGTCGAATGCCGCCGCAATCTGGTCGTCCGACGCGACGTCGCACGCGATCAACGGACACGCGCCGAACTCCGCGGCGATTTTCGCCACCCGGTCCCGGAGATCGTCGTTGACGTAGGTGAATGCAAGCGTCGCGCCTTCACGCTGGCACGCCTTGGCGACGCCGTACGCGATCGAGCGCGTCGACAGCACGCCGGTGATCAGTATCCTGCGGTCGGCGAGCAATCCCATCGGTCCCCGCGCCTAAAAGAGCAACGTCGTTGCCGGCTCGAACACGCCGCAGGCCGCGCGATTGTTCGGCACGCCCGGCTCGGCGTCGGTGACCTTGTTCCCCCAGTAAATCACGACGCTGCGTCCGGCGAGGCCGTTTTCGCCGGTCGTGCGCACGCCGCGGACGAACGTCTGTCCCTCGGCGTTGCCGTCGGGGTTCCAGAACAGCGGGATCAGGTTGTAAGGGTCGAGGCCCGGCGGCGCCCACGGCGGCCCGGCGGAGAATCCGTTGGGTGACGAGCAATTGCCGTCACGGTTGAACGAAACGCGATACTGATTCGGTGGCAGGTTCGTCCCCGCCACGAGCAGCGTGACGCCGTCGCCGCGATCGATGACGCGCACCTTGCCGGACGTCGCCGAGCCGATGCCGCGCAGATTCGCCACCAGTCCGGGCGAGGTCGGCGTGCCCGTCGACGCGCCCCCGAACCAGGATCGCGTGCCGGTCGAGCTGCAACCGGCGCCGCAGGTGAAGGCCAGCGCGGCCGCCAACCCCAGGATGCGGATATTGCACCCGTCCGGTGCGAAAGCCAGCGTGCTCATGTCAGGGCGCTCCATGCACCCATGATAAGCGGCGCGAGCGGTCGCGGGGAAGCAAATGTAGAAGACCTCAATGCGTGCCGCGCGGCGGATCGATCGCGGATTCGCCGTCGCAGCCCGGGCACTGCGCCAACCTCTTCGTGCCGTGACGGATCGCGCTCGCCGCTCGTAATCGAGGGCGGCGGCGCGAAATGGCGAAGCTCGCCACTGCGGCGATCGGCGGCGCCGATTGCCGCTTTTGCTCGTCCGCTGGATTGCGCATCGCCGGCAATCGCCGGTCCGCGCGAACCCACGCGCTAGAATGCTCGACCCCCGCACATGCGGTCCTGGCCGCTTCGCTCGCATGTCCTCCCAGATGACCCCCGAAGAAATCGTCCACGAGCTCGACAAGCACATTGTCGGGCAGGACGCGGCGAAGCGCGCCGTCGCGATCGCGCTGCGCAACCGCTGGCGCCGCCAGCAGGTCGCCGAGCCGCTGCGGCAGGAGATCACGCCCAAGAACATCCTGCTGATAGGCCCCACGGGGGTGGGAAAGACGGAGATCGCCCGCCGGCTGGCGCGTCTCGCCGACGCGCCGTTCATCAAGGTCGAGGCGACCAAGTTCACCGAAGTGGGCTACGTCGGCCGCGACGTCGACTCGATCATCCGCGATCTCGTGG
>JBDSLT010000114.1:0-3464 GCA_039916265.1 Casimicrobiaceae bacterium | reverse complement strand
GCCACTCGCACGGCACTTCGGCATCGAGATGCGCGTCGCGCAGCGCCGCGTAATCGTGATCGCGCCCGGAGACCCGCGTCATGCCGCGGTCGAGGCCGCGGTCGACGATGATGACCGCGCGCGGCGGATGCTTCGCGAGACGCATCGCTTCGTCGACGAGGTGCTTGTACGGGACGACCTTGCCGCCGCGCATGCCGGCGTCCGCCGTGACCATCGCCTTGGGGCGCGCGTCGTCGATGCGGGTCGCGAGCGATGCCGCGGCGAAGCCGCCGAACACCACCGAGTGAATCGCGCCGATCCGAGCGCACGCGAGCATCGCGAACGTCGCCTCGGCGATCATCGGCATGTAGAGCAGCACGCGGTCGCCGCGCGCGACGCCCTGCGCCTTCAGAACCGCCGCGAAGCGGTTCACCTCGGCGTATAGCTCGCGATACGTGTAGCGCCGGTACTGATCGGTTTCCGTCGACAGGTAGACGAGCGCGGCCTGGTCGGCGCGCGCGTCGAGATGGCGGTCGACGGCGTTGTGGCAGAGGTTCGTGCGTCCGCCGACGAACCAGCGCGCAAACGGCGGCCGCGAGTAGTCGAGGACGTCGGTGAACGGCGTTTGCCACTCGATCTGCACGGCCTGCTCGCGCCAGAACGCGTCGCGCTCCTCGATCGAGCGGCGGTGGAACTCGCGATACGTCGCCATCGTGGCGCCTTCTGCGGCGTTCATTGCGACTGACTAGGGATGCGAATCGGCCGCGATACGAACGACGGTGCGGCCGCGCACCATCCCCTTCAGATAGGCGTCGAAATGCTCCGGCAGCTCGTCGAAGTCGATCGTGCGCACCTGGTCGTGGACGCGATCGGGACGCCATTTGACCGCGAGCCTGTTCCACAGCGTCTGCCGCAGGTCCATGGGGCAGTTGACGCTGTCGACGCCGAGCAGCGCAACGCCGCGCAGGATGAACGGCGCGACGCTCGTGTGGAGCTTCATTTCCGCCGCGAGGCCCACGGCGGCCGCCGCGCCGCCGATCTGCATCGTCGACAGCAGCCATGCGAGCATTTCGCCGCCCAGGTTGTCGATCGCCCCCGCCCACGTCGCCTTGTCGAGCGCCTTCACGCGCGAGAAATCGAGCGACTGGCGCAGCAGCACCTCGCGGGCGCCGATGTTCCTGAGGTAGTCGGCTTCCTTTTCCTTGCCGGTGATCGCGACGACGTCGTAGCCTTCCTTGGCGAGGATCTCGATCGCGACCGAGCCCACGCCGCCGGTCGCGCCGGTAACGGCGACACGGCCGTTCGCGGGGGCGAGGCCGCTGCGCTCCATCAGGTGGATCGCGAGCGCCGCGGTGAAGCCCGCGGTGCCGAGCGTCATCGCGTCGAAGGCCGTCATGCTCTCGGGGCGGCGCACGACCCAGTCGGCCGGCACGCGCGCCATCTCGGCGTAACCGCCGTCATGCGCAACGCCGAGGTCGTAGCCGGTGACGATCACCTTGTCGCCGCGCTTCCACCGCGCGTCGTTGCTGCGCTCGACGGTGCCCGCCATGTCGATTCCCGCGACCGTCGGGTACTTGCGCATGATGCGGCCGGTGCCGTTGTACGACAGCGCGTCCTTGTAATTGATCGTCGAATACTTGGTGCGGATCAGCACGTCGCCCGCATCGAGCTCGTCCTCCTTCATGTCGACGAAGCGGGAAACGACGGCCTTGTCGTCCTGGAACGTGCGGTAGGCCTTGAAAGTCTGCACGGGTCTCTCCTCCGGATGGGAAATCGGTATTGGAATCGGGTGGCAACATCAGGGGGCGGCCGCCGATATCTCGGGCGCCGCATGCGGGCGCGCCATGTATTCGCGCGTGCGCATTTCGGTCAACCGGCTCGCGGTCCGCGGAAACTCCTGCACGTTGGGACCCTCGACGTACAACTCGTCGGCGGGTGCCTCGGCGCTGGCCAAAAGCTTCACGCAATGATCGTACAGTATGTCGACGAGCCACGTGAAGCGCCGGGCCCGATCGGCCGTCTCGGCGCCCATGCGGGGAATGCCCGAGACGAGGATCACCGAAAAGCGCCGGGCGAGCTCCAGATAATCGCGTTGCGATCGGGGTCCGTCGCACAAGGCGGCAAAATCGAACCAGGCCACGCTGCCGGCGCGCCGCCGCGCGGTGATCGTGCGGCCCTCGACGGACAGCCGGGTGTTCTCGTCGGGCCCGCTGGCGATCGCTTCGAAGGCGCGCGCAAGCGCGGTTTCCGCGGTCGCGTCGGCGGGCACATGGTACGTCGGCGCCTGCGCGAGCGTGCGAAGCCGGTAGTCGACGCCTGCGTCCACCACCAGGACGTCGAGCCACCGCTCGATGAGCTCGATCGCGGGAAGGAAGCGCTCGCGCTGCAGGCCGTTGGGCCATAGCGTGTCGGGCCGATAATTCGACGTCATCACGAAGACGATGCCCGCGTCGAACAATCCCTTCAGCAGCCGGCCGAGGATCATTGCGTCGGCGATCTCGGAGACGTGGAACTCGTCGAAGCAGACGAGCCGCCACCGCTTCGCGACCTGCGCTGCCACGAGCGCCAAGGGATCCTCCTCGTGCTTGAGCTTGGCGAGTTCGAGGTGCACGTCGCGCATGAACGCATGAAAATGCACGCGGGTCTTGCGGCGGATCGCGACCGTGGCGTAGAAACTGTCCATCAGGAAGCTTTTGCCGCGTCCGACGCCGCCCCACAGGTACACGCCGCGCGGCACGTCGGGCGGCGCGAAGATGCGCTTCAGCGTCGACTGGCGCGCCTCGCGGAACGCGACGAGTTCGTCGGCGAGCGTTTGCAGCCGCTCCAGCGCGTCGGTCTGCGCGTGGTCGAGGATGATGCCGCGCGCGGCGAGTCGCGGCTCGAGGTATTCGTAAAGCGCGCCCTGACGGCGCGCGATCTGTCCCGGGTAATCCGCCCCGGTCACGGATGACTGTTCGCGCCCAAAGAACCCTTCGCGCTCAAAGGTTCAGCGTGCGCTTGTCTACCGCAAGGGCGGCTTCCTTCGTCGCTTCCGACAGCGACGGATGCGCGTGGCAGATCCGCGCGAGATCTTCGCTTGCCGCGCCGAACTCCATCGCCACGACGGCCTCGGAGATCAGCTCGGACGCGTACGGCCCGATGATGTGCACGCCGAGGATGCGGTCGGTCGCGGCGTCGGCGAGCATCTTGACGAAGCCGGTGGTGTCGCCGAGCGCCCGCGCGCGCCCGTTGGCGGAAAATGGAAAGCTGCCCGCGCGATAGGCGACGTTGTCGCGCTTTAACTGCTGCTCGGTCTGCCCGACCCACGCGATCTCGGGCGCCGTGTAGATGACCCACGGCACGGTGTTGAAATCGACATGCCCGTGCTGTCCCGCGATGCGCTCGGCGACCGCGACGCCCTCGTCCTCCGCCTTGTGCGCGAGCATCGGCCCGCGCACGACGTCGCCGATCGCCCACACGTTGGGGAGGTTCGTCCGGCATTCACC
>JBDSLT010000113.1:0-4371 GCA_039916265.1 Casimicrobiaceae bacterium | reverse complement strand
ATGAGCCCGGTGGGGACGATCGGCAGCGCCAAGGCCAAGCATCGCGATCTCGCGCCCGATCAGCGGATGGCGCTGGCGCTCAAGCAGGGCCGGCCGCTTTTCGGCGTCGAAATGAAGATCGTCGACGGGGAAGGACACGACCTGCCGCACGACGGCGTCGCGGCGGGAAACGTGATGGTGAAGGGGCCCTGGGTCGTGCGCGACTACTACGGGAGCGATCTGCCGAGCCCGCTCGCGGCTGGCGGCTGGTTTCCCACCGGAGACGTGGGTTCGATCGATGCCGACGGCTACCTGACCATCACCGACCGTTCCAAGGACGTCATCAAGTCGGGCGGCGAATGGATCAGCTCGATCGATCTCGAGAACATCGCCGTCGGGCACCCGGGGGTGGCCGAGGCCGCGGTGATCGGCGTCGCCCATCCCAAATGGGACGAGCGGCCGCTGCTGCTCGTCATCAGGCGCGACGGCGCGGCCGTCACGCGCGACGAGCTCCTGAAGTTCTACGACGGCAAGATCGCCAAGTGGTGGATGCCCGACGACGTGGTGTTCGTCGACGAGCTGCCGCATACGGCTACCGGCAAGCTGTCGAAGAAGACGCTGCGGGAGCGGTACCGCGACTATCGGCTGCCGACCGGTTGAGGGTTCCGCGGCGGCGCGGCCCGCGCCTACTTCAAGCGAAAACTGGGGACGGGCGCGTCGGCGGGCAGTGGCCTGAAGTGTTTGCTCAACGCGATTCCCTGACCCTGATACCAGGACTTGATGCCGCTGCCGTACAGGCGGCTCGGTGGCTCGGTCAGTCGTTCGAAAAGCAAGCGGCCCACGACCTGGCCGTCCTCGATGATGAACGGGACTTCGTACGAACGAACCTCGAGGACGGCGCGCGATTCAGCCCCGTCAGCGCCGAAGCCCGGATCGAAGAAGCCCGCGTAGTGAACGCGAAACTCTCCCACCAGCGTGTCGTACGCGATCATTTCCGCGGCCAGGGTGGGCGGGATATTCACCGGTTCGCGCGACGCCAGGATGTAAAACTCCGCCGGGTCGAGGACCAATCCCCCTCGGCGCGGCGCGAATACCGGGTCCCAGTAGTCCCAGATGTCGTACTCGCGGACCCTGTCGATGTCGATCAGCCCGGCGTGGTTCTTTGATTTGTAGCCGATGAGCCCGCCCGAGCGCTCGCCCCTGACATCCACGCTAACCGGCACTCCGTTGCGAATCGCGTCCTCGCTGACGGAGCCGACCAGCTCATGCTCTTTTTGCAGTTGCCGCAGTCGCTCATCGGTCGTCGGCGGATTGCCCCGGCGTATCCGGATCTGGCTGAGGCGCGACCCCTTGCGGACCAGGACACTGAAGGTGCGCGGAGAGACTTCCGCATACAGCGGCCCCTTGTACTGCTCGGGAACACGGTCGAACTCGGTCCCGTGGTCGGTAATCAACCGGGTGAATATGTCGAGCCTGCCGGTGGAGCTCTTCGGGTTCCCCATCGCGGAAGTTCGATGCTTCAGGGCAAGGCTTTCGAGCAGCGGCACGATGTACACGCAACCACGCTCCAGCACCGCGCCATGGGTGAGGTCCATCTCGTGCATCGCGAGGTCCGCCAGCTTCTGCTTGACGGTTGCGGTTTTGCCCGGGAGGAAACTGGCGCGAACGCGATAGGCGATCGGCCCGAGTCGCAGATCGAGGCTCGCGGGCTGAAACTGATCGTCTTGAATGGGCTCCACCGCACTGATTTCCCGACTGATCCGCACCAGGCGTTCCAGTTCCTGACACGGCAGGATGCCGGTGGAGTGGCCTTGCCCGGCGTCAGCCGGCTTGCTCGCCTCGCCCAATAGGTCCACGTTCAAAGCGCTCTCGAAGTTCATGCTCGTTGTTCTCGCCTGACAGTCCGGATTGCCAAACACCCGTCGCCATGCGCGACCTGTCGGATGGGCGGCTGGAATTATGAGCGGTGTCGCGCGGCAGCGACCGTCCCACCGCCGGATTTTGCGCGACAGCAGGGCAGTGCGCCGGCGACGGCGGGTCCCACCCGGCAAAACGGTAGTTAAATCAAGGCAATCAGGTACTGCACGGCGATTGCGTCTCCATCGCGGCGCGCTCGCCGCTGCGCAATCAGCGCGCCGATGCTTCCGGTCAGCGAGGCGAAATCGAGCGGCTTGGCCGCGTGAAAGTCGTAGCCGGCGGCCAGCGATCGAAGCCGGTCTTCCTCGCGCGCGTAGCCGGTCGCCGCGACGGCGACAAACGCCGCGCGCCGCCCCGGATAGCGACGCGTCAGCGCGTGAAGGAGCTCGTAGCCGTCGTCGGATTCATCCTACGTGCGTATCGGCGGTCCCCTGTCCCCCTGCTGCGCCGCGCGTCGTTAGCATGGCCCGGTAGAGAGCCAACACTGGAGGGGTTCATGGACGGTGGGAACCGATACTTCAAGGGGATGGCTGCCGGTCTTGTCGCGACGGTCGTGCTGTCGGCGATCATGCTGGTCAAGGCGAATATGGGCATCATGCCCGAGCTCGACGTGATCAAGATGTTGAGCACCATGCTCGACGGCGGCAACCCGGCGGTCGGCTGGGCGGCCCATTTCATGATCGGCACCGTGGTACTGGGCCTGTTGTTCGCGGCGATTTCGCGCCCCGGACTGGAAGGCTACTGGTGGCGCGGCGTGTTGTTCGGCATCGGCGCGTGGTTCCTGATGATGGTCATCGTGATGCCCATGGCGGGCGCGGGCGTTTTCGGTCTCAATCTCGGCATAATGACCCCGGTGATGACGCTGATGCTGCACCTGATCTACGGCGTGGTTCTGGGGGCCGTGTACGGAGCGCTGCTGAATTCGCACGCGCAACCCGTCGTCGCGCACTGACGTCCCGCCGAAGGCCGCTCCGCCCGTGCACTAGGCCAGCGGGGCGACCTTCATTACTTCGTCGGCGGTCGTGAGACCGGCGCCGATTTTCATCGCGCCGGACACGCGCAGGGGCTTCATGCCGTCCTTGTACGCCTGCTCGCGGATCGCGCGGTCGTCGGCCTCGCGCGTGATGAGCCGCCGCAGCGTCGGCGCGATCACCATCACCTCGTAGATTCCCATCCGCCCGTAATAGCCGGTCATCCGGCATTCGAGGCAACCGACCGGCCGCATGACCTGCACGGGCCGTTCGCCGCGCCAGGGAGACGTCAGCGAGCGCCAGGTTTCCTCGTCGGGGGGCTCGCCGGGCTGCTTGCAGTGCGGACACAGCGTGCGCACCAGCCGCTGCGCCATGACCCCCAGCAGCGTCGAGTTGAGCAGGTACGACGGCGTGCCGAGGTCGAGCAGCCGCGTCACCGCGGTGGGCGCGTCGTTGGTGTGCAGCGTCGA
The DNA here is from genome assembly GCA_039916265.1 of Casimicrobiaceae bacterium. Classification (GTDB taxonomy): domain Bacteria; phylum Pseudomonadota; class Gammaproteobacteria; order Burkholderiales; family Casimicrobiaceae; genus VBCG01. The sequence continues at coordinate 1,034 of JBDSLT010000113.1, read as the reverse complement.
CAGGACGAGATGTCCGGTCAGCGCCGCCTGCACCGCCATGTCGGCGGTGTCGCGGTCGCGGATCTCGCCCACCATGATGATGTCGGGATCCTGCCGCAGCAGCGTGCGCACGCCCGACGCGAAATCGACGCCGATCGCCGCGTGCACCTGCACCTGGTTGAACGCGGGCTCGATCATCTCGATCGGATCCTCGATCGTGCACACGTTCACTTCCGGCGTGGAGAGTCCCTTGAGCGTCGAATAGAGCGTCGTCGTCTTGCCGGAGCCCGTCGGCCCGGTGACGAGGATGATGCCGTTCGGCTCGCGCGTCATCGTCTCCCACCGCGCGCGGTCGTCCGGCGTGAATCCGAGGTCCGTGAAGTCGCGGACCAGCACCTCGGGACTGAAAATGCGCATGACGATCTTTTCGCCGAAGGCGGTCGGCATCGTCGAGATCCGCAGCTCGATCTCCTCGCCGTTCGGTGCCAGCGTCTTGATGCGGCCGTCCTGCGGTCGCCGCTTTTCGACGATCTCCATCCGTCCCAGCAGCTTGATCCGCGAAGTGATCGCGTTCAGTACCGGCGTCGGGATCGCATAGACCTGGTGCAGCACGCCGTCGATGCGGAAGCGCACGAGTCCCGCCTCGCGGCGCGGCTCGATGTGGATGTCGGATGCGCGCTGCTCGAACGCGTATTGCCACAGCCAGTCGACGATCAGGACGATGTGCTGGTCGTTGGCGTCGAGGTGTCCGTGCTTGCCGAGCTCGACCAGCTGCTCGAAGTTGCGCGCAATCGAGAAGTCGCCCTTCGAGGCGTCCTGCGCCTTTTTCATCGAGCGGGCGAGGTTGTAGAACTCGCCCAGGTAGCGCTTGACGTCCTGCGGGTTGCTGAGGACGAATTTCACCGACAGCTTCAGGATTGTTTCCAGCTCGTCGGCCCAGCTGCGCACGAAGGGCTCGGACGTGGCGACGGTCAGCGTCTGGCGGTCCACCGCCACCGGCAGAATCCGGTAGCGCTCGGCGTAGGCGTTGGTCATCGTTCCCGTCACCGCGCCCA
>JBDSLT010000112.1:0-3109 GCA_039916265.1 Casimicrobiaceae bacterium | reverse complement strand
GGTTCGCGAGCGTGTCGGCGACGCTATCTTTACCATCGCACGTGACCGCTCCGTTGATGCCGACTTCCTGGTCGGGCTCGTGGCCACGCTCGCAGAGTCAGGCGCATTTCCCTTGTTTACGATGCCGCGTGGCACAATTTCGATCGATACATCCGGGTTGTCGGTGCAGCAAGCGGTTGCGGCAGTCGATTCAAAGATCAATCATTCGTGCTCGGCTCCCGCGCTATCGTAGTGCGCAACTCACCTCATACGAAAGGTTCGCATGAAGCTCCTTGACATCGCATGCCTCTTCGGCTCGTTCCTAATCGCTTCGGCTGTATCGGCGGCACAGCCTTCTGCATACGCCGGGCAGGAATTCCGCGACATCAAGTCTCTCTCTGGCGAAGACGTAAATGCGTACCTGTCCGGCAAGGGCATGGGGCTCGCCAAGGCCGCAGAGCTCAACGGCTACGCAGGCCCCGCTCACGTTCTTGAACTGTCCGCTCAGCTGGGTCTCACGCCCGACCAACGCGCGAGGACTGAGGCACTCTTCTCAGCCATGGCGTCAAAAGCAACCATGCTGGGCCAAGCTCTCGTCGTGGAGGAGCGCAAGCTCGATCGGCTGTTCGCCGCCAGGACAATAACGCCGGAGTCGCTATCCAGTTCTTTGAGCGAGATCGGTTCTCTCCAGGCCAAAGTTCGCCGGGCGCATCTCGAAGCTCACTTGGTCCAGGTCGAGATCCTCACACCCGAGCAGAATGCCCGCTATGCTCAACTCCGTGGCTACGGAACCTCGGAGGATTCCGGTCACGGCCATCATTGAAGAGCGGTCATTCGCGCGGCTCGACGCGAAACGGCCGGCGGCTGCGGCGGCGGTATTGCTCCGCCATGTTGAGGTAAGCCGCTTCGAGCGTCGCGGTGGTTGCGGCGGTATCGAACAACGGGCTTTGCCGGCCCGCACCCAGGAGCAGTTCGCGCATGCCGGCGCGGCGTGCGTGGTCCTGCGCGAGCGCAATCGCCAGCGCGACGTAGCCGTCGACGTCGCGCGCGATCAATTCGGGCAATCCCACGGCGGTCAGCAGACTCGCGGCGACGCGTCCCGCGAAGCTCTCGCCGCGCCACGTCACGAGCGGACACCCGCACCACAGCGCATCGCTGGCCGTCGTGTGCGCGTTGTAGGGCCACGTGTCGAGGAAGAGGTCGGCGTGGCTGAACAGCGCGAGGTATTCGGCGTTGGGTCGTGCCGGAGCAAAGACCAGCCGCGCAGGGTCGATCGCGCGGGCGCCGGCTTCCTGGCGCAGGTTCCCGATCGCCGGGTCCCGGTCGCCTCGCGCCAGCAGCCACAGCACCGCGCCCGGCACGGCCAGCAGGATGCGCGCCCACGCGTCCATCACTTCTGGATTGAGCTTGTACGTCGCGTTGAAGCAGCACAACACCAGCGCGTCGGGTGGCAAACCCAGCGACTCGCGCGGCGCCGCGGTTGCGACCGGGCGCTGCCGGTCGTTGATCTGGTAGCTGCCTGGCAACTGCACGAGCGTCTCGGCATAGTCCGGCTGGTCGTCGGGCGGCGCGACGACGTCGTCGGCGATCAGGTAATCGGCCAGCGTGCCGCCGAGCGTCCCGGGATAGCCGAGATAGTGGACCTGGATCGGCGCCGGGCGCAGCGCAAGCACGCCCGGCGGCGCACCCTCGGTGTGGCCCTTGAGATCGACCAGGATGTCGATCCCGTCGACGCGTATCGCTTCGGCAATGCGCTGCACAGGCCAGCCCGCCGCGTCGACGAAACGATCGAAGGCCTTGACCACGCGCGCGCGCATCGGGCTGCCGTCGTCGGGACCGGTCGAATACGCGATCACTTCGAAACTGCGGCGGTCGTGCTGCTCGAACATTCCGGTCGCCAGATACGCAGTCGCGTGCGTGTGGAAATCCGCGGAGAGGTACGCGAGCTTCAGCCGCGCGCCCGATAGAAGCCGCGGTGGACTCGGTGGGGCAGGGCGGGTGAGGGCGGCCGTCCACGCCTCCGCAGCGCGACGCTGCTCGGCGCGCGACGCGGGCTGCGACAGCAGCACGAAAGGCGACAGCGGCGCCGATCCCGCGGGAACGCCTTTGCGCAGTCGCTCGCGCAGCGCGGGCAGGGCGCGCCAGTCGGCCATGCGCATTCGCAGGAACGTGAACTGAGACAGCGCGGCGCCGTGGTTCGGGTCGACGCGCAGCACCTGCTCGTAGCAGTGGGCAGCAGCCACCAGGTCGCCGCGCTGCTCGTGCACGGTCGCGAGCTCGAAGCACAGTGCAGCGTTGGCGGGCTGGCGCGCCAGCGCCGCCACCAGTGTCGCCTGCGCGGCTTCCGCATTGCCGAGGGCGAGCTCGAGCTGGGCCTTGTGGCCGGCATAGGCGGCGATGTCGCGCGCGGTGGCGGCCGCCCGCGTCGCGGCGTCGAGGGCTTGAAGGATCGCGCCGCGCCCGGCGAGCGCCAGCGCGAGGTTGTGCCATGCGGCGGCGTGCGTGGCCTCGGTGGCGACGGCCTGCCGCGCCGACGTCTCGGCGTCGACGAATTGCCGGACCGCGAGCTGCGCACCCGCGAGGTTCGACCAGATTTCCACCGACCGGGGCGACAGTCGCGCTGCCTCTTTCAGCGCATTGACCGCCGCCTCGGCGCGATCGACCGATTGCAGCGCAAGCGCCAGATTGGACCAGGCGTCGGGCGACGCCGGGTCGATACCGATCGACGCGCGAATCCGCGCGATTGCCTCCACGTGCTTTCCCGCCTGCAGCAGCACGACGCCGGAATAGTGCAGCGCCGCCGCGTGTTGCGGATCGGCCTTGATAACCGCGTCGTAGCGCATAAACGCTTCGCGCAGCTTGCCTTCCTGGTGCAGGCGCAGCGCGCGATCGAACTCGGCGGCGAGCGTCATCGGCGCGCGCCTCGGGGCGGCCCTGCAGCGCTCATCTCCGCATCCCTGGAAATCGAAACGGCGAGTCTAGGAGTCTGCGCGGCAGACGTTGGACGATGAGCCATTGGACGTCATCACGGACATCCAGTCGTTGGTACGAAGGCCAAGGAACGCGCATTGGATGCGCTTCAGGGTCAAGTATCGGGTGGTCATTCGGGCTCCAACGCGGTCGTCGAGGT
>JBDSLT010000111.1:0-29990 GCA_039916265.1 Casimicrobiaceae bacterium | reverse complement strand
ACGCTGGGCGGGATGCTGCCGTGCTCGGGGTCGTTCCAGCGCAGCAGCGCCTCGGCGCCCACGATCGCGCGGTCGGTGATGCGCACGATCGGCTGGTAATGCAGCTTCAGCGTGCCGTTGGACAGCGCACCGCGCAGCGCCGTCTCGAGCGTGTGATGCTTGAGCCGGCGCTCGGCCAGATCGGCGTCGAGGAACTGGAACGTGTTGCGGCCGAGCTCCTTCGAGCGGTACATCGCGACGTCGGCGTGCTTCAGCAATTCTTCCGGGTCGTCGGAGTCGTCCGGATACACCGAGATGCCGATCGACGAAGTCACGAAGATGTCGTGGTCCTCGATCTGGAAGGGATGCGCGATCGCGTCCTGCAGCTTCTGCGCGATCTTCGCCAGTGCCGCGGGGTCGTCGAAGTCTTCCACGATGACCATGAACTCGTCGCCGCCGAGCCGCGCCAGCAGGTCGCAATCGCGCAGCGTCGCGGAGAGCGCGCGCGTCACGTGCTTCAGGAGCTCGTCGCCGATCCGGTGACCCAGCGTGTCGTTGACGTTCTTGAAGCGGTCGAGGTCGATGAACAGCACCCCAACGCGACGGTCGGTCCGTTTCGCCTGCGCGATCGCGTGCGACAGCCGCTCGTGCAGAAGAAGCCGGTTGGGCAAGCCCGTCAGCGCATCGCGCGTCGCGAGGTGCTGAAGGCGTTCTTCCGCCTGCACGCGCAGCGACACGTCCTGAACGAAGGACAGGATCGACACGATGCGCCCGGCGTCGTCGAGCAGCGCCGAGTGATACCACTCGCACCAGATCGTGCCGCCGTCCTTGGTCCGGTTGCGCGATTGCCCGGTGGCGCGCGGCTCGTCGCCCTTCATCAGCTTCTCGACGATGTCGGCGACCTGCTGCCGGTCGGCCTCGTGGATCAGCGGATTGCCGTTGATCGGCATGCCGAGCACCTCGTCGGCGCGCCAGCCGAAGATGTTCTGCGCCTGCGGCGACCAGCGGACGAGGCGGAACTCGCGATCCCACTCCATCACCGCCAGCGGCGTATTGTTGATGTGCGACGAGAGCATCCAGTTGGCGCGGCGCAGCGCCTCCTCGTTGTGCTTCTCCTCGTGGATGTCGGTGTGCACCGCGTAGATGCCGATCACCCGGCCCTCGGCGTCCCGGTTCGGCGCGTAGTGGATGCTTTCCCAGCGATGCGAGCCGTCGGGCTGCGACAGCAGCTCCTCGGTGGTCAGCTCCTCGCCGTTCAGTACGCGGTCGAGCATCGGCTGCACCTGCCGGAAGCGGACCTCGCCGAGCACTTCGGACACGCGCCGGCCCGTCAGGTCGCGCCGGCTCGCCGACAGCCATTCCTCGTTGTGGCGGTTGAGGAAGCGGAAGCGATAGTCGGGATCGATATAGGACACGCGCGCCGGCACGTTGTCCATGATGAGCCGCAGCTCGGCCTCGGACGCGCGCAGCGCCTCCTGCGCCTGCTTCAGGCCATGGATGTCGTTCATCAGCACGAACGCGCCCAGCACGTCGCCCGACGGCGCGGCGTCGGGAACGACGCGGATCGTCATCCAGCGGCGCGCGCCGTTCGCGCCCGGGACGAGCCGGTCGAACGCCGTGGACTCGCCGTGCAGCGCGCGATTCACCATCGCCTGCGCGCTCTGGTAGATGCCATGGCCGACGATGTCGCGCAGGCGCATGCGCGACACCTGCTCGCTCGTCAGCCCGAAGTACTGCAGGAACGTCCGGTTGACGTAATGACAGCGCTCCTCGCGATCGATGTACGCGACGGGCGCCGGCACGCCATCCATGATCGCGCGGAGCTGACCCTCGCGCGCCGCGAGCGCGTTCTGCACCTGCTTCAGGTCGGAGATGTCGTGCGCGATGACGTACACGCCCTTGATCGTCCCGTCGAAGCGGCGATCCGGCACGATGCGCCCGCGCAGCCACCGCGGGCGGTTGTCGGCGTCGATCGCAGCGCGCTCGTAGGTCACCGCCTCACCCGCGAACGCGCGCGCGACGAACTCGGGCGGCGCCAGCGACGCTTCGCCGCCGCCGACGTCGTCGATCGACTGGCCGATCACCTGCTCGCGCGCGTAGCCCGTCAGCACCAGGAACGCCTCGTTGACGAACACGTAGCGGCGCTCGCTGTCGAGATAGACGACCGGCTCGGGGATGTTGTCGGTGAACAGCCGCAACTGCTCCTCGCGCGCGGCGAGAGCCTGCTCCGTCTGCTTGAGGTCGTGGATGTCGTATTCGGTGCAATACAGCCCGCGGACGTTGCCGATCGCATCGAGGTCGGGCGCGACGCGGCCGTGCACCCAGCGCAGCTGTCCGCCGGCGCTTTGTCCGGCGCGCTCGTACTCGACGTGCTCGCCGCTTTGCGCGCGCTTGATGACCGGGCGCAGATAGGCGGCGACATCGGGTGAGAGGACTTCGAAGGGCGTGCGGCCATAGATCTCGTCGCGCGGCTTGCAGACGAGATTGGCGAACGACTGGTTGACGAACGTGTAGTGGAGACTCTTGTCGAGGTACGCGATCGGTCCGGGGATGTTGTCGGCGAACAGCCGCAACTGCGCCTGCTGCGCCTTCAGCGCCTCGCGCACTCGCACGTCGTCTTCGATGTCGTTCCACACCGCGAATGCGCCGCCGACGCGCCCGCTGACCTCGCGATCGGGAAACAGCGTCACGCGCACCCAGCGAAGCTCGCCGTTGCGCTTGCGCTCGCGACGCTCGAACGACACCGTGCCGCCGCCGAACACGCCGTCGACGTGGGCCACCATCTCGTCGAATGAATCCGAAGGCAGAAAATCCTTGAGGCCGTGCCCGATCAGGTCGTCGGCCTCCACGCCGATCCAGTCGGCGAATGGACGGTTCGCGAAGCGCAGGCGGAACTCGCGATCGAAGTAGAGGATCGGCAGCCCGACGCTGTCGGTGACGAGCCGCAGCCGGTGTTCCCGCTGACCCGACTCGAGCTCGAGACGCTTGAGGTGATCGACGTCGCTGTAGGTGAGCAGGAAGCCGCGGATCGCCCCGTTCGACTCACGATCGGGGTAGTAATCGACGCGAATCCATGTCGCGGGCTGGCCGCGTGTGTTGAGCTGGCGCACGAAGCCGGTGCGCTCGCCGGCAAGCGCGGCGTCGACGTAAGCCTGGTAAAGCTGGTAGACGTCCGTGCCCAGGACGGCGACGATCTCCTTGCCGACGACTTCATCCTCGCGCTTCCCGAGCCATTCCAGAAACACGGTGTTGGCGAAGCGGTAGCGCTGCTGGCGGTCGACGTACGCCAGCGGAAGGCCGAGGGCGTTCAGCTCGCGCTGCGACAGCGACGTCATCGGACCCAGCCCGGCGTCAGCGAGCGTCTGGTTGACCGACGCGAGGTCGAGACGCTGAAGCGAGCGGATCAGGGCCATCGGGGTTGCAGGGGGACGGGGTCGAATCTCGACAAGCAAAAGCAAGGATCGCGCCCAACTCCGACGATCCGCGGCCATCGGGGCGCGCGCCGCCTCGCTTCAACCGATTCGTTCGCCAAAACAGCGGGTTTCACGAGGTTTCGGGCAGGACGGTTACAATCCGCGTCACCCAGACACGCCGCGCGGCATCCGACGGCCACGCGATTCCGACGGATGATGCCCGGACCCTGCAGCGACCCGACCCGCGCGTTGTATACGACCACTACCATGCAGCGTCGCCTGCGTCGCTCGGCGGCGGCGGCCCTGCTGCTGGTCCCGTGCGGCGCCGCGGCGGCGACCTTCGACGGCGCGCAGCTCGGCGTCGCCTGGGCGATCCCGTTCGCGGGCCTGCTGTTGTCCATAGCGCTGGGCCCGCTCATCGTGCCGTCGTTCTGGCATCACCATTTCGGCAAGATCGCGGCGGCCTGGATGCTCGCCTTCGTCATTCCCTTCGCGCTGCTCTACGGCGCCGACGTCACCGTCGAACAGGTGGCGCACGCGCTGATCCTCGAATACGTTCCCTTCATCCTGGTGCTGTTCGGGCTCTACACGGTCGCAGGGGGCATCTGCATCCACGGCAGCCTCCACGGCAGCCCCGGAATGAACACGGCGCTGCTGGGCATCGGCACGCTGCTCGCGAGCTGGATGGGCACGACGGGCGCCGCGATGCTGATGATTCGCTCGGTCATCCGGGCGAACGACAATCGCGAGCACAAGGTCCACGTGATCGTGTTTTTCATCTTTCTGGTCGCCAATGCCGGCGGGGCGCTGACGCCGCTCGGCGATCCGCCGCTGTTCCTCGGCTTCCTCAAGGGCGTCGACTTCTTCTGGACGACCAAGCACCTGCTCGCGCCGACGCTCGTGCTCTGCGGGATCCTGCTGGCGCTCTTCTACGCGGTCGACACCTACTATTTCCATCGCGCGGGCGAGCAGCACGAGGCGACGCTCGATCCGACGCCGGATACCCCGTTGCGCGTCGACGGGCTGGTGAATCTGTGGTTTCTGGCGTTGATCGTGGGCGGCGTGCTGCTGAGCGGCTTCTGGCGGCCGGAGATCTCGTGGACGGTGCTCGGCAGCCGCATCGAGCTCCAGAACGTCGTGCGCGACGTCATCATCGTCGTCGCGGCGCTGCTGTCGATAGCGTTCACGCGCAAGGAGACGCGCCACCGCAATCATTTCACGTGGGGGCCGATCGCCGAGGTCGCCAAGCTGTTCATCGGCATCTTCATCACCATTATTCCGGTCATCGCCATGCTGCGCGCCGGCGTGGGGGGCGCGTTCGCGCCGCTGGTGCGCCTGGTGACGCGACCCGACGGACAGCCGTCGGACGCGATGTATTTCTGGCTCTCCGGATCGCTGTCGTCGTTCCTCGACAACGCGCCCACCTACCTCGTGTTCTTCAACATGGCGGGCGGCGATGCCAGCGTGCTCATGACGACGCTCGCGTCCACGCTGGTCGCGATTTCGGCGGGTTCGGTGTTCATGGGCGCGATGACCTATATCGGCAACGCGCCCAACTTCATGGTCAAGGCAATCGCCGAGCATCGCAACATACCGATGCCGAGCTTCTTCGGCTACATGGGCTGGTCGATCGCGATCCTCGTGCCGGCGTTCCTGATCGTCACGGTCATCTTCTTCCGCTAGCCATGCCGATCGTCGACGACATCGTCGGCCTGCGCCGCGTGCTGACGCAATCGACGTCCCTCGCGGTCGTCGGCGTCTCGGCCAACTGGTATCGGCCGAGCTTCTTCGCCGCCAAGTACATGCGCGACCACGGCTATCGCATCTATCCGGTCAACCCGAATTACGCCGAGGTGCTGGGCGAGCGCTGCTATCCCGATATCGCCTCGATTCCCGGGCCGGTCGACATCGTCGACTGCTTTCGCAAGTCGGAGGAAATCGTGCCGCTGGCCCAGGCCGCGATCGACAAGGGCGCGAAGGTGCTGTGGATGCAGCTGGGGATACGCAACGACGAAGCCGCCCGCATCGCCGCGGACGCAGGCCTCGACGTCGTGTCGAACCGCTGCGTCAAGATCGAGCACGCGCGCATTCTGGGCGGGTTGAACTTTGCCGGCGTCAACACGGGCATCATCTCGTCGCGCCGGCCCGCGCCTGGCGTCGCGACGTAGCCCGGAACCCTGCCAGCGCAACAGTCGAGCATGCCGGACCACCGCTACGATTTCGACACGCTGTGCCTGCACGCCGGCCAGATTCCGGACGCCGCGACGGGCGCGCGCGCGCTGCCGATCTACCAGACGACGTCGTTCGTGTTCGACAGCGCCGATCACGCGGCGAGCCTTTTCAACCTGCAGACCTTCGGCAACGTCTACTCGCGCATCTCGAACCCGACGGTGGCGGCGCTGGAGGAGCGTGTCGCGGCGCTGGAGGGTGGGCGCGCCGCGCTCGCCGCGGCGACGGGAATGGCCGCGCAGATGTGCGCGCTGCTCACGCTTGCCCGCAATGGGGATCACCTGGTCGCGTCGCGCACGCTCTACGGCGGGACGTACTCGCAGTTCGCCGTCACCTTCGCGCAGTTCGGCATCGAGACCACCTTCGTCGATGCCGCGGATCCCGCGAACTTCCGCGCCGCGCTGAAGCCCAACACCAAGGCCCTCTACGTCGAGACGCTGGGCAACCCGCAGCTCGACGTCGCCGATCTCGCGCCCATCGCGACGATCGCCCACGACGCCGGCGTGCCGCTCGTCGTCGACAACACGCTGGCCTCGCCCTATCTCTGCCGGCCGATCGAGCACGGTGCCGACATCGTGATCCACTCTTTGACCAAATACCTCGGCGGCCATGGCACGACGATGGGCGGCATCATGGTCGAGTCCGGCAGGTTTCCCTGGGACAACGGCAACTTTCCGCAGATGACCGAACCGTCGCGCGGCTACCACGGCGTGCGCTTCCACGAGACCTTCGGCGATTTTTCCTTCACGATGAAGGCGCGGATGGAAACCATGCGCACGCTCGGCCCGACGCTCTCGCCGCTTTCGGCGTTCCTGCTCCTGCAGGGCGTCGAGACGCTGCACCTGCGGATGCCGCGGCACTGCGCATCCGCGCTGGCCGTGGCGAAAGAGCTCGCGGGGCATCCGCGCATCGAATGGGTGAACTATCCGCTGCTGCCCGGCAATGCGCAGGAGGCGCGCGCACGGCGCTATCTGCCGCGCGGCGCCGGCGGCATCCTCACGTTCGGCGTGAAGGGCGGCGCCGCGGCCGGCGAACGCTTCATCGAGTCCGTGCAGATGCTCTCGCATCTCGCGAACGTCGGCGACGCGAAGACGCTGGTGATCCACCCGGCGTCCACGACGCACCGGCAGCTCTCGGAAGACGAGCAGCGCGCGGCCGGCGTGCTGCCGGAGATGATTCGCCTGTCGGTGGGACTGGAGTCGGTGGACGACATTCTCTGGGACCTCGACCAGGCACTTGCCAAGGCGAATTCATGACACGCTACGCCGCCCTCCCCTGGCCGGTCACCGGACTCCTCGTGGCCCTCGCGCTGATCGGGCAGGAGTTCCTGTCGCGCCGCTTCGGCGCGGACCCGTCGTTCGTGCAATCGGGCTATCGGGTCGCGGTGATGGCGCTCGGCGTGACGTCGCTCGCGCTGCTGCTGCTGCCCCCGCGCCGCATCGCGTACCTGCTGGGCTTCCTTGTATGCGCGGGATTGATGGCGTGGGCGTTCTGGCTGCAATACGGCGAGGGCCTCGAACCGTGTCCGCTGTGCATGTTTCAGCGCGTCGCGGTATGCGCGGTGGGCATAATATTTCTGGTCGCCTTTCTCCACAACCCGGGCCGCCGCTTCGCCGGCGTCTACGCGGTGCTGACGCTGGTGGCGGCCGGCGCAGGGGCGGGCTTCGCCGCGCGCCAGGTCTGGCTGCAGTCGCTGCCGAAGGACCAGGTGCCCGCCTGCGGCATGGGAATCAGCTACATGCTGGACACGCTGCCGCTGGTCGACGTGATCACCAGGACGCTGACCGGCAGCGGTGAATGCGCCGAAAAAGGCTGGGTGCTCCTCGGCCTGTCGATCGCCGGCTGGACCCTGGTCTTTTTCGTCGCGATGATCGTCGCCGCGTTCGCGCTCGTGCGCCGCGACTGATGGCGCCACGGCGAGACCCCATGCCGGCCGCCACGGCGGATAATGGGCATGCGCAGCGCTGCGTGCGTTGCACACTTCGCCATGAAACTGATGTGCCTGCTCGGGTGCCTCTGCGTCGCGTTCGCGACGGCGCCGGTGACGGCTGCGCCGCCGCCTGTCGCGACCCTCTCGATCGAAGGGGCCATCGGTCCAGCCACCGCCGACTACGTGCAGCGCGGTATCGCCCGCGCCGCCTCCGACGGTGCGCAACTCGTTGTGATCACGCTGAACACCCCGGGCGGACTCGATACGTCGATGCGGCAGATCATTCGCGACATGCTCGCCGCGCCGATCCCCGTCGCTGCCTACGTGGCGCCGTCCGGCGCGCGCGCCGCCAGCGCCGGAGCGTTCATTCTGTACGCGAGCCATGTCGCCGCCATGGCGCCCGGAACGAACGTGGGCACGGCCTCGCCGGTGCAAATCGGCCCGGGCGCCTCGTCTCCCGAGCCGCCGGCGAAGTCCGACGCCGGCGGCAAGCGCGCGGCCGGACCGACGAACACCCACGAGCGCAAGGCGTTCCAGGACGCGGCGGCGTACATGCGCAGCCTCGCGCAGTTGCGCGGTCGCAATGCCGAATGGGGCGAGAAGGCGGTCCTCGAGGCGGCCAGCATCTCGGCTGCCGAAGCGCGCGACAAGCGCGTGATCGAGATCGTCGCGACCGATCTCCCGGACCTCCTGCGCCAACTCGACGGACGCAAGGTCACGGTCGCGGGCAGCGAGCGGACGCTGCAGACGCTCGGCGCGCCGGTCGTCGCCTACGCGCCGGATTGGCACGATCGCGTGCTGGCGCTGATCACCGACCCGAACGTCGCGCTCATCCTGATGATGCTGGGGATCTACGGCCTGCTGTTCGAGTTCGGACATCCGGGCCTCGTTTTTCCGGGCGTGGTCGGCGCGCTGTGCCTGCTCCTTGCGCTCTACGCGCTGCACCTGCTGCCCGTCGACTACGCGGGCCTGGCGCTCATTGCGATCGGCATCGCCTTCATCGTCGCGGAAGCCTTCGTGCCCTCGTACGGCTCGCTCGGGATCGGAGGGATCATCGCGTTCGCAATCGGCGCGATGATGCTGATGGATACTGACGCGCCCGGCTTCGCCGTCGCGTGGCCGCTGATCGGCGTGCTGGCGCTGGTCACGCTGGCGCTCGTGATCCTCGTCGCCCGGATGGCGCTGCGCGCGCGCAGCGCGCCGCTGGTGAGCGGTGTCCAGTCGCTGGTCGGCGCCGACGGCGAGATGCTCGACGACGCGCCCGGCACCGGATGGGCAAGCATCCGCGGCGAGACATGGCAGGTGACCACCACCGGCCGCCTGTTGCGCGGCCAGAAAATACGCGTCGTCGCCGTCGACGGCATGCTGCCGCGGGTCTCCCCCGCAGAAGGAGCTTGAGATGGCCCTGATCGGACCCGGTGTGCTGCTCTTCCTGATCGTGCTGTTCGCGGCGCTGTCGCTGCGCGTGCTGCGCGAATACCAGCGCGGTGTCGTGTTCCAGCTCGGCCGCTTCTGGAAGGTCAAGGGGCCCGGCCTCGTGATCCTCGTGCCGATCATCCAGCAGATGGTGCGCGTGGATCTGCGCACCATCGTTCTCGACGTGCCGAGCCAGGACGTCATCTCGCGCGACAACGTGTCGGTGAAGGTCAACGCGGTCGTCTACTTCCGGATCGTCGATCCGCAGAAGGCGATCATCGAGGTCGAGAACTACCTGATGGCCACGAGCCAGCTCGCGCAGACGACGCTGCGCTCGGTGCTCGGCAAGCACGACCTCGACACGATGCTGTCCGAGCGCGAGAAGCTCAACATCGACATCCAGAAGACGCTCGACGCGCAGACGCTGTCCTGGGGCATCAAGGTGGCGAACGTCGAGATCAAGCACGTCGACATCAACGAGTCGATGGTCCGGGCGATCGCTCGACAGGCCGAAGCCGAGCGCGAACGCCGCGCGAAGGTGATTCATGCCGAGGGCGAGCTGCAGGCGGCGCAGAAGCTCTACGAGGCGGCTGTCGTGCTCGCGCAGCAGCCGCAGGCGATGCAGCTGCGCTATCTCGAGACCCTCACCGTGATCGCCGCCGACAAGAATTCGACGATCATCTTTCCGCTGCCGATGGACATCCTCGGCTCGCTCATGAGCGCATTGCCCAACCAGCGCGCGTCGTCCTGAGCGGCTGGCCGCGCGCCGGACGCGCCGCGCGCACGCCGGCGCTCTAGCCGAGCGCCAGCACCGCGCGATCGACGCGCGCGAGCGCCTCGTCGGTCGAGGCCGCGTGCTCGACCCCCGCCCGTTGCGCCGCGCCGGCGAGCCCGATCACGCGCTTGCCGAAATGCAGGCCCAGCGCCACTTCCGACAGCGTGCCGTGGCTGTCCCCCACGGCGACGAGGCAATACGCCGCGCGCGCGATGACCGCGTTGCGCGCCTCCCCGATGCCCGTGGCGAGCACGATCGCCGCGTACGGATTGGCAAGCGTGGGATCGGTGTCCGGCGTCAGGCCGATGCTCACACCGCCTTTTGCGGAGACGCCGCGGCACACCGCCTCCATCACGCCCTCGCGGCCGCCGCAGACGACGACGTAGCCGCGCGCTGCGAGTCCCGCGCCGAGCGCCTCGGCGACGGCGAGTTGCTCCGCCGTCGCCGCGCGCGGTCCGATGACGCCGATCGGCGCGCGCAGCGGGTGGCCGCTCTCGCGCTGCAGCCAGCCGACGGCGTCGGCCAGCGACACGCGTGCACCCGGGGGATCGATTGCGCGACCGGCCGCTGCGAGGGTCGGCGCGACCCAGCGCCGTTCGCGCACGACGAAACGCGCGCCGTGCGCGTCATGCAGCGCAGCTGCGCCGCGATCGAGTATCAGCGTCTCGTTCACGGACGCTTCAGCCGTCGAGGTGCCGCTCGTGGCGCGCCGCCGCCAGCTCGCCCGCGACGAGCACGATCGAGCACGATGCGGTGATCAGGAGCGCCAGCGCGGCCGCCGCGGGAAAATCGGATCCCGTGTCGGAGACCATCGTGTAGAGCTGCAGCGGCAGCAGGTCGACGCCCGTGCCGACGAGCGCGAGCGCCGTGCCGTAGGCGCCGAACACGACGGCGGCGATCAGGCAAGCCGTGCCGATCGCGGGACCGGCGATCGCCGGCAGGACGACATGCAGGAATGCCTCGCGCGGCGTCGCGCCGAGCGATTCGGCCGCGTCGAGTTGCGCCTGCTCGACGTTGACGAGCACGGGCAGCAGCGACATCACGACGCGGGGAATCAGGTAATACGACGACGCGAAGGCGAGCCCAACCGGCGTGAACAACGCCTTGCCGATCACCGCGGCGTCGCCGCCCATCATCGCGAGGAGCTGCGTGACGAAGCCGGCGCGGCCATAGGCGAGGATGAAGCCGTACGCGACGATCAATCCCGAGAACGTGAGCGGGAGCGCAATCGCAAACGCCAGCGCCGTACGCCGCGCGTCGGGCAGCCGCGCGAGATGAACGGCGACCGCGAGGCCGACGGCCATCGAGAACCCCGTCGCGACGAGCGTCAGGATGGCGCTGCCGAAAAGCGCGCTCGCGAAGCGCGGCGCCGCAAGCACGCGTCCGAACGCGGCGCCGCCGCCGGTGAAGGCGTCGACGAAGATCGCCCCCAGCGGCACGGCGAAAAAAAGCGCGAGCAGCGCGACCGCCGGCAGCGTCGCAGGCCAGAACGTCGCGCCGGCTCGGCCGGGTCCGTGCGCCATCGGCGTCTTCTGCGCCTTGCGGAAAGCTTACTTCGTGCCGGTGGCCTTGGCCCACCCGGCATCGATCTCGGCCTTTTTCCCCGCCGCCGCCTGCACGTCCAGCGGCTTCACCTGCGGCGCGGAAGGCAGCTTGTCGGCGACGTTGTCGGGCAGCTTCGTTCCCGGCACCGACGGACGCACGAAACCCTGCGCGAAGATGCCCTGCCCGAAATCGCTCATCGTGAAATTGAGCCATAGCTTGCCGGCATTCGGATTTGGACCCTTTTCGACGAGGCTGATCGCGTAGGGGGCCGCGGCCGAGGCCTCTTTGGGGATCACCACGGCGACCGCATCGCCGAGTCCGTCGGTCCACTTGGCCTTGAGACCGTCGTTTTCGTAGCTGATCCAGATGGGGATTTCGCCCTTGACGAATTGCGCGTAGGGCGTCGTTCCCAGCACGCGCAGCACATTGCCCGACGCGTGCAGCTTGCCGAGGTAGTCGAGGCCCGGCTGCACGTTGTTCATGTCGCCGCCCGCGGCGAAGTTGGCCGCGAATACGCCGACCTGTCCCACCCCCGTCGAGCGCGGGTCGAGATAGACGATGCTGTTCTTGTATTCCGGCTTCAGCAGGTCCTCCCACGACTGCGGCACGTTCTTGACGAGCTTCGTGTTGACGACGAACGCGATGGTGAGCGTGTGGATCGTGAACCAGCGCCCCTCGGGCTCGCGGAACACCGTCGGCAGCTTGTCGAAGTTGACGGGCTTGAACGGGGCGACGACACCCTTCTTCACGGCGTCGACCGCGGAGGCCGCGAAGTAGTACGCGGTGTCCGCCTGCGGCCGGTTGCGTGCCTTGTCGAGCGCGACCACGGTGGCCGCGGAGCCGAGGTCGTTGTAGACGATCTCCACTTCGGGATAGCGGCGCTTGAACGCGGCGAACTGCGCGGCCCAGTTGGCCCACGTGGGACCGGTGTCGAAGCTCACGATCAGGCCCTCCTTGCGCGCCTGCTCGTAAAGGGCCTTCTCGCCCGGATAGAGCTCCGCGGAATCGTTGATGGTCTGGGCGAGCGCGAGCGCGCTTATCAGCGAGAACGCGACGGCGGCGAGACCGGAGGCGAAACGTCGTTGCTGGGGCTTCATGGGATCTCCTTGCGAAGGAACGGGCGAAAGGACGCCGAAGCGGAGGATACGCCGGCGCGCGACGACGGCGCAGCGTCCCCGGCCTCCGGCAGCGGATGGAGCGCGTCGGGGGCGATACGCACGCGCCGCACGACGCCGCGATACGCGGTCTGCACATCGAGCGTGTCGTTGCTTCCGGCGGGACGGACGATGAGGCGTCTCGACGCGCCGTGGAACGCGTCGCGAAGGACGTCGACGTCGAGCGCGTTGGCCTCGAAGGGCGCGCCGGCGACGCCGTCCACGCCGACACGCTCCGGCCGCAGCAGCATCGTGACGCGGCTGCCGGCGCGGCGTCCCAGCGGGCGCGACACGAGACGGCCGAACGGCGTGTCCAGCATCTCGGGACCGGCGACCGTCGCGTCGAAGAGGTTCGCGCGGCCCACGAAGCCGGCGACGAAGGCGTCGGCCGGATCGTCGTACAGCGCGGCGGGCACGCCGACCTGAATGAGCCGCCCGTCGCGCATGACGGCGACGCGATCGCCGAGCGACAGCGCCTCGTCCTGGTCGTGCGTGATGAGCAGTGTCGCGATCCCCTGGTCGCGCTGCAGCGTGCGGATCTCGTCGCGCAGCGTGAGGCGTGTCGCCGCGTCGAGCGCGGACAGCGGCTCGTCAAGCAGCAGCGCCCGCGGCTCGAAGACCAGCGCGCGGGCGAGCGCCACGCGCTGCTGCTGGCCGCCCGAGAGCTGGCGCGGCAGGCGGTCCGCATGCGCCGAGAGGCCGACGCGCTCGAGCATGGCGTTGGCGCGCTTGCGCCGCTCCTCCGCCTCCATGCCGCGGATGCGCAGCGGATACGCGACGTTTTCCCACGCGCGCATCGTCGGGAACAGCGCGTAGCTCTGGAACACCACGCCGCACGCGCGCTCGCGCGCCGGCGTCGTCGTCACGTCCACGCCGGCGAGGGCGACGCTGCCCGCGTCCGGTGCGAGGAATCCGGCGACGAGCCGCAGCAGCGTGGTCTTGCCGCAGCCCGAGGGGCCCATGCATGCGAGGAGCTCGCCGGGCGCGATCGCCAGCGTGACGTCGTGCACGCCGGCGCCGCTACCCGGATAGCGGAACGAGACGCCGTCGAGCGCGACCGCCGCGGTCGCCGATTCGCTCATGACGTCACGCGCCCGGAACCGCGGCGGCACGCGGTCCCGCGCCGCGCGCGGCGAAGGCGCCGAGCCCGGACGCGGCGAGTGCGAGCACCAGCAGGATGACCGTCGCCGCGCATGCAAAGCCGGTCGCGCCGTAGAACGCCTGCAGCAGCACGATGGGATAGGTGCGATTCAGGAAGCCCGCGACCAGGTTCGAGAACTGGAATTCCCCAATCGACAGCGCGACGACGACGATCAGGCCTGCGAACACCGAATGGCGCACGGCCGGGAGCACCACGAATGCGAAGCGCTGTCCGCGATGCGCACCGAGCGACTCGGCAGCGTCCTCCAGCGTGTCGAGCCCGAGGCGGCGCATGTCGGCCAGCACCGTGTGGACGAAGTACGGGAGGCAGACGATGAGATGCCCCGCGATCAGCAGGCCGCGGCTGCCGAGCCACGGCAGCGTGTCCGACGAGAATACGAGGACGAAGCCGAACGCGAGCACGAGCGCCGGAAGCGCAACCGGGAGCTGCGTCAGCAGCCGGACCAGCGCCCGCACCCGCGGCGCGCTCGACCGGTACACCGACCACGCGAGCGGCAAGCCGATCAGCACGCATCCCGACGCCGTGGCCGCCGCGACGACCAGGCTCGACACGAACGCGCGGCGAAAGCTCGGATCGGCAGCGACCTCGGCATACCATCGGATCGTCAAGCCCGTGGGCAGCAGCGTATTGAGCCACAGCGAGCCGAGCGAGCCGACGACGAGGAGCACGATCGGCAGCGCGAGGTACGCGAGATAGCCGCGGGTGATCCAGCGGGCGAGCATGGCGCCTCGATTATCTCAATCGCATGCGTGGATCGCGACGGCAGCGCACGCGCTCCGCCCCGCCGGTGCTCAGCGCGGCGCCATGCGGATGGCGCCATCCAGCCGGATCACTTCGCCGTTGAGCATCGGATTGCCGACGATCTCGCGCACCAGCGACGCAAATTCCGCCGGGCGGCCGAGGCGCGGCGGAAACGGCACCATCTTGCCGAGGGCCTCCTGCACCTCCGGCGCAAGGCTTGCCATCATCGGCGTCTCGAAGATGCCCGGCGCGATGGTCATCACCCGAATCCCGGAGCGCGCGAGCTCGCGTGCGATGGGCAGCGTCATGCCGACCACGCCGGCCTTGCCCGCGCTGTAGGCGGCCTGCCCGACCTGTCCGTCGAACGCGGCAACCGACGCGGTGTTGACGATGACGCCTCGCTCGCCGTCGGAGTTTGGCGTCCCGCGCGCCATCGCCTCGGCGCAGAGCCGGATCAGGTTGAACGTACCGACCAGATTGATGTTGACGGCGCGCGCGAAGGACGCGAGCGTGTGCGGCCCGTCTTTGCCGACGACCTTTTCCCCATGGACGATCCCGGCGCAGTTGACGAGTCCCTGCAGGCCGCCGAAGCGCTCGAGCGCCGCGGCGACCGCGCCTTGGCCGCTCGCCTCGTCGCAGACATCCGTGCGCACGAAATGCGCGGCGTCGCCCAGCGCGGCCGCGAGGGCGCGCCCGTCCTCCTCCTTCAGATCCGCGATGACCACACGGCCGCCGCCGGCCGCGAGCATGCGCACCGTCGCGGCGCCCAAGCCCGACGCGCCTCCGGTGACGACGAACGAACTTCCCTCGATCTCCATCAGGCAATCCTATGGCCACCCGTGATGATCCATTGTCGCCCGAGCCCTCCGTTATTGCCAGTCGGGCCAGATGATGTACGCTGCCGCGTGGCTTCGCGGGCGCGACGCCGGCCCGCGCCTCCATGTCCGAATCCTCCGCCACTTCGTCGACCGCAGCCTCGCAGGATCCCGCGCGCGGCGCCCAGCCGCTGCTGCGGCCCGGCCACAACTGCTGGAAGATCGAGCGCGCGACGCGGCTCGCGTTTCTCGTCGATGGCGCCGAATACTTCACTGCGGTGCGCGCTGCGCTCGCGCGCGCCCGCCGGTCGTTTTTCATCCTCGGCTGGGATATCGACAGCCGGATGCTGCTCGTGCCGGACGGTGCAGGCGACGGGTTGCCCGCGCCGCTGGGCGAGTTTCTCAATCACATCGTGTCGAGCCGGCGCGGGCTGCGCGGCTACATTCTCGCGTGGGACTATGCGATGCTCTTCGCGCTGGAACGTGAATGGCTGCCCATCTACACGCTGGACTGGAAAACGCATCGGCGACTTTCCTTTCACCTGGACGACCATCATCCCGTCGGCGGTTCGCATCACCAGAAGATCATCGTGGTCGACGACGAGGTCGCCTTTGTCAGCGGCTTCGATCTGACCGGGAGCCGCTGGGACACGAGCGAGCATGCCTGCGAGAATCCGCTGCGGGTGAACGTCGGACAAACCCCCTACGGACCGTTTCACGATGTCGGCGCCGTCGTTGCGGGATCCTGCGCGCGCGCCCTGGGGGATATTTGTCGCGAACGCTGGCGGCGCGCCACCGGCCGCGCCGCAACCGCGCCGCGTTCCGATGGCGAGGGTGACGGCAACGGCGACGCGTGGCCCGAGGGCCTCGCCGCGCAACTCGAGAACGTCGACGTCGCGATCGCGCGCACCGTCCCTCCGATGGAGGGCCATAAGGCGGTCGCCGAGATCCGCAATCTGCACGCCGACGCTATCGCCTCCGCGCGCCGCTCGATTTTCGCCGAGAACCAGTATTTCACGTCGCCCATCATCGCCGAAGCCCTCGAAAGTCGCCTGGCGGAACCCGGGGGCCCGGAGATCGTCCTCGTCATGCCCGCCACGCAGAGCGGCTGGCTGGAGGCGGCGACGATGGGCGTGCTGCGCGCGCGCCTGCACCGCCGCCTGCGCGCCGCCGACGGCGGCGATCGCTACCATTTCTACTGTCCATCGCACGACTGTCCCGGCACCGACGACGGATGCATCAACGTCCACAGCAAGGTGCTCATCGTCGACGACGAGTTCCTGACGCTCGGCTCGGCGAACCTTTCTAACCGCTCGCTGTGTCTCGACACGGAATGCAACCTCGCGCTCGAGGCGCGCGGCAACGCGGAGGTTCGCCGCGCGATCGCGGGACTGCGCGAGCGGCTGCTGGGCGAGCACCTGGGCGCCAGCGCGCAGGCAGTCGCGACCGCTACGCGCGAGCACCCGACGCTCCATGCCGCGATCGAATCGCTGCAGCATCGACCACGGCGCTGGCTGGAGGCGAAGGAGCCGCAATTGGACCCCGCCGTAGACGCGATGACGCCCGACCATGTCGTACTCGACCCCGAATGCCCGCTCGACGCCGAAACGCTGATCGACGACCTCCTGCCGGAGCGCGAGGGTCGCACAAAGGTCAAGCTGCGCGTGATTGGCGGCGTGGCGCTGCTCGCTGTTTTCGCCGCGCTTGCGCTCGCCTGGCGCTACACGCCGCTGGGCAGCTACCTCGACGTGCGCGAGCTGATCGACCAGGGCGACCGCATCCGCGAGGTCGGTTGGGCGCCGCTCGCGGTACCGCTGGTCTTCGTCGTCGCAGGATTTGCGCTGATCCCCGTCACGCTGCTGATCGCCGTGACCGTCGCGGTGTTCGGCGTCCTCGGCGGCGTCCCGCTCGCCTTTGCGGGCGCGATGACCAGCGCCGCGGTGGGGTACGCGACCGGCCGCACGCTCGGTCGCGCCACCGTGCGCAAGATCGCGGGCAAACGCCTGAACGAGTTGTCGCGGCGCCTCGCGCGGCGCGGACTGCTCGCGGTGCTGCTGGTTCGCATCCTCCCGGTAGCGCCGTTCACGGTGGTCAACATCGTCGCGGGCGCCACGCATATCGGGTGGCGCGATTTTCTGCTCGGGTCCGCGCTGGGACTCATTCCGGGACTGGTGATGACGTCGGCGTTCGTCGACCGCGCCATCGCGGCGATTCGCGCGCCCAGCATGGCGACCGTGGCGACGCTCGGCGCGGTGCTGGTAGTCATTCTGCTTGCAGCCTGGGCCATCCAGCGCAGTTTCAAGAGCTCGGGGCGGGCGGCCGGACGGCCCGCGCCCGGTGCGCTCGATGCGGACTGACTCCGATTCAGCGACAGCGATCCGCCTTGCGACATGGAACATCCACGGCGGCGTCGGCAGCGACGGAAATTACGATGCGCAACGGGTGATCGCCGTGTTGCGCGAGCTGCGCGCGGATGTCGTCGCGCTGCAGGAAGTCGCGTCGCTTGCGATGCACGGCGAGTTCCTCCAGCAGTTGCGCGACGCACTCGGCGTCGACGTCATCGCCGGGCGCACCCTCACCCGGGGAGAGGGTGACTACGGCAACGCGTTGCTGACCCGGTACCCGGTGACGCGCAGCGCGAACATCGAACTCGCCGTCGACAGGCGCGAGCCGCGCAATGCCATCGACGCGCTGCTCGCCGTCTCGGGCGCCGAGCTGCGCGTCGTGTCGACGCATCTCGGCTTGCGCCCTGCCGAGCGGCGCGAGCAGGTGCAGCGGATCCTGCGGGCGATCGATGCGGCGCCCGCCGGCCTGACGGTGCTCATGGGCGACATCAACGAATGGTTCCTCTGGGGACGCCCGCTGCGCTGGCTGCATGCGCGCTTTCGCGCGACGCCCGCGCCTTCCACGTTTCCTTCGCGACGCCCGTTGTTCGCGCTTGATCGCATCTGGGTGCAGCCGGTGGAACGCCTGCGCCGCCTCGACGTGCATCGCAGCGCGCTGGCGCGCCACGCCTCCGATCATCTCCCGCTGGTCGCGGAGGTCTCGCTGCGCGAGGTGGAGGGACGCGCCTGAATCGCTCGCCGTCCTCGGGACGAGCGGGCAGCGCCTAGCTAGGGCCGCGTGTCGGACAACAGCAGCGTCGAGCCGCGGATGTCGACGATGTACATCGTCCTGACGCGCGCGACGCTGCCCGAGACGACTTCCGCGTCCCATTGCGTGCCGCGGTAGTCGACGCGCGCCGTGCCGTCCGCGTTCCATGTCCGCACTTCCACCGCGGCGCCACGATCGAGCGGCGCCTGCGGCGCGGGCGCGCCGCGCGCCTTGCGCCAGTGATGCGCGACGATCACCGCGATGACTGCGAGCCCGCCGCCGACCAGCATCTGGGCCGGCAGCGACGCGCCCGCCCACGCGACGAAGCCGCCGACGACGAACGCAATGCCCACTGCGAGCAGATAGAACGTGCCGCTCACGAGCTCGAGTCCCACCAGCAGCGCCGCCGCCACCCACCAGATCCAGTAATCCATCATCGGACGCCTTGGGTTGACCAGCGAAGCATAAGTCACTTCGCCTGCGCTCTGCCGCAGGCGCGCACCGGGCGCGTCGGGACGCGCCGCCGCGAAGCGCCGCGAATGCACGCGGTTTCGGTTATAATTACCTTTGCTAATCAAGCGCTTTGTGCGGTGTCCACGACGGCGCATTCCGACCGTCGATCCGCCGCAAAACAACACCATGCCGATCTACGAATATCGCTGCTCGTCGTGCGGTGCGCGCCACGAGGTCCTGCAGAAGCTGTCGGACCCGCGCCTGCTCACGTGCCCTGCCTGCCATAAGGACGCCCTGGTGAAGCAGCTGTCGGCCGCGGGCTTTCAGCTCAAGGGCTCGGGCTGGTACGTGACGGATTTCCGCAACACCGGCAAGGCGGCCGCGAAGAGCGACGCCAAGGACGAGGCGAAGGCCGACGCGAAGGCCGACGCGGGAAGCGACTCCAAGACCGACGCGGGGACGCAGGCGAAGCCCGGCAGCGACGCCGCCAAGGCGCCGGAGACCAAGGCCAAGACGGAATCGACGCCGGCAGCGCCCCCCGCGCCCGCTGCACCGAAGTCCTCGGACTCCACCGAGTAACGACCTGCCGAGCCGATGAAACGCTATCTGATCGCCGGACTGGTCGTCTGGGTGCCGCTCGGCATCACGCTCTGGGTGATGCATTTCCTGCTCACCTCGCTCGACCAGATCCTGCTCGTGCTTCCCGAAGCCGCGCAGCCGCGGCGCCTGTTCGGCTTCGACATTCCGGGACTGGGCGTGGTCCTCGCCTTCGCGATCCTTCTCGTGACCGGCATCATCGCGGCGAACTTCTTCGGCCTGCGGCTCATCCAGGCGTGGGAAGCGGTGCTCGGCCGCATACCGTTCGTCAAGTCGATCTACTCGTCGGTCAAGCAGGTGAGCGACACGCTGCTCTCGGACAAGGGCAACGCGTTTCGCAAGGCGCTGCTGGTGGAATTTCCGCGCCCCGGGAGCTGGACCATCGCGTTCCTCACCGGCGCGCCGGCAGCTTCCGTCGCCCCGCTCCTCCCCGGCGAGCACGTCAGCGTCTATGTCCCGACGACGCCCAATCCCACCGGCGGCTATTTCCTGATGCTGCCGCGCTCGCAGGTGCGCGAGCTCGACATGACCGTCGACGAGGCGTTGAAGTACATCATTTCGATGGGCGTCGTCACGCCGCGCGGACCCTACCTGCCGCCGCCGCCCGTGGCGCCGCGCTCCGACGCCAAGGCCGGCGAGCCGGCGCCGGTCGCTGACTCACGAAATTGACCGTGCGGGCGGGCCGCCGCTGGCCGGGACCGCGTCCCGCGCCGGCAGCGTGCCCGTCCCCACTCGCCCGCCTCTCGTCCCCGCCACGAACGCCTGACGCCGGAGAATCCGCTTGAAGCGCACCGACTATTGCGGCCTGATCGACCGCCGCTATCTCGATCAGACCGTAACGCTGGCCGGCTGGGTGCATCGCCGCCGCGACCATGGCGGCGTCATCTTCATCGACCTGCGCGACCGCGAGGGGCTCGTGCAGATCGTCTGCGATCCGGATCGCGCGGCGACCTTCGCCACCGCCGAGGCGCTGCGCAACGAGTACTGCGTCGCGGTGACCGGCCGCGTGCGCCCGCGTCCCGAGGGGACGGTCAACCCCGACCTGCGTTCGGGCGAAATAGAGGTGCTGGCGCACGAGCTCACGATCCTCAACGCATCGGCGACGCCACCATTCCAGCTCGACGACGAGAACCTGTCGGAGACGGTGCGCCTTGCCCATCGCGTCATCGATCTGCGGCGCCCGCAGATGCAGCGCAACCTGCTGCTGCGCCATCGCGCCGCGATGTCGGCGCGCCGCTACCTCGATGCGCAGGGCTTCGTCGACATCGAGACGCCGATGCTCTACAAGTCGACGCCGGAGGGCGCGCGCGAATTCCTCGTGCCGTCGCGGCTGCACCAGGGTCACTTCTACGCGCTGCCGCAGTCGCCGCAGCTGTTCAAGCAGATGCTGATGATCGCGGGCTTCGACCGCTATTACCAGATCGTCAAGTGCTTCCGCGACGAGGACCTGCGGGCCGACCGCCAGCCGGAGTTCACGCAGATCGACGTCGAGATGTCGTTCCAGTCCGAGCTCGAGATCCGCGACCTGATGGAAGGACTCGTGCGCACGATGTTCAGCGAGGTGATCGGCGTCGATCTCGTCGACCCGTTCCCGATCATGACGTACGCCGACGCGATGCGCGACTACGGCTCCGACAAGCCGGACCTGCGCGTAGCGCTCAAGCTGACCGAATTGACCGATCTGATGAAGCACGTCGAGTTCAAGGTGTTCCGCGCCGCGGCCGACCTGCCGCAGGGCCGCGTCGCCGCGCTGCGGCTGCCGGCCGGCGGCACGCTGACGCGCAAGGAGATCGACGACTACGAGAGCTTCGTAAGGATCTACGGCGCGAAAGGCCTCGCCTACATCAAGGTCAACGACGCGGCCAGGCCAAGCGAGGAAGGCCTGCAGTCGCCGATCGTCAAGTTCCTGCCGGCCGACGTGCTGGCGGCGATCGTTGCGCGCACCGGGGCGCAGTCGGGAGACGTCGTGTTCTTCGGCGCGGGACCGGAGAAAGTCGTCAACGACGCGCTCGGCGCGCTCCGCGCGAAGATCGGCCACGATCGCGGCTTCGCGGTGCCGGGCTGGAATCCGCTCTGGATCGTCGACTTCCCGATGTTCGAGTACGACGGGCAGCGCAAGTCCTGGGCCGCGCGGCACCATCCGTTCACCGCACCCAAGGACGGGCACGAAGACCTCTTCGCCGGCGATCCGGGCGCGGCGCTGGCGAAAGCGTACGACGTGGTGCTGAACGGCTGGGAGATCGGCGGCGGGTCGGTGCGCATTCACCAGCAGGCCGTCCAGCAGAAGGTGTTCGCGTCGCTCGGCATCGCGCCGGAGGACCAGCAGCGCAAGTTCGGCTTCCTGCTCGACTCGCTGCAATACGGCGCGCCGCCGCATGGCGGCATCGCGTTCGGCTTCGACCGCATGACCGCGATGATGGCCGGCGTCGAGCAGATTCGCGACGTGATCGCGTTCCCGAAAACGCAACGCGGCCAGGACCTGCTGGTCGACGCGCCTTCCGCGGTCACCGACCAGCAATTGCGCGACCTGCACATCCGCGTGCACGCGCCGGACGCCGCCAAGGCATAGACGCGCGCCGGCGTTGCGCTAAACTGCCGCGATGATCCGCATCGCGGTGATCCGGCTGGTAGCGGTGGCGCTCTGCGCGGCGTCGCTTGGCGCGCCCGCGGCGTTTGCGCGCGGTCCCGCGACGGCCGACATCGCTCTGGCCACGCTGCCCGCCGAAGCGCGCGACGTGCTGGCGCGCATCAAGGCCGGCGGGCCGTTTCGCTACGAGCGCGACGGCGTGGTGTTCGGCAACCGCGAGCGCCAGCTTCCAGAGCACCGGCGCGGCTATTATCACGAGTACACGGTCCCGACGCCCGGCGCTTCGAACCGCGGCGCGCGGCGCATCGTCTGCGGCGGACCCAAATCGGCGCCCGATGCGTGCTATTACACGGGTGATCACTACCGGTCGTTTGCAAGGATCCGCGAATGAAGCCGCCCGACCTGACGGTGCTCGACGACGCCGGCGTCCACCCGTGGCAGGGCGCGCCCGACCCGCTGAAGGCGGCGGCAACTCACGCGCACCTGCGCTTTGCGCTGGTCGATCTCTCCAAGGCGCACGATCGCGCGACGCTGTTCGCCGAGATCGACGGCGCGCTCAAGCTGCCCGAGCACTTCGGCCACAACTGGGATGCCCTCGCCGACGTGCTCGAGGATCGCGACTGGCTCGGCCGCCACGGCATCGTCGTCGCGCTCACCCACGCATCGAGCTATCGGCGCAATCACCCGACCGAATGGACCACACTCGAGGAGATCCTCACCGAGGCCGTCGAGTTCTGGAAGGAGCGCCACGCGGCGTTCTGGGTGTTTGTCGGCTGACGCCGGCGCGGCGTTCCCACTTTGTGCCCGGGGCAGCCGCGCCTCGCCGATGCCCTACAAGCAACCCCTTTCCGTCCTCGTCCTCGTTCATACGTCCGAGCACGCCGTCCTGCTGCTGGAGCGCGCCGACTATCCCGAGCACTGGCAGTCGGTCACCGGCAGCGTCGAAACGGGCGAATCGCTGGCGCAGGCCGCCGTGCGGGAGCTCGCGGAGGAAACCGGCATCGACGCCGCCCGCTACGGTGGCCTGACCGACTGGAGAATGCAGAACGTGTTCGAGATATTCGAGCAGTGGCGCAACCGCTATCCGCCGGGCACCACTCACAACACCGAGCACGTGTTCGGGCTCGAGGTGCCGGGACCGGTGCCGGTGCGCGTCGCGCCGCGCGAGCACCTGCGTTTCCTGTGGCTGCCGTGGCGAGAAGCGGCGCGGCAATGTTTTTCGTGGACCAACCGCGCGGCGATCGAAGCGCTGCCCGCGCATCGTACCGCGCACCCGACGGATCGGAGCCCGACATGAAGCGTGCCCTCGCTGCGGCGACCCTCGCCGCGCTGATCGCAGCCCCTGCCCTGCCCTTGCGGGCGCAGCAGCCCAACACGCCGATCACCCAGCCGGTGATCAGCCTTACGGCGTCGGCGACCTCCGCGCTGCCGAACGACCGCATGCTCGCGTGGCTGCGCGTCGAAGCCGACCATCCCGATCCCGCCGCCGCCGCCAGCGAAGTGAACACGAAGATGGGCAAGGCGCTCGCGCGGGCGAAGGCGGTCAAGGGCGTCGAAGCCAGCACGACCTCGTATTCGTCCTACCAGGTCTCCGAGCGCAACCAGCCGTCGAAGTGGCGCGTGTCGCAGACGCTGCAGCTCGACAGCGCCGACTTCAGCGCGCTTGCCGCGCTGGTGTCCAGGATCCAGGGCGAGGACGGACTCGTTCTGTCCGGAATGAACTTCTCGGTCAGCACCACCGCGCGGCGCTCCGCGGAGGATGCGCTGACGCTCGAAGCAATCAAGGCGTGGCAGGCGCGCGCGCAAAACGCCGCGCAAGGCTTCGGCGCCGCGGGGTGGCGCGCAGGCCACGTGACCATCCAGACCGGTGACGCCGTGCGCCCGCAGCCGGTCCTGCGCGCGGCCGCGGCCGGCGCCTTCGCCCAGGCGGCGCCGGTGGCGACGGAGGCCGGCACGAGCGACATCACCGTCACCGTGAGCGGAGAGGCGATCCTCGAGCCGGTGCGAACGCGATAGCCGCGCGAGTTGACTTCGCTTCGGCGCTTCGGGTACCGTCGGCGCGCTGCGCCACAACGCGCCTCCCGCGGTCGGGAAGGCCCGGGGCGCCGACCGGAGGATTTTCCATGAATGCTCGACTCGACTGGCGTGCGCGCGGCGCACGCACGCTGGTGCTCGCTTCTCTGGTACTGCTCGCCCTCGCCGCTCCCGCGGCACGCGCTGCCGAGACGCTCAACGCCTATTCGATCTGGCCGGAGAACTGGGCGCGGCCGATGTTCGACGAGTTCGAGAAGGCGACGGGGATCAAGGTCAACTTCGTCCGCTTCTCGTCGGGCGAGGCGCTCGCCCGCGTGATCGCCGAAAAGAACAATCCGCGTGTCGACGTCCTGTTCGGTGGACCGGTTGAGACCTTCGCCGCCGGGATCGCCGAAGGCGTCTTCGAGCCGTACAAGTCGCCGTCGTTCGCGAAGCTTCCGCCGCGCATGCGCCAAGCGGACGGCCAGTGGATCGCGATCGCGGACGACCCGCTGGTGTTCATGACCAGCGACAAGTTCGTGAAGGAAAAAGGCATCAAGCCCCCGGCGTCGTGGGACGACCTGCTCAATCCGGTCTACAAGGACAGCCTGCAGATGGCCGACGCCCGCACGTCCGGGACCGCGGTGACGCGCATCTTCTCGATCCTCCAGGTGAACGGGCGCGACGAGAACAAGGCGTTCGCGTACATGAAGAAGCTGCGCCCCAACGTCCAGCTCTACACCAAGAGCGGCGGCGGCGGCACGCTGCCGGTGGGGCTCGGGCAGGCGGGCGGTGGAATCTTTTTCATCGTCGACGCGCTCGACACCAAGGCGAAGGGCTACGAGGTGACGATCAGCTTTCCCAAGGAGGGCATCGGTACCGCAGCCGAGGGCATCGCGCTCATCAAGGGCGCGAAAAATCCGGAACTCGGCAGGAAGCTGATCGACTGGGCGACCTCGCCCGCGATGCAGGGCCAGTTCGCGAAGTACAAGATCAATTTCGTTCCGGCGCACCCGGACGTGGCGCTGGAGCCAGGCCTCGCGGCGGTATTGAAGGACGCGAAGATCTTTCCGATCGATGCCGACTACGCGGGTGCCAACCGCAAGCGCGTCGTCGAGCGCTGGATCGCCGAAGTGCTGAACCCGTAGCCGGCGCGTGGCGGCGACGGCATCGGCGGGCCCGCGCGCGGCCGGCGCGGGCCTCGCGCGCGACCCCGCGCTGGCGCTGGTCGTCGTGGCGCTGTGGGCGGGGCTTGCGCTGTTCGTGCTCTACCCGCTCGCGATGCTGCTGGCGCGGCTCGTCGTCGACCAGGGCCACCTGTCGCTCGCCGGCGTCGGGAAGATCCTCACCGATCGCCATCAGCTGCAGGCGTTTCGCAACAGCCTGCTGCTGGGCGCGCTGGTCGGACTGATCGGCACCGTCGTCGGCTTCGCCTTCGCGTTCGTCGCAGCGCGGGGTCGCCTGCCGCGCTGGCTCGTCGCAGTGATCGACGCGAGCGTCCTGCTGCCGCTGGTCTCGCCGCCGTTCACGACGGCGATCGCGATGATCTTTTCGTTCGGACCGCGCGGACTCATCACCTACGAGCTCTTCGGCGTGAAGGGCTTCGCCGTCTACGGAATGTGGAGCACGCTGCTTTCCGAAGCGCTGACGTATTTTCCGATCGCGTACCTGACGCTGCGTCCCATCCTCGCGGCGATCGACTCCAACATCGAGGGGATGGCACGCTCGCTCGGTGCGTCGCGCGCACGCGTGTTCCGCACCGTGACGCTGCCGCTTTGCACGCCCGGCATCGCCAACGCGTTCCTGTTGCTGTTCGCCGCGTCGCTCGCGGATTTCGCCACGCCGCTCATCCTCGCCGGCAACGGCTTCCCGGTACTGCCGACACAGGCCTACCTGCAGATCACCGGGATGTTCGACCTTCGCGGCGGTGCCGCGCTGTCCTTCGCGCTCCTCGTGCCGGCGCTTCTTGTCTTCGTCCTGCAGCGCTACTGGGTGAGCCGCCGCCAGTACGTCACCGTGACCGGCAAGGGTGCCGGCCAGACGCCGGCCGACAGCATGACGCCGGCCGTGCGCGCGGCGCTGCTCGCGGCCTGCGCGGCGGTGACGCTCCTCATCGTCTACTTCTACGCGCTGCTGCTCTACGCGTCGCTGGTCGTGGCGCTCGGCGCCAATCATGCGTTCACCTTCGCGCACTACCGGACGATCTTCACCGACGGCGCGAAGGCGATCCACGACACGCTGATCATCGCGGCGCTTGCGACGCCGCTCGGGGGACTCTACGGCATCCTCGTCGGCTATCTCGTCGCACGCAGGCGCTTTCCGGGCCGCGGGGCGATGGAGCTCGCGTCGATGGTCAACTACGCATTGCCCGGGACGATCGTCGGCATCGCCTACCTGATCGCCTTCAACGATCCGCCGCTCGTTCTGACCGGCACCGCGCTGATCATCGTCGCCTGCTACGTGTTCCGCTACGGACCGACGGGCATCCGCACGACCGTCGCCCTCGTGTCGCAGATCGATCCCGCCCTCGAGGAGGCGTCGCGCGGCCTCGGCGCCGGCTCGGCGACGACGTTTCGCCGCGTTACCTTGCCGCTGATCGCGCCCGCGTTCTTCGCGGGGCTGGGCGTCGTCTTCATCCGCTCGATGACGGCGATCAGCGCGACGATATTCCTGATCTCGATCGGATGGACGCTGATCACGGTCAAGATCCTGGAGAACATCACCGAGCTGTCGCTCGGCCCGGCGGCGGCCTTTTCCGTGCTGGTCGTCGCCATCGTGTTCGTCGCGATCGCGCTCATCAGCGGTGCGATGCGGCTGTTCCGCGCGCCGGGCGCGGCGCCCGTCACGAGCCTGCTCGGAGGCTGACGCGATGGAAGCGATCCGCGTGCGCGTCGACGGCGTCTCGAAGCGCTTCGCCCACCGCGTCAAGGGCGAGGTCTATGCGGCGCGCGACGTGACGCTCGACGTCGCGCCGGGCGAGTTCCTGACGCTGCTCGGGCCGTCGGGCTGCGGCAAGACGACGACGTTGCGCATGGTTGCCGGCTTCGAGACGCCGGACGCGGGCCGCATCCGCTTCGGCGACGACGACGTCACGCACACGCCCGCAGACAAGCGCAACATCGGCTTCGTGTTCCAGAACTACGCGCTGTTTCCGCACCTGCAAGTGGCCGAGAACGTCGCCTACGGCTTGCGCGTGCGCGGCGTTGCCGCGGCGCAGATCGCGGAGCAGGTGCGCGACGTGCTGGCGCTCGTGGGCCTCGCCGGCTACGAGCACCAGTTCTCGAGCCAGCTCTCCGGCGGCGAGCAGCAGCGTGTGGCGCTCGCGCGCGCGATCGTCATCAAGCCGCGCCTGTTGCTCTTCGACGAGCCGCTGTCGAACCTCGACGCGCGGCTGCGCGTCCAGATGCGCGACGAAATCCGCGACCTGCAGCAGCGCCTGGCGATCACCACGATCTACGTGACGCACGACCAGGAGGAGGCGATGGCGGTGTCCGACCGCATCGTCGTAATGAGCCAGGGGCGCGTCGTGCAGGACGGCAGCGCGGAGGACCTGTACCACCGTCCGCGCACGCGCTTCGTCGCCGAGTTCATCGGTCGCGTCAACTTGGTTGCGGCGCAGGTCGTGGACATCGCGCCCGGCGTCGTCACGCTGGCCGCCCTCGACCGGGAGATGCGCGTGAGCCACGACGGCGCGGGCCTTCGCCGGGGCGGCCGCGCGCGCCTGGTGCTGCGGCCCGAGGCGCTCGAAATCGTCCGCGCGGACGACGCGCGCGCCGCGTTGGAGGGCGTGGTAACCGCGCGCAGCTTCCTTGGCGAGAAAGTCGAGTACCGCGTGCGATGCGCGGACACGTTACTGCAGGTCGTGCGGCACAATTCCGGGACGGACGATCTCGTCCCGACCGGAATGACGATCGGACTCGCGATCGCCTCGCCGACGGCCGCGGTCCTGCCGGACGACGACGAATGACCGCCGCCTCAAGGGTGCAATACCGGTATGTCGCGCTGACGGCGCTCGCGCTGGTGCTTTGCGCAGGCCCTGCGCGCGCGGCTGCGGACGGCGCGGGCGAGGTCCATGGCGTGGCCGACGCCTTTGCGCAGCCCGGCGTGGCGCTCGCGTGGGGCGTGCTGCGCGGGAAATCGGAGGCCGATGCGCTGGTCGTGGTGCGCGTCGAGACGTCGGCGCCCGACTACGCGTTGGTCGCCGCGGACGGCATCGACCCGTTCACGCAGCAACGTAAAGCGATCCAGCAGCCGATCCGCGCGAGCAGCAGCGTCGATCTGCGCATCGCACGCGCGCATTTCGCGCAATTCCCGCGCACGGAATTCAGGTTCTTCGCCGGCGGCAGCGCGGCGGCCCCCTCGCTCACGCTGTACTTCCTTGGCGTCCCCGACACGACGCCGGAGTTCGCGACCGAGGAGGCGCTGTCGCGTTACCTCGCCGCCCGCCTCGTGCGCGAGCGCGCGGCCACGGGTGTGTCCAAGTGAACCGCGGCGCGCTGGCGCGAATGCTGGATCACTCGGTGCTGAAGCCAGAATCGACCGAGCGCGAAATCCGCGCGGGCGCCGGCCTCGTGCGCGAATGGCGAGTCGGCTGTTACTGCGTGCAGCCGTGCTGGGTCCGGACCTCAGCGCAGGCACTGGCGGGAAGCGATGCGGTCGTGGCGTCCGTGGTCGGCTTTCCTCACGGCACCGGACGCCTCGAGATCAAGTCGCGGGAGGCGGCGCACGCCGTCGACGACGGCGCGGGCGAGATCGACGTCGTGCAGAACATCGGCGCGTTGCGCGGCGGCGACGCACAGTACGTGGCGCGCGACCTCGCGGCCGTCGTGCGGGCAGTCCCCGGGATCCCGGTGAAGGTCATCCTCGAAACCGCCGTGCTCACCGACGCCGAGATACGTCTTGCCTGTCGCCTCGCGCGGGACGCGGGCGCGGCGTTCGTGAAGACGTCGACCGGCTTCCACGCCGCCGGCGGCGCGACGGCGGCCGCCGTGCGCCTGATGCGAGCCGAAGTCGGCGCGGAGTTCGGCGTCAAGGCGTCGGGCGGAATCCGCACGCTGGCCGAAACGCTCGCGATGATCGACGCGGGCGCGACTCGAATCGGGACCTCCGCGAGCGCCGAGATCCTCGCGGCCTGCCCTTAGCGTCGGCGGACGGTTGCGCCGGGCGGGTCGCCGTCGACCGGCCGCCACAGCAGCGCGACGCCGGCGATGGCCGACAGGATCGACGCGGCGAACACGGCAATCTTCGCCGCCGAGAAATCGTCGGCCACAGCGAACGCCTGTCCGGCGATGAACAGCGACATCGTGAAGCCGATCCCGGCAAGCGCGCCGGCGCCCAGAAGCTGGCGCCAGGCATAGGCGGCGGGCTTGACGGCGACGCCGACCCACACGGCCAGCGCAGCGGCGAGCAGGAATCCGACCGGCTTGCCCACGACGAGCCCGAGCGCGATCGCAAGCACCAGCGCCTCGCGCCCCGCGAACATGGCGGCGGAGAGCGCGAACAGCGGCAGCACCAGGTAGCGTCGCGGAGCGCGTCATCAACTCGATGTGGCCGCGCCAGAACGACGCTTCGTCCGGCGCGGACTCCGCCACGTCGGCCGCGCGTCGCGCGAGTTCGCTGCCGGTCAGCGGCCGTTGCCGGAAGACGTAGCGCAGGCGCTCACCGAAGCCATCGCGCAGCTTCGCCACCTCCTCGTTCGCCGCGCGGCAATAGGGGCAGGCGTAGCTGCCGTATTCGACCAGCGTGAGGTCGCCGCCGCCGGGACCGAGAACGTGGTCGTAACGCGGATCGATCGACCGGTCGAGCCGGCGCGTGTCCGAAGCTTGCGTCATCGCGGATGCCGGGCGGTGGAAGACACGCGCGGGAGCGTAGCATCCTGCCGCGCGACGGCGTCCGGATACGCGCCGCACCGGGCGGATGCGGCGTGTGGAGTTCTGCAGCGGAAAAAAAAGGCGGCCGGGCGGCCGCCTTTCTTCGAGCGAGCCGCGGTCAAGCCGCCGGCGTCGTCTCCGTCTGCGGTTGCGCCTTCGTCGCGGCGTCCTCTTCGGCCGCAGCCTTCATCGACAGGCGCACGCGGCCCTTGTCGTCG
>JBDSLT010000110.1:0-6438 GCA_039916265.1 Casimicrobiaceae bacterium | reverse complement strand
ACGCTCGCCGCGCGCGAGCGGCTCGGCAACCTCACCTTCGTCATCAACTGCAACCTGCAGCGGCTCGATGGCCCGGTGCGCGGCAACGGGCAGATCATCCAGGAGTTGGAGTCGCTGTTCAGCGGCGCCGGCTGGAACGTGATCAAGGTGCTGTGGGGCTCCGACTGGGATCCGCTGTTCGCGCGCGATCGCACGCACAGCCTGCTGCGCGCCTTCGCCGATACGCCCGACGGCGAATACCAGACGCTGGGTGCCAAGGACGGCAAGTACAACTTCGAGCGCTTCTTCAGCCGCGCGCCGGAGCTGCGCGAGATCGTCGCGACAATGAGTGAAGCCGAGATCGACGCGTTGAAGCGCGGCGGCCACGACTTCCGCAAGCTGCACGCCGCATTTCGCGCGGCGGCACTGCACGAGGATCGTCCCACCGTCATTCTCGCCAAGACCAAGAAGGGCTTCGGCATGGGGAGCGCCGGGGAGTCGCGCATGACGGTGCACCAGCAGAAGAAACTGGACGTCGAGGCGCTGAAGGAGTTCCGCGACCGCTTCGCCCTGCCGCTGTCGGACGACGACGTCGCGACGCTCAGGTTCCTCCGGCCGGCGGACGCGAGCCCCGAGATGGCGTACCTGCGCGAGCGCCGGCGCGCGCTGGGCGGAGCGTTGCCGGCGCGCCGCCGCACCGGCGCGGCGATCGGCGTCCCCGCGCTCGACACCTATGCGCGCTTCGCGCTTGCTGCCGACGGCAAGGAAATGTCGACGACGATGGCCGTCGTGCGCATGCTCGGCGGCCTCCTGAAAGACCCCGTGCTCGGCCCGCGCATCGTGCCCATCGTCGCCGACGAGGCGCGGACCTTCGGCATGGCGAACCTGTTCCGGCAGATCGGCATCTATTCGTCGACGGGGCAGCAGTACGAACCCGAGGACGCGGGCTCGATGCTCTACTACCGCGAGGCGCAGGACGGGCAGCTGCTCGAGGAAGGCATCACCGAGGCTGGCGCGCTGTCGTCGTGGACCGCCGCGGCGACGTCGTACAGCGCGCACGGCGAGCCGATGCTGCCGTTCTACATCTATTACTCGATGTTCGGCTTCCAGCGCGTCGGCGACCTCATCTGGGCCGCGGCCGACCAGCGTGCGCGCGGCTTCCTGCTCGGCGCGACGGCCGGGCGCACGACGCTCGCCGGCGAGGGCCTGCAGCACCAGGACGGCAGCAGCCACGTCGTCGCGTCGACGGTTCCCAACTGCCGCGCCTACGACCCGGCGTTCGCGTGCGAACTCGCGGTGATCGTCGATCACGGCATGCGCCAGATGATGGAGCGCAACGCCGACGAGTTCTACTACATCACGGTGATGAACGAGAACTACGCGCAGGCTTCGCTGCCGGACGGCGTCGAAGCGGCCGTCATCCGCGGCATGTATCGGCTGGGCGGCGCGCTGCCTGCGAACGCGCACGGTCATGTCCGCCTGCTCGGCAGCGGCGCGATCCTGCGCGAGGTGATCGCCGCCGCGGACTTGCTGGCAACGGATTGGAACGTCGGCAGCGACACCTACAGCGTGACGAGCTTCAGCGAACTCGCGCGCGACGCGCGCGAGGTGGAGCGATGGAACCGCCTGCATCCTGCGGAGCCCGAACGGCAAAGTCATCTCGACGCGACACTGGCGGGCAACGCCCCCATCGTGGCCGCGACCGACTACGTGCGCGCGTATCCGCAACTCGTCGCGGCGTACACGCGCGCGCGCTTCGTTGCGCTCGGCACCGACGGATTCGGCCGCAGCGATACGCGGGCGGCGCTGCGCGGATTCTTCGAGGTCGACCGCCGGCAGATTGCGATTGCGGCGCTTCACGCGCTCGCGCGCGAAGGCGCGCTACCCGCCGGCGTGGTCGCCGAGGCGATCGGGCGCTATGGCGTGGACGCCGGCGCGGCGCCGTCGTGGGAAGCCTGATCGACCGCGCCGGGCGCGTCCACGGCCACCCGGCGGCGCCCTGTGAGGGCATAATCGGCGCCGGGTGTCGCATTGCGCGCAGTCCCAGCCGCCGGGCGGCCCCTGCGGCGACCGGAGGAATTGCCAAGCTTTATCCATTTGGCATAGCCTTGACTTCCCGCCCCCCGAGAGGTGCATGCCATGTCCCTGTGGAAAGAGAACACCGTTGCCAAGCCCAGCCCTGCGCCCGTCTCCACCCCGTCTTTCGACGTGAAGGAGCCCGTCCGTGCCGAACCGTCGCCCGCGAAGCCCGAAATGAGCGCCGCACTCGCCCCGGCGCCCGTCGCGCGTCCTGGCCCAAGTGTCCCAGGGAAGGAATCCGTGATCGCCGCCGACCTCACCATCGAAGGCAAGATCGAAGGCGGCGGCAGCGTGCGCATCGCCGGCAAGTTCAAGGGCGACGTCAACGTGCAGGGCGACCTCACGATCGAAAGCGGCGCCAAGCTGACCGGCAGCGTGCGCGCCGACAAGGTCACGATCGCCGGCGAGCTCGAAGGCAACGTGCTCGGCGCGTCGCGCATCGACCTGCTGCAGACCGGCACCGTCATCGGCGACCTGAAGGCGCGCTCGCTGGCGGTGGCCGCCGGCGCGACGATGCGCGGCAAGGCCGAGTTCGGTGGCGAGGACGGCGAAGGTCCGCGCATCGGCCGCAACGGCGCCGCGCACGGCGCTTAAGGCGGCGCGTGGCGGCCAGCACCGCGCGCACGGGCCTTGCGGGCGTCACCCGCCAATGCCCGCATTGCCGGGAGACGATCCTCGAAAGCGCGAGCGTATGCCCGGCGTGCAAGCACCACCTGCGCTACGGCGCCGCCGCCGACGCGGCGCAGTCCGCCGAGCCGGCGCTGACGCCGCTGCGCATCGAAGGGAGCATCCGCCACCCTGCCGATGGCGCGCCATGGGAGTACACGGTCGTCGTGACCGTCCGCAATGATCGCGGCGAGGAGATCGCGCGCAAGCTCGTCGGCGTCGGCGCGATGAACCCCAACGAGCGGCGCTCGTTCACGCTGTCGGTGGAAGCGGTGGAAGCCGGCGCGAAAGGCACGCGCGACCCGCGAGCTAAATCCCCCTAGGGAATCCAGCCCAGGCTGGCGAAATCGGGCCATGGCCCAGGGCATCCCTGGACCGCGTCCGAGTACCGTGGACGCGCCGCACCGATTGTAGCCGCAACGCAAGCCGGTATCATTGCGCGCCATGTCGCTCAATCTCTTCAGCCGCCTGATGCCTGCGGAAGTCGCGTTCACGCCGCTGTTCTGCGAGCAGGCGGCTTGCATCCTGCGCGCTGCCGAACAATTGCGCGAGATGGTCGCCGGCGGCAATCCCTCCGAGCGGCACGTCGCGCTCATTCGCGAAACCGAGCTGGCCGCGGACGACGTCGCACGCAAGGTCTTCATCGCCGCCAACCGCACGTTCAACGCGCCGATCGATCGCGAGGACATCCTGAGCCTCGCCCACCAGCTCGATGACTGCGTCGACCTGATCGAAGACACCGCCAAGGGGATACAGCGCTACGACCTGCGTGAGTTTCCCGCGGAGATGCACGCCATGGCGGATGCGGTGGTCGAGGCGGCCGGCGTGCTGCAGAAGGTCATGCCGCACCTGGATTCGATCGCCAGCGACCATAAAACCATCTCCTCGCTTTGCGAGCAGGTGGGCCAGATCGAAGGACGCGCCGATGCGTCGTTCGACCTGGGACTCTCAGGCCTGCGCGGTCAGCTCAAGTCCGGCGAAGTCGACACGATCGGCTACATCGATCGCAAGGAGTTGTACGAGCTCATCGAGAACGTCGTCGACAAGTGCGACGACGTGGCGAACGCCATCCAGACCATCACCGCCAAGCACGCGTAGGCGGCCGGTCGCGGAAGCCGGGCACCACGACATGGACGGCGCCGCGCTCGGACTCCCCGTGCTCATCGCGTTGATCGCGGTGGCGCTGCTGTTCGACTTTCTCAACGGGCTGCACGACGCGGCCAACTCGATCGCGACCGTCGTCGCGACGCGCGTGCTGCGCCCGCAAACCGCGGTCGTGTGGGCGGCGTTCTTCAACTTCGTGGCGTTCGCCGTCTTCGGGCTGCACGTGGCGCAGACGGTGGGCACGGGCATCGTGCAGGTAGGCGTTGTCGACGGCAGCGTCATTTTCGGCGCGTTGACCGGCGCCATCGTCTGGAACGTCGTCACCTGGCAGTTCGGCATCCCTTCGAGCAGCAGTCACGCGCTGATCGGCGGGCTGACCGGCGCCGCCATCGCCAAGGCGGGCCTCGCCGCGGTCGTGTACGGCGGACTGGGAATCACTGCATTGGGCATCGTACTCTCGCCCTTGCTGGGGTTCATCCTCGCGCAGCTGCTGATCGCAATCGTATACCGCGTAAGCCGGCGCAGCGCCCCCTTCGCCGTCGACCGGCGGTTTCGCATCCTGCAGCTCGTCTCGGCGGCGCTGTACTCGCTCGGCCACGGCGGCAACGATGCGCAGAAGACCATGGGCATCATCGCGGTGCTGCTCTTTTCTCAGGGGCTGCTCGGCACCGAGTTCCACATTCCTTTCTGGGTGGTGATCACCTGCCAGGCCGCGATGGCGCTCGGCACGCTGATGGGCGGCTGGCGGATCGTCCACACGATGGGCTCGCGCATCACCCACCTGAAGCCGGTGCAGGGTTTTTGCGCGGAAACCGGCGGCGCGATGACGCTGTTCCTTGCGACCGCTCTCGGCGTTCCGGTGTCGACGACGCACACGATCACCGGTGCCATCGTGGGCGTCGGCGCGGCGCGCCGCGCATCAGCGGTGCGCTGGACCGTCGCGCAGCGGATCGTGGTCGCGTGGGTGGTAACGCTGCCCGTCGCGGCGCTTATCGGCGCCGCCGCGTTCGAGGCCGCGCATCGCTGGTGACGCGCGCCTCACGCCCTAGCATTCGACGCGATTGCGGCCCCGCTCCTTCGCCTTGTACAGCGCCGCGTCGGCGCGGGCGAAGGTCTCGACGATCGTCTCGCCCGGCTCGTACTGCGCCACGCCGATCGAGACCGTCAGCGGGCCGACCGCGCGCGAGAACGGGATGTCCAGCGCGCTGATGCGCTTGCGCAGCCGCTCGGCGTCGGACATTGCACCCGTGAGGCGGGTGTGCCGCAGGATCTGCACGAACTCCTCGCCGCCGAAACGCCCGAAGATGTCGGTCGA
Source organism: Casimicrobiaceae bacterium (assembly GCA_039916265.1). Classification (GTDB taxonomy): domain Bacteria; phylum Pseudomonadota; class Gammaproteobacteria; order Burkholderiales; family Casimicrobiaceae; genus VBCG01. The sequence continues at coordinate 1,295 of JBDSLT010000110.1, read as the reverse complement.
GCGCAGCCCGCGCTGCACGGCCTGCGCGAACAGCCGCAGCACGACATCGCCGGTCAGGTGGTCGAACTCGTCGTTGTAGCGCTTGAACAAGTCGAGGTCGATCACGCAGATCGAGAGCGGCTCGCCGGTGACGTCCGCCTGCCGCCTGGCATTTTCCATCACCGTCATCAGCGTGCGGCGGTTGTAGACCCCCGTCAGGTCGTCGCGGCGCGCCCGCTCCTCGACGTCCTCGAGCCTGGTGCTGACTTCGCTCAAGCCGCGCTGAAGCCGCCTGACGTGCCCGGCGACGAAGAGGAACCAGGGGAGCGTGACAGCCACGACGGCAACCTGCAGCCCATCCACGCGAAGCGTCTCGGCGTCGTGATCGCCGTAGTAACGAAGCCCGATCACGAGCGCGAAGCCCAGGAGGGAGAGCGTCCCCAGGACGGCGACCTTCCTGCCGCTGTGCCGAAGCATGCAGAACATTAGCGCGACGAAAAAGAACGCGATGAAGGCGAGCCGTGTCTCCGGCGCGCGATAGACGACGTACAGCATCGTGATGACGGACGCGACGAACTGCGGGACGGTCAGGCTGGGATCGGCGAAGCGCAGGTTGAGCCCGAAGCGGAACAGGCCGTAGAACGTCAGGACGATCGCCGCGACGATCGCGAAGGTCTGCAGCAGCGTCTCGCGGTCCACCATCTCCTGCGTGTGGAAGACCGTGAGCACCATCAGGTACATCATCGAGAAGGCGCTCGCGAAGAGGAAGCGGCGCAACCGCAGACCCTGCTTGCGGTCGTCGTGCGCCGGCACTCCGGCCTCGCGTTCGCCGCTTGGCGTCGAGGCCCCGGACGCTTCGCGCGTCAAGGTGTCGATGAACGGCGAAAAGGCGGACTGGCCGAGGTTCATGCGCTGGCGTGGTCCTGCGGCGGCAACGGCGCGGGGGTTCCCGCCCAGACTGCATTGTCACGCATCGGGGGCGGGGCGCCAACCGGGAAGATTCGGGGCTTCGGGGGCGGCTTTTTATTGGCCGGGGAGGTCTCGACAACGCCAGATGGCTACCCCTTGACGGCACTTTGGGCGTTGATGAATCCGTGGAACGGCAACAAGATTACGATGTAGCAGGACGAGTGATGCCCGCGCGTGCGTGCGGCGTCACCTGGCAGCAGCCAGATTCACCCCTCTGACAGCAGGATAAATATGGCCCGTCCTCCGACCCGCAAGAAGCGTCCAAAAGTCATCCAGCCTTTCCCGGCGATGTATCCACCCACGCCGACGCCGCGCAATCCCGGCACTCCTGCCTCAAAGATCAACCC
>JBDSLT010000109.1:0-2942 GCA_039916265.1 Casimicrobiaceae bacterium | reverse complement strand
CGCCTCGATCCAGCCGAGGCGCAGCGGATTGATCTCGTGCAGCGGGCGAAACTCGCTCTCGGGGTCCCACCAGCGGTGCGCCAGCGCCGAGAATTTCTCGAGCTCGGCGGGGTCCGCATTGGCTGCGGCTGCGCTCATCGGAGTCCTCCCTCAGTTCAGGCGTTGCCGCCATGCGGACGCGCGCGCGGCCAGCGCGCTTTCGTCGACAGTGGCGAGCCGCCCAGCGTCGACGACGCGTTTGCCGTCGATCCATACGTCGCTGACATTGTCGCGGCCCGCGACGTGCACGAGATGCGAAACGGGGTCGTAGACCGGGATCGCGTCGAGACCGCCGAGGTCGACAGCGACGGCATCCGCGGCCTTTCCGACGGCGAGCGAGCCCACCTCGGCGTCGAGCCCCAGCGCGATCGCCCCGCCGAGCGTGGCCATGTGCAGCGCTGCCGGGGCCGGGAGTGCGGCGGCGTCGCCCGTCGCGACCTTGGCGAGCAGGCTCGCGAGGCGCATCTCGGAGAAGATGTCGAGGCGGTTGTTCGACGCGGCGCCGTCGGTGCCGAGCGCGACGTTGATGCCGCGCGCCAGCATTGCGGTGACCGGGGCGATGCCGCTTGCGAGCTTCATGTTCGACGCCGGGCAGTGGACGACGTTGCAGCGCTGTGCCGCGAGCTTGTCGAGATCCCCTTTGGTCAGGTGGACCGCGTGCACGGCGATGAGCGAGGGACCCGTGACGCCGAGACGCTCCAGCCGCTCGACCGGCGTCTCGCCGCTCGCCGCGCGCGAATCCTCGACCTCGCCTTGCGTCTCGCACACGTGGGTGTGGATCGGCAGGTCGAGTTGCCGCGCGTACATCGTCACCTTGGCCCACGTCGCGTCGCCGACGGTGTACGGAGCATGCGGGGCAAAGGCGAAGGAGAGCCGCGCGGCGTGCTTGAATGCGTCCCGCGCCGCGAGGCCCTTTTGCAGATACGCGTCAGGATCGGCAGCATAAGGCGTCGGGAAATCGAGCACCGGCATGCCGACCAGCGCGCGCATTCCGGCAGCATCGAGCGCGCGGGCCGCGGCGTCGGGAAAAAAATACATGTCCGCGGCGCACGTCACGCCACCGCGCAGCATCTCCGCTGCGGCCAGCAGCGTCCCGTCGTAGACGAATTCCGGCGACACGAAGCGACCCTCGCGCGGCCAGATGTGCTTCTCCAGCCATTCCTTGAGCGCGATGTCGTCGGCGATTCCCCGAAGCAGGTTCATCGCCGCGTGCGTGTGCGCATTGACGAGACCGGGGATGAGTACATGCGTCGGCAGGTCGACACGCGCCGACGCTGCGAATTCACGCTCCGCGACCGACGATTCGGCGAGCGCGACGATCCTGCCGCCGTCGACGACGAGCGCGTGATCGGCCAGCGTGCCCGCCGGCTGAACGGGGACGATCCAGCGTGCGTGAATGACCAGATCGACGGGGCGGGGCGCCATGACGACAGTCTAGCGGAGTGGCAGGCGCCGCCGCGCCGCATGCGTTCCGCCCGACGCAGCGCCGCTGCGGAAAAAAATACCCAGCCATCGCTGGCGGGGTATGGGTAACGCTGGAGGCGCGTGTTAGCGGCGGACGACGGCTTCGCCCTTCACTTCGACTTCGACGCGACGGTTCGGCGCGAGGCACGCGATGAGCGCCTTCAGCTGCGTCATCGTGCAGACCACGCCCGGAACCGGCTGCGTCTTGCCCATGCCGAGGGTTTCGATCTTGTCCTTCGGCACGCCCTTGCTCACGAGATAGTCGCGGACGGCATCGGCACGGCGCTCGGACAGCCTCTGGTTGTACTGCTGCGTGCCGATGCGATCCGTGTGGCCGGTCACGAGCACGAGTTCGAGCTTCTGCACCGAAGAAAGCTTCGACACGATTTCACTGTCGATCGCCGCCTTGCCTTCGGGCTTCAGCACGGCCTTGTCGAAGTCGAACAGCGCCTTCGAGGCCAGCGTGATCTTCTGCACTGCCGGCGCGGGTGCCGGAGCGGGTGCCGGAGCGGGAGCGGGCGGCGGGGGCGGCGGGGGCGCGGCCGCAGGCGACGGCGCAGGCGGCGCAGGCGGCTTCGGCACCAGATCCGGATCGCACGCCTCGATGGCCATGCTCGGCGCCCAGTAACCGGTGCGATAGCACAGGTTGCCGGCGAGGCCGCGCGCACCGTTGTAAGTGCCGCTTCTCACGACGTTGTTTCCCGGCGTTGCGGCGAAGCTCAATACGTATCCGCAGTTGCCCATGCACTCCGCCACTCCGGGCACATAGCCTTTCGGATTTGCGGTTTGCGCGGCAGCGTTGCCGGCGAAGGCGGCTGCGAGCGCGCCGACGACAACACCGGAGACGAGACGTCGAGTCATTGTTTCACCCCTTTGGCTTTGGTTTTGAACAGGTTTTTTGTGAACCCGGCAACTTGGCACCGCTGGCTTTCAGCCGGCCGCGCGTATCGTCCGTATCGTCAGGAACTTTAGCACAGCGCCCCGGGCGCAGCAAAGAAATGCCCGCGTTTGTGCCGCGCTGCGCAGCGACTGTCGCGGCGATACAACGCCGTGGTAAAATTTCGTGTTTTCAAGGGCCTCCGCCGCAAATGGCGACGGCCGGCCGCGGGCAAAAACTGCGCGCGCGACCGCGTCCGGACCGCAAAAGCGCGCGCAGCGCGGTTTTCTAGCGGCTTGGGCCCCATCCCGAATCGATTTCGCCAGGAATTTCCCTTCCATGGAGCAGTTCGCCAAAGAAACGCTGCCGGTCAGCCTCGAAGCCGAAATGCGGCATTCGTACCTCGATTATGCGATGAGCGTAATCGTGGGCCGGGCACTCCCCGACGTCCGCGACGGCCTCAAACCGGTGCATCGACGGGTCCTGTTCGCGATGCACGAGGCGAACATCGCGTGGAACCGCCCGTATGTGAAGTGCGCGCGCGTGGTGGGCGACGTGCTCG
>JBDSLT010000108.1:0-5719 GCA_039916265.1 Casimicrobiaceae bacterium | reverse complement strand
TCACCACCGCTGGCGCTTCCCGCGCTACTCGCTGGAACTGCATCCGACGGAAGCCGAGGGCTATTTCCTCAACCTCACGTCACCCGCGCCCTGCGTGTTCGTCATGTGGCGATTGAGCGAGGACGATGCGTCGCCGGCGGTGCGCCCGATCCTCGCGACGCTGAGCTACAACGAGGCGGGCCGCCTGATGGATGGCGGCGAGCGTGTCGACCCGGTGGCCATGCCCGCGGCGATTGCCGACTGGATGCGTCCGTTCGTCGGTGAGCATTACAAGCCGCAGCCGCGTACCAAGGTCAAGCGCAACGCGCTGGCCGAAGGCGAGTTTGCCCGCGGGCGCGGAACGCGCCGATGAGCGACGAGGCGAAGCCGGGCGGCGGATTTTCGCTGCGCCGCTGGTCGACCCGGAAGCTCGGGGCGTCCGCACCGGCCGCCGATCCCGCCCCCGCGCCGTTGCCGGTGGCACCCGCGCTCCACGCGACGCCGGCGCCACCGCGGTCCGATGCGCCGCCATCGCCGGTCGATGCGCCGACCGATGCGTCGGCGCCGTCGCCGGTCGACGTTGCGCCGGTCAAGCCCGAGCTCCCCCCGATAGACTCGCTGACGCCGCTATCGGATTTCGCGCCGTTCATGCAGGCCGACGTCGCGCCGCAGCTGCGCAGCGCGGCGATGCGCAAGCTCTTCGCCGACCCGCATTTCAACGTCATGGACGGCCTCGACATCTACATCGGCGATTACTCGAAGGCCGATCCGATTTCTCCGGAAGTGGTGAAGACGCTGATGCAGGCGCGCTACATCTTCGCGCCGCCGCCGACGCGGATGAATCCCGCGGGCTTTTTCGAGGACGTCCCGGAGGAAGAGCTTGCGCCGGAGCCTCCGCCGGCGCTGGCGGCCGCGCAGTCGATTCCTCCCGAAGCTGCATTCCCGCTGCTCGCCGTCGCCGAATCGGATCCCGTCGACTTCGGCCCCGAGCAGATCCGCCTCCCGCTCGACGCGCCGCCGGAAGACGCTGCGTGAGCGTCGCCGACAAGCGGTTGATGCTGTGCTCCTGCAACGGCACGATGCCGCTCGACGCGGCCGCGCTCGCCAAGGCGCTCGACCTCGATGCCCCGCCCGCGCTGCGCACGATGATGTGCCAGAAGGAGCTCGCCGGATTCGCCGCCGGTGCGACGGGCGATCTTCTCGTCGCCTGCACGCAGGAGGCGCGACTGCTGGGTGACGTGGCGGAGGAGGGGGGCAAGGCACAGTCGATCCGCTTCGTGAACATCCGCGAGAACGGCGGCTGGTCCGCAGAGGCGGCGAAGGCAACGCCGAAGATCGCCGCGCTGCTCGCCGCCGCCGCCATGCCGGAGCCCGACCCGGTTCCGCGCGTGGCCTACGCGTCGTCCGGCCAGCTCCTCGTCGTCGGCCCGCTGCGCGAAGCGCTGAAGTGGGCTCAGGCGCTCGCCGACGCGCTCACCGTGACCGTGCTTGCGAGCGACACCGCCGACGAGGCCGAGCTGCCCGCGCAACGCGACTTTGCCGTGTACTCCGGAACACCGACGGCGATCGACGGGTGGCTCGGCGCGTTCGACGTTGCGTGGACGCAGGACAATCCGATCGATCTCGATCTGTGCACGCGGTGCAACGCGTGCATCGAGGTGTGTCCGGAGGCCGCGATCGATTGGCGCTACCAGATCGATCTCGACAAGTGTCGCGACCATCGCAAGTGCGTCGCGGCCTGCGGAGCGATCGGTGCGATCGACTTCGACCGCGCCGAGCGCGCGCGGCGCGAGCGCTTCGATATCGTCCTCGACCTGCGCGGTACGCCGTGGTTCACCCAGCATCAGCCGCCGCAGGGTTACTACGCGCCGGGTAACGACCCGCTCGCGCAGGCCAAGGTCGCCGCCGAACTGGCGACGCTGCGCGGCGAGTTCGAGAAGCCGAAGTTCTTTCGCTACAAGGCGTCGATCTGCGCCCACAGCCGCTCGCGCCAGACCGGCTGCACGCAATGCATCGATGTCTGCTCGACACGCGCCATCCGCGCGGACGGCGATCACGTCGAGGTCGAGCCGCACCTGTGCATGGGTTGCGGCGCCTGCGCGACCGTGTGCCCTTCGGGCGCGATGGCCTACGCCTATCCCGGCGCCGCGGATCTCGGCAGCCGCGTTCGTACGCTTCTCGCGGCGTATGCGAAGGCCGGTGGACGGGACGCCTGCCTCTTGCTGCATGCCGAGGAAGGCCGCGACGCCCTCGCGCGGCTCGCACGGCGGGGAAAAGGGCTGCCGGCGCGGGTCGTTCCCGTGGAAGTTCACCACATGGCATCGGTGGGCCTCGACACGTGGCTCGCCGCACTGGCCTGGGGCGCCTCGTCGGTCGCGGTGCTGGCGCTCGGCAGCGAGGCGCCGCAATACGCGCAGGCGCTGCGCTTCCAGATGACCATCGGCGACGCGATCGCCAACACACTGGGTTACCAGGGCGAGCACTTCCGAGTCGTCGACGGTGCGCGCGTCGAGACGCTGGAGCGCGACCTGTGGACCTGGCCGCCCCCGCTGGGCGCGCGGATCGCCGCCACCTTCGCGCCCGTCGGCGACAAACGCACGGCGCTGGGTCTCGCCCTCGATCACCTCGCCCTGCACGCGCCCGTTCCGCAGCAGGTGATCGCGCTGCCGGCGGGCGCGCCGTTCGGCGCCATCGCCGTTGACCGCGACGCCTGCACGATGTGCTTGGCGTGCGTGGGCGCGTGTCCGGTAGGTGCGATCATCGACAATCCCGAGACGCCGCAGCTGCGGCTCCTCGAGACGAAATGCGTCCAGTGCGGCATCTGCGCCACGACGTGTCCGGAGCACGCGATCACGCTCGTCCCCCAGCTCGACCTCACGCCGGCCGCGAGGGCGCCGCGTGTCCTGAACGTCGCGCAGGTCGTCGCGTGCACGCGCTGCGGCAAGCCGCTCGGAACGCAGAAGCTGATCGAGGCGATGCTCGCGCGCCTGGCTGGCCACTCGATGTTTGCCGAGCCGGGTGCGATCGATCGCCTGAAGATGTGCGCCGACTGCCGCGTCGTCGACATGATGCAGTCGGAAAACAGCCTCGACGTGCGCAAGCTTTGAGCACCGCCGGGCCGCCCCAAGGTGCTCGCCCCCCGGGGGGGGCGGCGCGCAGCGACGCTTGGGGGGATCATCCAAGCACCGCCGGACCGCCCCAGGGTGCTCCCCTCCCGGGAGAGGCGGCGCGCAGCGATGCTCGGGCGGAGCCCGCAAGCGCAGCTACCCATGCGACGATCGCGTTGTCCCGGGCGCCCTCCGCGGAGGACCAGGCGCGTGCGGACTGCTACGCGGTGCTTTCGCGCTTGTTCGCCGATGGTCCCGACCGCGCGATGCTCGACATGCTGGGCCACGCCCCCCGCCTGGCCGATGCCGGCGCGCCGCTCCCCGCGGCGTGGAACCGGCTGCTCGACGCCAGCCTCGTGATGGACGTCGACGCGGGGCGCCAGGAATACGACGACCTTTTCGTCGGCGTCGGCAAGTGCGAGGTCAACCTGCACGGTTCACATTGGCGCGTGGGCTTCATGATGGAAAAGCCGCTGGCCGCGCTGCGCGGCGAACTCGCCGCACTGGGGCTGGCGCGTAAGGGTGAAGCGACGATGCTCGAAGACCACGTCGCGGCGCTGTGCGAGACGATGCGCCTGCTGATCGTCGGGGACGCTGCGCGTCGCGCCGCGCCGATCGAGGTCCAGAGGAATTTTTTCCAAACGCAGCTGTCACCCTGGATATTCGGATGTTGCGCTGCAATAGAACAAAGTTCCCTTGCCAATTACTATGCGCGGGTAGCAGAATTCACTACTTTGTTCATGGCGGTGGAACGTGACTCCCTCGCCATGGATTAGCGCATCGGTTGTTCCAGAATCGCGGGCGGAAGCGTGTGCCGCGATCGCGCGCCAAAACGATCGCGCGCCAAAAATAAAGCACGTCACGATCAATTTTTTCGGAGGCACGCATGCGTACGCCATCGCCGCGCGTTGACGTTGAGTCCCGCATCGGGAACGTCAGCGCGAATCCTTCCATTCCTGAAGTCTCCCGCCGCCGCTTTTTGTTCGCGCTGTCCGCGGGAGGTGCCGGCGCGGTCGCCGCTGCGGCGACTCCCGCGCTCGCGGCACCGGCCGATGCCGTCGTCGCGACGCCCGCCGCTGCGGGCTCCGGTTATCGCGAAACGCAGCACGTTCGCGATTACTACGCAACGACGCGGCTTTGAGCAACTGAGGAGAAGATCATGCTGCTGACGCGAACCTCCGACGCCACTCCCACCGCGCCGCGCCTCGCCCGCCTGTCCGGCGCGCGCATCGCGACGATGGATCGCCGCGCCTTCCTCAAGCGCTCCGGTCTTGCCGCCGGCGTGGGCGCATTCGCCACGCAGCTCCCCTACGGCACGATGGGCAAGGCCGAGGCCGCGAGCGACGGCGCAAGCGTCAAGCAGGAAGTGCACCGAACGGTATGCACGCACTGCTCGGTCGGCTGCGCGATCGATGCCGTGGTCGAAAACGGCGTGTGGGTCCGGCAGGAGCCGGTGTTCGACTCGCCGCTCAACCTCGGCGCGCACTGCGCCAAAGGCGCGTCGGTCCGCGAGCACGGCCATGGCGAGTACCGGCTGAAGTCGCCGATGAAGCTCGTCAACGGCAAATACCAGAAGATGAGCTGGGATCAGGCGATCAACGAGGTCGGCGACAAGATCCTCGCGATCCGCAAGGAATCGTCGCCGGACGCGATCTTCTGGGTCGGCTCGTCGAAGCACAGCAACGAGCAGTCGTATCTATTCCGCAAGTTCGTCTCGTTCTTCGGCACGAACAACTGCGACCACCAGGCGCGCATCTGCCATTCGACCACGGTCGCCGGCGTAGCCAACACCTGGGGCTACGGCGCGATGACCAACTCGTACAACGACATGGGCAACACCAAGTGCGCGTTGTACATCGGCAGCAACGCCGCCGAGGCGCATCCCGTGTCGATGCTGCACATGCTCCACGCCAAGGAAAATGGCGCGAAGATGATCGTCGTCGATCCGCGCTTCACGCGCACGGCCGCGAAGGCCGACGAGTTCGTGCGCATTCGCTCCGGCACCGACATCCCGTTCCTGTTCGGCGTTCTCTACCACATCTTCAAGAACGGCTGGGAGGACAAGCAGTACATCAACGATCGCGTCTACGGCATGGAGAAGGTGAAGGAAGACGTGATGGCCAAGTGGACGCCGGACAAGGTGACCGAGGCCTGCGGCGTTTCCGAGGCGCAGATGGCCAAGGTCACCGAGATGTTCGCGCGGAACCGGCCGTCGACGATTGTCTGGTGCATGGGCCAGACGCAGCACACGATCGGCAACGCGATGGTCCGCGCGTCGTGCATCCTCCAGCTCGCGCTCGGCAACATCGGCGTCTCGGGCGGCGGCGCGAACATCTTCCGCGGCCACGACAACGTGCAGGGCGCGACCGACGTCGGCCCGAACCCGGATTCGCTGCCGGGCTACTACGGCCTCGCCGCGGGCTCGTGGAAGCACTACGCGGGCGTGTGGGGCGTCGACTACGAGTGGATCAAGAAGCAGTACGCCGAAGGCATGATGGAAAAGCCCGGCATGACGGTGTCGCGCTGGATCGACGGCGTGATGGAAAAGAACGACATGATCGACCAGGGCCCGAACCTGCGGGCGCTGGTGTTCTGGGGCCACGCGCCGAACAGCCAGTCGCGCGGCAAGGAAA
>JBDSLT010000107.1:0-2579 GCA_039916265.1 Casimicrobiaceae bacterium | reverse complement strand
ACCGGCGAGGCGAGCTCGATGTGGCCCATGCGCTCGCGGCGCACCTTGGCGAGCGTTACCTCGACGCCGCACTTCTCGCAGATCACGCCGCGGTGCTTCAGGCGCTTGTACTTGCCGCACAGGCATTCGTAGTCCTTCACCGGCCCGAAAATCTTGGCGCAGAAAAGGCCGTCGCGCTCGGGCTTGAAGGTGCGGTAGTTGATCGTCTCCGGCTTTTTCACTTCGCCGTACGACCAAGAGCGGATCTTCTCCGGCGATGCCAGCCCGATGCGGATGGCGTCGAATTCTTCTTCCTGCGTTACCTGCTTGAACAGATCGAGTAGTGCTTTCATGCGTGCTTACTCCCGAAAGTTTCGGAGTGACTGCAATTCGTTTGCCGCAACGTGTAGGGCGCCATCAGTCGCGCTCCATGTCCACGTCGATCGCCAGCGAGCGGATTTCCTTCACCAGCACGTTGAACGACTCCGGCATGCCGGCTTCGATCTTGTGCTCGCCCTTGACGATGTTCTCGTAGACCTTGGTGCGGCCGTTGACGTCGTCCGACTTGACCGTCAGCATTTCCTGGAGCGTGTACGCGGCGCCATAGGCTTCGAGCGCCCACACTTCCATTTCGCCGAAGCGCTGGCCGCCGAACTGCGCCTTGCCGCCCAGCGGCTGCTGCGTGACGAGGCTGTACGGGCCGGTGGAGCGCGCGTGCATCTTGTCGTCGACGAGGTGATGCAGCTTCAGCATGTGCATGAAGCCCACGGTCACCGGCCGGTCGAACGGATCGCCGGTGCGCCCGTCGCTCAGCTGGATCTGGCCGCTGCGCGGCAGTCCCGCCATCTCGAGCATGCCCTTGATCTCGTCCTCGGTCGCGCCGTCGAACACCGGGGTGGCGAACGGCACGCCGCGCGTCAGGTTGCCGGCAAGCTCCATCACTTCGCCATCGGTCAGCTCGTTCAAGCGTTCCGGACGTCCGGTGCCGTTGTAGATCTTTTCGAGGAATTTGCGTACGTCGGCGGCCTTCTGCTCCGCCCTCAGCATCTCGTCGATCTTGCGGCCCAGCCCCTTCGCGGCCCAGCCCAGGTGCACCTCGAGGATCTGCCCGACGTTCATCCGCGACGGAACGCCGAGCGGATTCAGCACGATGTCGACCGGCGTGCCGTCGTCCATGTACGGCATGTCCTCGACCGGGACGATCTTCGACACCACGCCCTTGTTGCCGTGACGGCCGGCCATCTTGTCGCCCGGCTGCAGACGGCGCTTCACCGCGACGTACACCTTGACCATCTTCTGCACGCCCGGCGGCAGCTCGTCGCCCTGCGTCAGCTTTTTCTTCTTCAGCTCGAACATCTGGTCGAAGGTGACGCGAAGCTGCGCGAGCGATTCCTTCATCTGCTCGAGCTGACGCGCCGAATCCTCCGCGGTGAGACGTATATCGAACCAGTCGTGGCGCGCGACGCCGTCCAGGTATTCCTTCGTGACCTTGGCGCCCTTGGCGAGGCGCTTCGGCCCCCCGTTGACGACTTTGTTCAGCAGCATCTTCTCGATCCGCGCGTACTGGTCGTTCTCGACGATGCGCAACTGGTCGTTCAAGTCCTTGCGGTAGCCCTTCAGCTCGTCGTCGATGATCTGCGCGGCGCGCTTGTCGCGCTCGATGCCTTCGCGCGTGAAGACCTGCACGTCGATCACCGTGCCCGAGATTCCCGACGGCACGCGCAAGCTGGTGTCTTTCACGTCGGAGGCCTTCTCGCCGAAGATCGCTCGCAGCAGCTTCTCCTCCGGCGTCAGCTGCGTCTCGCCCTTCGGCGTGACCTTGCCGACCAGCACGTCCCCCGCTTCGACTTCGGCGCCGATGTAGACGATGCCGGCCTCGTCGAGGCGGCCGAGCTGGCCTTCGCCGAGGCTCGAGATATCGCGCGTGATTTCCTCGGAGCCGAGCTTGGTGTCGCGCGCCACCACCGACAATTCCTCGATATGGATCGACGTGTAGCGGTCGTCGCCGACCACGCGCTCGCTGATCAGGATCGAATCCTCGTAGTTGTAGCCGTTCCACGGCATGAACGCGACCAGCATGTTCTGGCCGAGCGCCAGCTCGCCCATGTCGGTCGAAGCGCCGTCGGCGATGACGTCACCCTTGGCGATCACGTCGCCCTGCTTCACCAGCGGGCGCTGGTTGATGTTGGTGTTCTGGTTGGAACGCTTGTACTTCGTCAGGTTGTAGATGTCGACGCCGACCTCGCCGGCGGCCGTCTCCGGGTCGTTGACGCGAACGACGATGCGGCTGGCATCGATATAGTCGACCTTGCCGCCGCGACGCGCCATCACCGCCGTGCCGCTGTCGACCGCCGCGGTGCGCTCCACGCCCGTGCCGACCAGCGGCTTCTCGGGACGCAGGCACGGCACCGCCTGCCGCTGCATGTTGGAGCCCATCAGCGCGCGGTTGGCGTCGTCGTGCTCGAGGAACGGGATCAGCGAAGCGGCCACCGAGACGATCTGCGCCGGCGCCACGTCCATGTAGTTGACCTTGTCGGCGGTCGACAGCATGAACTCGTTGCGGCTGCGGCACGAGACGAGCTCATCGGCGAGCTTGCCGC
>JBDSLT010000106.1:0-18737 GCA_039916265.1 Casimicrobiaceae bacterium | reverse complement strand
ACCGCCGACTGCGCGTGGCTGGCAGCGGTGTTCGTCGCGTCCGCGGCCATGCTCGCCGCCGGCACCTACAATCCGTTCATCTACTTCCGCTTCTGACGATGCAACGCGCCGATCCGCTCGCTCTGCCGCCGGTGCCGCCGCCCGCGCCGGCGACGCATCGATGGCGCGATGCAATGCTCGCCGCCGGCTTCTGCGTCGCGTTGGGCGCCGGAGGCTTCGGCGCGCTGCGCACGCCGCCGCAGTCCGCGCTCGAATTCGAGTTCCGCGCCCGCGCACCATGGCCGTCGCTCACGCCGTCGCGCACCTTCCCGGGCGAGTTCGAGCGCGCCTTCGCCGACCGCTTCGGCGTTCGCGATCCGCTGTTGCGCCTGCATCACGCGACGATGGCCGGCCTCTTCGGCGTCTCTCCGGCGCCGAACGTCCTGATCGGACGCAACGACTGGCTCTATTTTGTCGGCGAGGACGGCAAGGCGCTCGAGCGCCACTTTCGCGGCACGCTGCCGGTTGCCGACGCAGAGATCGCGGCCGTGGTGGCCGAGTTGAAGCGCCGCCAGCAGTTCCTCGCGTCGCTCGGCGTCGTCTACGTCGTGACGATCGTTCCCGACAAGTTCAGCGTCTATCCCGAAAACCTGCCGGCCTGGGTCGGCCCGCCGCACGCGCCGACGCCGCTGGCGCGCCTTGCGGCGGCGCTGAAGGACGACGGCGGCGTGCGCTTTGTCGATCTGCGCGCGCCGCTCGCCGAGGCGAAGGCCCGCCGGCGCGCGTACTACGCCACCGACTCGCACTGGAACATGATCGGCGCCGCCGCCGGCTACGACGCGATCATGCGCGAGGTTCAGCGCGCGCTGCCGCCGGGCAGCCTCGCCACCCTCACGCCTGCGGCAATGCCGCCCTACGATCCCGCCGTCGATTTCTACGCCGGCGACCTGGCGCGGCAACTCGGCTTTCCCGCGCGCTACCGCGAGCCCGATTACGCGCCGTTCGCCAAGGTGCTGGGCGAGCCGGGGGCGCGCTGCGCTAAGCGGACCGACACCGGCGCCGACGAAGGCTTCGAGTTCTACGCCTGCGCGCAACCGGGCCTGCCGCGCGCGGTCGTCTACCGCGACTCGATGGCCATTCCGCTGATCCCGCTGCTGTCGGAAAACTTCAGCCGCGCGGTTTACGTGGGCAGCCGCCGCCTCGACCCCGCGCTGATCCTGCGCGAGAAGCCGGACGTCGTGATCGAGGAGATGGTCGAGCGCTCGCTGCTCGCGCCCGCGGCTTTGCCGATGCCGCCTGCGCCGAAGTAGCTGCTTTTCGCGAACCAGAGCGGCGCGCGCGTGCGTCGTCGCCGGCGAACGCAGCAAGGCTAAGCGCCGCGCTCGCCCTTGCGCAATTCGGCGTCGAGGCCGAGCTCCTGAATCTTGCGCGTCAGCGTGTTGCGACCCCAGCCGAGCCACGCCGCCGCTTCCATCCGGTGCCCGCCGGTGTGCGCGAGCGCGCGCCGGATCAGCGTCTTCTCGAACTCGTGCTCGAGACGATCGCCGACTTTGCGTTCGCCGCGCGCGAGCGCCTGCGCGAGTTCGCGGTCGAGCGCCTGCTGCCAGCCGACGTCCGCGGCCGTCGGGCCACCGCTCCCCGGAGTCTCGCGCACTTCGGGCGGCAGGTCGGCGACCTCGATACGCTGCCCCGGTCCCATCACGGTCAGCCAGTGGCACATGTTCTCCAGCTGGCGTACGTTGCCCGGCAGCGAGAACGCCGCCAGCAATTTCAACGCGTCGTCGGAAAGCACCTTCGGCTCGACCGCCAGCTCGCGCGCGCTCTTTTGCAGGAAGTGTCTCGACAGCGGAGCGATGTCGTCGGGCCGCTCACGCAGCGGCGGCAGCCGCAGCCGCACGACGTTCAACCGATGCAGCAGATCCTCGCGGAACAGCCCCTGGCGTACGCGCTCCTCGAGGTTCTGGTGCGTCGCTGCGATGATCCGCACGCTGGCCTTTTGCGGCGAGTGGCCGCCGACGCGGTAATACTCGCCGTCGGCCAGCACGCGCAGCAGGCGCACCTGCAGGTCCGGCGGCATGTCGCCGATCTCGTCTAAGAAAAGCGTGCCGCCTTCCGCCTGCTCGAAGCGGCCGCGGCGCATGTTCTGCGCGCCGGTGAACGCGCCGCGCTCGTGGCCGAACAACTCCGATTCGAGCAGGTCCTTGGGGATGGCGGCGGTATTGATCGCGATGAACTGGCCCGCCGCCCGCGGGCTGTGCCGATGCAGCGCACGCGCCACCAGCTCCTTGCCGGTGCCGGATTCGCCGGTGATGAGCACCGTCGCGTTCGACTGGGACAGCCGGCCGATCGCGCGGAACACTTCCTGCATTGCCGGCGCCTGTCCGAGGATTTCCGGGGCCTCGGCGCCACCGGCCGCCGCAGGCAGCGTCGCGGGCGTTTCGCTGCCGGCGCGGCGGATCAGCGCCACCGCGTGATCGACATCGAAGGGCTTCGGCAGATACTCGAAAGCGCCCCCCTGGAAGGCCGCGACCGCGCTGTCGAGGTCGGAGTACGCGGTCATGATGATCACCGGAATCTGCGGATAGCGCTCCTTGATGCGGCTGAGCAGCGTCAGCCCCGACTCGCCCGGCATCCGGATGTCGGAGACGAGGACCTGGGGCTGGCTCACCGCCAGCGCCTGCAGCACCTCGTACGCCGACGAGAAGGTCTTGAACGGAATGCTCTCGCGCGCCAGCGCCTTCTCGAGCACCCAGCGGATCGAGCGGTCGTCGTCGACGATCCACACGGCCTTCATTCCGTCGCCGCGCGGCGGCTCGTAATCGTACGCGTACATCTTCTCGTTCATGCCCCGGTTATCTCGCCGCGCGCATCGATTCCAGCGGCAGCAGGATGGTGAAGACCGTGCGGCCGGGGACGCTGTCGCATTCGATGGTGCCCCCGTGCTGGGCCACGAAGGTCTGCGCGATCGTCAGCCCCAAACCGCTGCCGCCTTCGCGGCCCGATACAAGCGGATAAAAAATCCTGTCGCGGATCGAAGGCGCGACGCCCGGCCCGTTGTCGATCACCGCGATCATCAGCGCGAGGCGGCGCCGGCGCTTGGCCAGCGTGACCCCTCGCGCAACACGCGTGGTGAGCTGGATCTGCGGCCCCGCGGTCGTGCCGTGCAGCGCCTGCGCGGCGTTCTTCACGACGTTGAGCAGCGCCTGCGTCAGCTGTTCCGGATCGGCGTCGAACTCCGGCAGGCTGATGTCGAAGTCGCAGGTGATCGGGATGGCCGTGAACTCCGCCTGCACGACGCCTTTGACCCGCACCAGCACCTCGTGGATGTTGGTGCGCCGGTACGAAGGCAGCCGGTGCGGCGTCAGCAGCCGGTTGACCAGCGACTGCAGGCGGTCGGCCTCGCCGATGATCACCTGCGTGTACTCGATGAGCTGCGCCCGGTCGAGTTCGCGCTCGAGCAGCTGCGCCGCACCGCGGATGCCGCCGAGCGGATTCTTGATCTCGTGCGCGAGGCTCCTGATCAGCTCGCGATTCGCGTGCTGCTGCTCGAGCAGGCGCTCCTCGCGCGCGATCTTGAGTTGCTGGTCGATGTGGCGGAACTCGATCAGCAGCGCCTGGTCGGTGCCTTCGATAATCGAGACCGTGCAATTGAGGTGCAGGCGGGGCTTGCCCGCGACACCGAGCTCGAGCTCCTGTTCCGTGTACGACGCGCCCGACATCAGCGCCTTGTCGATCGCCGTTGTCAGCGCGGGCGCCTCGCCGAACAGCTCGCGCGTGGTATTGCCGACGAGCTTCGCGCGCGACAGCTCGAACAGGTTCTCGGCGGCGGGATTGGCGAAAATCACGCAGCGCCTCGCGTCGAGCAGCAGGACGCCCGTCGCAAGCAGCTCGAATCCCGCATGCGGGATCGGTTCGAGCGGCGCAGGCGATGCAAAGAGTCGGAGCTTCACGGCGACACCTGCATTCCGCGCAACAGTGCAGGCGCGAATTCATCACGCAGACTTAGCAATATCCGCGCCGGGTTTGCCGCTGCCCGAAAGGCCGGGGAGTCCTTGCGCCACGCGCGCCGACGCGCCCGGCTTTCAGCGCGCGGCGCCGAGCTCCTTCTTGAGCGCTTCGACGTTGCGCTGGTGGAGCTGCACCGCTTCGCGCAGCCGCGCGATGCGCTGCCGGTATTTCTCGGCGTCGGCTTTTTCTTCGGCCAGCGGTGAAGGCGCGCCGCCGTCGTAGGCGATGCGCGAATCGGCGAGCGCCTTTTCCTCGGCGGTGAGCTCGTCGGTGAGGACCTTGCGGCGAAGGTCGTCGCGTCCCTTCTGCGTTTCGGGGTCGACGCGCGGGAAGCCGGCCGGCGACGAACTCGTCGCAGGCGCGGGTTTGCTGTCGGTTCTACGCGGCGCATTGACGACGGCGCTGCCGTTGCCCGCGCCGACACCAACGCCGACGCCGGAAACGTTGAAGTACGACTCGATGCCCGACGTCGTCGTGCACTTGTAGATGACTTCCGTGACCGCCACGGGCTTTCCCACGCAGCCGGATTCACGCGCCTTTTCGGCGATCGTCGCGGCGCCGGCGTGGCCCGGTGGGCACAATGCGGTCGCGACGAGGCACCACGCCAGCGCGCACCGGCACCGAATTCCTGCAGATTCGAACACACTTCGTACCATCGCGCCCCAGTGTAACTGCCGGGTTCCCGAAGCAAAAGAGGCGGGTTTGACACGCCCGCCCCTTCGCTTGGTTCCCCGCGCACGTAAGGCGCGCCCTCGATCAGAGGCTGTAGTACATGGCGAATTCGACCGGATGGGTGGTCATCCGGAACCGGGTGACCTCCTCCATCTTGAGCGCGATATACGCGTCGATCATGTCGTCGGTGAACACGCCGCCGCGGGTGAGGAATTCCCGGTCCAGGTCGAGATTGTCGAGCGCCTCGTCGAGCGACGCGCAGGGATGCGGCACCTTCGCGGCTTCCTCGGGTTCCAGGTCGTACAGATTCTTGTCCATCGGGTCGCCAGGATGGATCTTGTTCTGCACGCCGTCGAGTCCGGCCATCAGCATTGCAGCGAAGGCGAGGTAGGGGTTCGCCGTCGGATCGGGAAAGCGAACTTCGACGCGACGCCCCTTCGGATTGCTGACGTAGGGAATGCGGCAGGAGGCGGAGCGGTTGCGCGCCGAGTACGCGAGGTTGATCGGCGCCTCGAAGCCCGGTACCAGACGCTTGTACGAATTGGTTCCCGGATTGGTGATCGCGTTGAGCGCCTTCGCGTGCTTGATGATGCCGCCGATGTAATACAGCGCGAAATCGGACAGCCCTGCATAGCCGTCGCCGGCGAAAAGGTTCTTGCCGCCCTTCCAGATCGACTGGTGGACGTGCATGCCCGAGCCGTTGTCGCCCACGATCGGCTTCGGCATGAAGGTCGCTGACTTGCCGTAAGCGTGCGCGGTGTTGTGCACGCAGTACTTCAGGATCTGCAGCCAGTCCGCCCGCTGCACGAGCGGCGCGAACTTGGTGCCGATCTCGCATTGGCCGGCATTCGCGACTTCGTGATGATGCACCTCGACCTCGACGCCCATCTGCTCCAGCGCGAGGCAGATCGCCGACCGGATGTCCTGCAGCGAGTCGACCGGCGGCACCGGAAAATAGCCGCCCTTCACGGTCGGCCGATGGCCCATGTTGCCGCCCTCGAACTTGTCGGCCGACGACCACGCCGCCTCGCTCGAGAACACCTTGCAATAGCTTCCCGACATGTCGACCGACCACTCGACGGCGTCGAAGATGAAGAACTCGGGCTCCGGCCCGAAGTACGACACGTCGCCCAGGCCCGTCGACTTGAGGTAGACCTCGGCGCGCTTGGCCAGCGAGCGCGGGTCCCGCTCGTAGCCTTTGCCGTCCGTCGGTTCGATCACGTCGCAGGTGATGAGCAGCGTCGTCTCGTCCATGAACGGGTCGATGTTCACGGTATTGGGGTCCGGCATCAGCAGCATGTCCGAGGCCTGGATGCCCTTCCACCCCGCGATCGACGAGCCGTCGAAGGCGTGCCCCGACTCGAACTTGTCGGCGTCGAACGCCTTGGAGGGGACGGAGACGTGCTGCTCCTTGCCGCGGGTATCGGTGAAACGAAGGTCGACGAACTTGACCTCCTTGTCCTTGATCATCTTCAGCACGTCGGCTGGGGTGGTCATGCGAAAGTCTCCTGGAGGAACGGGGGCGAACGTGGACGTTGCGCCGCGGAATCTAGCGCCGGTGAAATAGCTAGAACCATGCCATGCGGGAACGCGCTCTACACCCCCCGCTTTAGTGCAATTTTCCCCGATTCGACCGCTGTCCCGCAAGCCCTTCGCACCGATTCGGAACAAGCGACCACCCGGATCGCGCCAGTTTGGTGCGTGGGTTCAGGGGTAGTAGAGGTAGAGCCGGTAACCCGCCTGCGTGGTCGCGCTCGCGTCGATGAAGGTCTTGACGAGGAGTTCGCCGTTCGCCGGAAAGCCGGTGGCGAAGCTCGCCGTGCCCGCCGCGTAGTCGGCCGGCGTGAGCGCCCGGCGCACGACCACGCGATCGGCCGCGTCGGTCAGCGTCAGCTCCAGGTGAGGGTAGGCGAGCGCGATCGCTGCGCGATTGCGCAGCGTCGCCGTCAGGATCAGCAGCCCCTTGTGCGCCGGATCGGACTGAAGGTCCGAAGCGTCGATCGACAGGCCCGCGATCTCGCGCAGCGGCCGGATCGTGCAGCCCAGCGGCTCGCAGAGTCGACCGAGGAGCGGCTTTGCCGCGGGCCAGCGCGCAGCGACGACGTCGCGGAAGTGGACGAGCGCCTGCACGCCGAGCGCGATGACCAGCAGCAAGATCACGGCGGCGTACAGCGCAGCGCGCCCTCGCGCCGGCGAACCGCTGGCCGGCGACGGCGCCGCTTCGGTCGACGGCGATGGGACCGCATCGTCGGCCGCCGGCCCGAACGAAGGCTCGCGCGCGGCAGGCGGCGTGAAGGCCGGCGCGCTGGCGGGAGGCGGCGTTTCGGCCACGGCTTCGAGTGCGCGCGAACTGCGCAGCGTCACCGTGGCCGGCCCGCGCGCCAGGTCGTCGTCGTCCTCGACGACTGCGCCGCGCCCCGACGGCGCGAGCGATATCGACTGCGCGTTGCCGTCGAACACGGCGCGGCAGTGGCCGCAGCGCACCTGCCCGGCGCGCAGCGCGAGCTGCTCCGGCGTCACGCGGAAAACGGTCCTGCAACCGGGACAGCGCGTGAATTTCGGGTCGGTCATGCGTTCGCGATCAGGACGGACGATCGGACCTGCGCACGCCGGCGAGCAGCGTCCATCCGTCGGCCGAGCGCCACGGCGCGATATTAAACCAGCGCGCATAGGCGTCGGCGAGCGCCGACGCCTGCGCGTCGAGCAGCCCCGCGAGCACGATCGCGCCGCCGCCGCGCACGCGCATCGCGAGCGCCGGTGCGAGCATGCGCAGCGGATTGGTCAGGATGTTGGCGACGACGACGTCGTAAGCCGCGTCGCCAAGCGCGTCGGGCGCGACGAACACGGCATCGACGCCGTTGGCGCGCGCGTTCGCGCGGCTCGCCTCGAGCGCCTGCGGGTCGATGTCGGTACCCGCGACCGTCCGCGCGCCCAGCCTGGCGGCCGCGATCGCGAGGATGCCCGAGCCGCAGCCGTAATCGAGCAGCGAGCGATCGTTCATGCCATGCGCCGCGAGCCATTCGAGGCAAAGCCGCGTCGTCGGATGCGAACCGGTGCCAAAGGCGAGTCCGGGGTCGAGCGCGAGGTTGAGGGCGCCCGGATCGGGCGGCGCGCACCACGAGGGGACGATCCAGAATCGGTCCGCGATGCGCAGCGGGCCGAACTGCGCCTGCGTCGCCTGCACCCAATCCTGCTCGGCAAGCGCGCCGACGACGCACGGCGGCGCCTCGACGGCGAGCGCTTGCGCGCACTGGCGCAGCAGCGCGTCGGCCGCGGTGCCCGCCGCGCACAGCGCCGCCAGCCGCGCGGACTTCCATTGCGCGAGGCCCGGCTCGCCCGGCTCCGCATACACGGGCGCCTCGGCCGCCGTCCCCGCCGCCGGATCCGAGACATCGACGGCGAGCGCGCCCGCGCCGATCAGCGCATCGGACCACGCTTCGGCGAGCGCGGCGTCGACGTCGAAGCGAAGCGTGACGTAGCTCACGTCGGGCGCGTCACGCGTCAGCGGACGATCTTGCGCTTCGCGAGCCGCTCTTCGAGATAGTGGATCGACGTGCCGCCGACGATGAATTTCTCGTCGAGCAGAAGCTCCTGGTGCAGCGGGAGGTTGGTCTTGATGCCGGCGACGACCATTTCGGACAGCGCGACGCGCATCCGCGCCATCGCCTGCTCGCGCGAATCGCCGTACGCGATCACCTTGCCGATCAGCGAATCGTAGTTCGGCGGAACCAGGTAGTTCTGGTACGCATGCGAATCGACGCGGATGCCCGGGCCGCCGGGGACGTGCCACGAGGTGATCCGTCCCGGCGACGGCGTGAAGATCCAGGGATCCTCCGCGTTGATCCGGCATTCGATCGCGTGGCCGCGCTTGACGATGTCGCGCTGGCGAAAGCGCAGCCTGTGGCCGGCGGCGATGCGGATCTGCTCCTGCACGATGTCGACGCCGGTGATGAGCTCCGTCACCGGATGCTCGACCTGCACGCGCGTGTTCATTTCGATGAAAAAGAATTCCTCGTCCTGATAGAGAAACTCGAAGGTGCCCGCGCCGCGATAGCCGATGCGCCGGCATGCGTCCGCGGCACGCTCGGCAATGCGCAGCAGCGCGCGCGCGTTCACGCCCGGCGCCGGCGCCTCCTCGATGATCTTCTGATGGCGGCGCTGCATCGAGCAGTCGCGCTCGAAGAGGTAAATCGCATTCTTGTGCTCGTCGGCGAGCACCTGGATCTCGATGTGGCGCGGCTGCGTCAGGAACTTCTCCAGGTACACCGTCGGATTGCCGAACGCCGACTGCGCTTCGCTGCGCGTCAGCGTCACCGCGGGCATCAGCGCGGCCTCGGTGTGGACGACGCGCATGCCGCGGCCGCCGCCGCCGCCGGACGCCTTGATGATCACCGGATAGCCGGTGACGCGGGCCATCTTGACGATTTCCTTCGGGTCTTCGGGCAGCGCGCCTTCCGAACCGGGCACGCAGGGCACGCCGGCCTTGGTCATCGCCGCCTTGGCACTGACCTTGTCGCCCATCAGCCGGATCGTTTCCGGCTTGGGGCCGATGAAGACGAAGCCCGAGCGCTCGACCTTCTCCGCGAAGTCCGCGTTCTCCGACAGGAACCCGTACCCGGGATGGATCGCCTGCGAGTCGGTGACTTCCGCTGCGGCGATGATGGCGGGGATGTTGAGGTAGCTCTGCGACGAGGGTGGCGGCCCGATGCACACCGATTCGTCCGCGAGGGCGACGTACTTGGCGTCGCGGTCCGCCTCCGAATGCACGACGACCGTCTTGATGCCGAGTTCGCGGCAGGCACGCTGCACGCGCAGCGCGATCTCGCCGCGGTTGGCGATCAGGATCTTGTCGAACAGCTTCTCCGGCTTGGCGACGGCCACGGGATCGGCGCGCCGTCAGTCGATGACGAACATCGGCTGGCCGAACTCCACCGCCTGGCCATTCTCGACGAGGATCGCCTTGATCGTGCCGGTCGCGTCGGCTTCGATCTCGTTCATCAGCTTCATCGCCTCGATGATGCACAGCGCATCGCCCTGCGCGACGGTATCGCCGACCTCGACGAATACCTTCGCGCCCGGCGAGGCGGCACGATAGAACGTGCCGACCATCGGGCTTTTCACGACGTGGCCCTCGTGGGCCGGAGGCGCTGCGGCCTCGCTACCCAGTCCGGCACTCGCAGGAGCCGCCGCCGGCGGCGCGACAACGCTTCCCGCGGGCAGGATCACCGCCGGAGGTGCTGCCCCGGCGCGCGTGATGCGTACACGCTCCTCGCCTTCCTGAATTTCGAGTTCGGCAATGCCCGAAGTCTCGACCAGCTCGATCAGGGTCTTGAGCTTGCGCAAGTCCATGCGGTTCCCCCGTGTGGGGCGCGAGTTTGCCGCAGATATGCGCTAGTTGTCCAGCGATGCGTGGTTGTTCGCCGAAAATCGGCGACGCGCGGCCTGGCCGCGCAGGGGATTGTCAGATGAGCTTGCCGACGATGGCGTCGAACTGCGCCTGCTTGAGCGGGCCGAGCTGCGTGTGGACGATGTTGCCGTCGCGACCCACGACGACGGTGAAGGGGAGCGCCATCAGATCGTTGCCGAGCGTGCTGGAGAGCTTCAACGAATCCATGCCGCCCACCAGCGTCGGATAGTTCAGATTGATCTCTTTGGCGAATTGCTTTGCTTTATCGGCCTGATCGACGGCGATCCCGACAAATTGCAGGCCTTTGGCGCCAAGTTCCGCTTGTGACCTGATGAACTGGGGCATCTCCTCGCGGCAGGGGGCGCACCAGGTCGCCCAGAAATTGACCACCAGAACCTTGCCGCGCCATTGCCCGAGCGTTTGCTCGCGCCCGTCGAGATCGGGCAGCGTCACCGCGAAGAGCGCCGTCGCGTCCTTGCCGGCGGAGGGCGCCAGCGTGGTCCGTGCCGCATAGGCGCCGGCGATCAACGCCAGCAGGCCGACGAGGGCAACGATCAACCACCGCGGCACCTTGCCGAGTCCGTTCGCCGCTTTAGGCGGTAGTGGGTACTCGCTATCGGTCTCGTTCAATTGAACAGGCCCTTCCGGGCGGGGGTCGCCTCGACCACCGGCCCGGGGCCGCCACCCGGTGGTGGCAGCGCGACTCTCACTTGCTGGCTGTTCGGCGGGTAACAGATGCCGGCGTCGGCGCAGCCCTGCGAATCGGCCGTGAACAGCACGGCCTGTCCCGTCGACCCCTCGGCCACCGGCACCTTCACGACGACGCTGCCGCGATAGGTCTCCACCTCGCCGAAGAATTGATCTTTCTTGCGCTTCCCGGGCGGGAGGGTGACCGCGCCGAGCGGCGGACCGCCGGCCGCGGCGCTGAAGCGCAGCTTGTCCCGATAGAGGTAATAGCCGTCGGCGACGTCGAAGCGCGCCTCGATCGTCTTCGCGTCGAGGGCTCGCGCCGAAAAGCGGAACGCCTGGTCCGGCGGCAGCAGCTTGGGCTCGAGGCCGGGGACTCCACCGGCCGCCGCTGCGAGCGTCGTCAAGGCGAGCAGCAATGCCCCGCCGAGGGCCCGCGCCCCGCTACGCAGCGTGCGTGGCTGCGGCGATCCAGGCGAGGTAGGCAGTCGATCCATGCGTGAGGGGGACAGCGACGATCTCCGGAAGTTCGTAGGGGTGGAAACTGCGGATCGCCGCCTCCACCTGTAAAAACAACGCGGCGCGGGTCTTCACCGACACCGGGACCTCGACGGCGGTTTCGGTTTTTCCCCGCCAGTGATAAATTGATTCGACGGTTGCGCCGATGCTCACGCACGCGGCGAGCCGCCCTTCGACGAGCGTGCGGGCCAACCGACCCGCGCTTTCGCGATCGGGCAGGTTCGTCAGCACGACGATCGCCGCGCCCGCCGAGGAGTCGTCCATGCGTTTCGTCCTGATCGCGATTGTACTGATATTCCCGCTGATCGACCTGTACCTGACGGCGCGGGTCGCACGGTTGACCGGCACCCCGGTATGGGGCTGGCTCGTCGCTGGCATCCTCGGCGGCTGGTGGGTGCTGCGCAACGAGCGGATGTCGTTTCGTGCCAACACGCTCGCGGCGCTGCACGGCGAGCAATCGCTGCTGCGCGGTCTCGTCGACAGCGGCCGCAAGGTGCTCGCGGGCCTGCTGTTCATGCTCCCGGGCGTGCTTTCCGACGCGCTGGCGCTGATGCTGCTGATGCTGCCGATCAACCGCGGCCCGCAACCGGCCGTCGCGGGACGCCCGCCGCAGCGCACGCCGATCGACGGCGACTTTCACCGCCTCGACTAGCCGCTCGCTGGCGCGCTATTTGAGCCGGTCGAGCAGCGTCGGCTCCGCCTTGTCGGCGCGCCGGTAGGCCCACAGCATCATCGCGAAGCCCGCCACGATCATCGGCAACGACAGCCACTGGCCCATGGTCAGGCCGAATGCCAGGTAACCCAGGAAGACGTCCGGCTCGCGCGCGAATTCGCCGATGAAGCGCAGCACCCCGTAGCCCATCAGGAACAACCCCGACACCGCGCCCATCGGGCGGCGCCGACTCGCGAAGATCCAGAGGATCGCGAACAGCAGCAGGCCTTCGAGCCCGAGCTCGTAGAGCTGCGACGCGTGCCGCGGCACGTTGTCCACCTGCGGAAACACCATCGCCCACGGCCCGCTGGTAGCGCGGCCGACGAGCTCGCCGTTGATGAAGTTGCCGAGCCTGCCGGCGGCGAGGCCAAGCGGGACCAGCGGCGCGACGAAATCGGTCACGTCGAGCCATCGCTTGCCGCGGCGCCCGGCGTAGAACCACAGTGCGATCAGCACGCCGAGAAAGCCGCCGTGAAAGCTCATGCCGCCCTGCCACACCTGCACGATCTCCAGCGGATGCGCCAGATAGTAGAGCGGCTTGTAAAACAGGACGTAGCCGAGCCGCCCGCCGACGATCACCCCCAGCACGCCGTAGAACAGCATGTCGTCGATGTCGCCCGGTCGCCAACCGGTCAGCATGTTCTGGCGCGCGCGCTTGCGTCCCAGCACGATCACCAGTACGAACGCGACGAGATACATGAGGCCGTACCAGCGAATCGCGAACGGGCCGAGCGATACGCCACCGATGTTGAACGGCCCGAAGCCGAACGCGACCGGATCGAATTGAGGATGGACGAGCATGCGCGGTATCAGGACCGGAACGCCGCGCGCACGTGCTGGACGAACGCCGCCACCGCCGGCTCCTCGTCGCCTTCGCGCCACGCGAGGCCCACCTCCATCAGCGGGCTCGTCTCGGCCAAGGGGCGATATACCACACCCGTGCGCCGCATGTGGCGCAGCGATGCGGGGACGAGCGCGACCCCCATCCCCGCGGCCACCAGGCTGACGATCGTCGGCGTCTGGATCGCCTCCTGCCCGATGCGCGGCGTGAACCCCGCCGCCTGGCAGAATCCGACGATGAGGTCGTAAAGACCGGCCCCGGCGGGACGGGGAAACAAAATGAACGGCTCCCCGGCGAGCGAGGCGAGCGACGGGCGCCGCGGCCAGCGTCGCTGCGCCGGCAAGGCGGCGATCAGCGGCTCGCGCATCAGCCGTGCGTAGCGCACGCCCTCCTCGGCGATCGGGGGCACCAGGAGGCCCACGTCGATCTCCAGCTCGCGCAACAGCGTGACCTGCGCGTAGGACGTCGCCTCATGGAGGTGGAGCCGGATGCCCGGCCGGCGCCGATGGAACTCGGGCAGCACGCGCGGCAGCACGTTGTACGACGCCGTGCTGATGAACCCGATGCGCAGCGCGCCGACCACGCCTTCCGCGAGACGCTGCGCGCCCTCTACCAGGGCCTCGGCCTCGCGCAGCATGCGGCGCGCCTCGGGCAGCAGCGCGCGTCCGGCGGCGGTCAGGCGCACGCCGCGCGTCCCGCGCGTGAACAGGCGCATCCCCAGTTCGCGCTCGAAGGCCTGGATCTGCCGCGACAGCGGTGGCTGCGAGATGTGCAGCGCTGCCGCCGCGCGCCCGAAATTCAACGTCTCGGCGACGGCGGCGAAATAGCGAAGGTGGCGGAACTCCATCGTGGTCGCAGGCGTGGCAATACCTGAAAGGTATCGTATCAGTGACTTTATTGTATTAGACGGTATCGAACCGCGCCGCTATGATTTCGCACAAGCCATGACGCTATCCCCGCGCAGCCTCGCCTACGCCGCCCTCGTCCTCACCGTCGCCCTGTGGGCGAGCAGCGCGGTCGCCGCCCGTGGCCTGCTCTACGTCGTGTCGCCCGCCGCGCTCGCCTTCCTGCGCTGGACGGTCGTCGTCGTCTGCCTGCTGCCGTTCGTGTGGCGCGACCGCGCGGCGATGCTGGCGGCGCTGCGCGCCGATTTCCGCACCTATGCGGTGATCGCGCTGATCGGTTTCGCGCCGCAGTCCTTCCTCCTCTACCTCGGGCTGACCGGGTCGACCGCGACCACGCTGGGGCTCTTCAATTCCGCGATTCCCGTGATCATCGTCGGGTTTCTCGTCGCGTTTCGCGGGCGCAAGCTCAAACTTCTGGAAGGGATCGGCCTCGCGCTTTCTTCGGCGGGCGTCGTCCTGATCCTCGCGCACGGCGACCCGCGGGCGCTGCTGGCGCTGCGCTTCTCGCCCTACGATCTGCTGATGCTCGCAGGGTCGGGCGTGTGGGCGCTCTACACGATCCGCCTGTCCGAGCGTCCGGCGGCACTGCCGATTCCCGCGTTCCTGTTTTTGACGGCGGGCCTCGGGCTGTGCTTCCTCGCGCCTTTCGCCACCGCCGAGGTCGCGCTGCGCGGCTGGCCGGCGTTGCCGGCGTCGGCGGCGTTCGGCATCGGCTACCTCGGCACGCTGCCTACGCTGGTCGCGTCGCTGCTGTTCGTGTTCGGCGTCGCGCGCGTCGGCGCGATCCACGCCGGGATCCTCACCCACCTGATGCCGGTGTTCACCGCGCTCCTCGCCGCCATGTTCCTGGGCGAGCGGCTGCAGCCGTTCCACGGCGTGGGCTTCCTGCTCGTCGCGGGGGGCGCGCTGATCTGTTGTTTGCACGGGTCGACGGTGATAACGTCGCCTGCCTCGTCGCGCGCGCCGGTCAAGCCCTAAGCGGCGCCCCCGAAACCCGCATCCCGCGAAGGAGGATTTTCGATGGCGTTCAATCGCCGCTCCAGGCTCATCACCCAAGGCGTCGCGCGCTCGCCGAATCGCGCGATGCTGCGCGCCGTCGGCTTTTCCGACGGCGATTTCGACAAGCCGATCGTCGGCGTCGCGAACGGCCACAGCACGATGAACCCGTGCAATGCCGGCATCCAGCCGCTGGTCGATCGCGCGATGGTCGCGCTGAAGGACGCGGGCGCGATGCCGCAGGTCTTCGGCGTGCCGACGGTGACCGACGGCATCGGCATGGGCACCGAAGGCATGAAGTATTCGCTGGTCTCGCGCGAGGTGATCGCCGACGCGATCGAGACGTCGGTGAACGGACAGTGCATGGACGGCGTGCTGGTCGTCGGCGGCTGCGACAAGAACATGCCCGCGGGGATGATGGCGATGGCGCGCGTGAACGTGCCCGCGATCTACGTGTACGCGGGAACGATCAAGCCGGGCCGCTGGAAGGGCCGCGATCTCACCATCGTGTCCGCGTTCGAGGCGGTCGGCAGCTTTGCGGCCGGCAACCTCTCCAAGGAAGACTACGACGGCATCGAGCGCAACGCCTGCCCGAGTGTCGGCGCCTGCGGCGGGATGTTCACCGCGAACACGATGTCCTCGTCCTTCGAGGCGCTCGGCATGAGCCTCCTCGGCAGCTCGCAGATGGCCTCCCCCGACGGCGAGAAGGCCGACTCGGCCGCGCAGTCGGCACAGGTGCTCGTGGCGGCGATCGAGCGCGATCTGAAGCCGCGCGACATCATCACCCGGAAGTCCATCGAGAACGCGATCGCGCTGGTGATGGCGACGGGCGGGTCGACCAACGCCGTGCTGCATTACCTCGCGATCGCGTCAGCCGCCGAGGTCGAATTGACGATCGACGATTTCGAGCGCGTGCGCCAGCGCGTGCCGGTGCTCTGCGACCTCAAGCCTTCAGGGCGCTACGTCGCCGTCGACTTCCACCGCGCGGGCGGCGTGCCACAGGTGCTGAAGATGCTGCTCGTGCACGGGATCCTGCACGGCGATTGCATGACGATCACCGGCCGCAGCCTCGCCGACGAGCTCGCCGGCGTCCCCGACGCGCCGCGCGAAGACCAGGATGTCATCCGGCCGTGGGACAAGCCGCTGTACGCGCAGGGCCACCTCGCGATCCTGCGCGGCAATCTGGCGCCGGAGGGCTGCGTCGCCAAGATCACCGGGCTCAAGAATCCATCGATCACCGGCCCCGCGCGGGTATTCGACTCGGAGAACGCGGTGATGGACGCGATCATGGCGAAGTCGATCAAGGCCGGCGACGTCGTCGTCATCCGCTACGAAGGACCGAAGGGCGGGCCGGGCATGCAGGAGATGCTGGCCCCCACGTCGGCGCTGATCGGCCAGGGCCTCGGCGAGTCGGTCGGGCTCATCACGGACGGCCGCTTTTCGGGCGGCACCTGGGGCATGGTGGTGGGCCACGTCGCGCCGGAAGCGTACGTCGGCGGCACGATCGCGCTGGTGGAGGAAGGCGACTCGATCACCATCGACGCCGGCAAGCTTCTGGTCCAGCTCGACGTCAGCGACGAGGAGCTCGCGCGCCGTCGAGCGCAGTGGAAACAGCCGCCGCCGCGCTACACGCGCGGATTGATGGGAAAATACATGCGACTGGTCTCCACGGCGAGCAAGGGTGCGATCACCGACGGCGTTGTTCCGTAGTCTGCTGGGCGCGCTGACGACCGCGGCGATCGCCTGCGCGGTGTCGCCCGTCGCACAAGCGCAGCCGACACCCCGCACCGCCATCGCGCCGCCGGCGCAGGCCCACTCGATCGTGCCGCCGCCGGTGACGCGCGAGCCGGGAAGCGCGAGCGTCGGCAGCGTGGCGCCGGTGGGTCCGGTCAAAGTCGGCCTGTTCCTGTATTCGATACAGGAGCTCGACTTTTCCAGGCATACGTTCCGTCCGTCGTTCGAAGTGTGGTTCCGCTGGCGCGGCGACGCCTTCGACCCGATCGCCAACCTGCACGTCGTCGGGGCGCGCTCGACAACCATCACGGTCGAGGACCGCCGCCGCCTGCCGAACGACGAGAACTACGTCGTCGCGCGCGTCGACGCGGTCATCAACGGGACCTTCGATACCGGCGCGTTTCCCTTCGACCAGCATCGCCTCGCGATCGCGATCGAGTCGCCGTTCGAGGACGACTACGTCGTGTTCGAGGTGGATCAGGAGGCGAGCATGCTCGACCCGGACGCGTTCTCCCCGGGCTGGCGGCTCGCGGGATTCACGGTGCGCGAGTTCCGCAAGCACTACCCGACGTCCTTCGGCCTCGCGGAGCGCGTCGGCGACCGCTATTCGACGCTGGTCGCCGAAGTGGTCGCGCAGCGCATCGGCTGGCGCGCCGCCATCGACTACTTCATCGGCTTCATCGTGTGCGTGCTGCTGTGCCTGCTCGGCTACTTCATTCCCGTGCACCTGCTCGCAGCGCGCACGACGGTGTTGACCGCGGCGACGATCGCCGCCGTCGGCAACAAGTACGTCGTCAACTCGCTCACCGAGACGAATGTGACCGCGCCGCTCGTCAACGTCGCGATCATCTCGGCGTTCGCGATGGTCCTCATCTTCATGCTGACGTCCGTGCGCTGCGAGCGGATTGCCGAAGCGGGCGATCGCAAGCGCGCGGAGCGCATCAACCGCGACGTCGGTTTCGGCTCCGCGGTGGCCTACGTCCTGGTGATGCTGCTGGTTTTGTGGCGCGCGCTGGCGGCGGGACCGACATGACGCGCACAGCCGTGGCGCTGCTGTCGCTGGTCGCCACCGGCTGGGTCGCCGCCGCGCCGGTAACGGTCGTCAATCCGGGCTTCGAATCGACCAAGCCGGGAATCCGCGGCGATCCCGAGGGCTGGACGGGCATCCAGCACGCGGGGCCGCTGTCGTACACGTTCAAGCTCGACGCCGAGGTGCGCCACGACGGCGACAGGAGCCTGCGCATCGACAACATCGGACCGGAGCCCTTCGGCGCCGTCTTCCAGCAGCTACCGGCAGCGGCGCTGCGCGGCAAGACGCTCAAGCTGTCGGCGTGGCTGGGCACGCGCGATGTCGTCGGCAGCGGCACCGGCGGCGGCGCAGTCCTGACGCTGCAAGGCATGCAGGGCGGCGCGACGATCGCGCACAACCACATGAAGGCGGTGCCGGTGAAGGGCACGACCGACTGGAAGCGCTACGAGATCACATTGGCGATTCCTGCCGCGGCCGACCAGGTCGAGATCGGCGCGATGCTGCACGGGCCGGGCGCGCTGTGGGTCGACGACGTGGTGCTCGAGATCGAGTGAGCGCGGCCGCCACCAAAGAGACGGCATGAAGGCAATCGGCAACCGGATCATGGCGCTCGTGCTGGCGAGCGCGGGCGCGCTTACCTCCTGCGGAGGATTCGACTCGGCCGGTGCCGGCCGGGCCGCCGACGCGTCCGCACCGCGGGTCGGCGATACCTGGGTCTACCGCGCTGCCGACGGATTCCGTGAGCAACTGCGCTGGGAGGAGACGCACGAGGTCGTCGCGGTCGCGCCGGGCGCGATCACCGTCCGCGTGACCGAGAACGGCCGGGACGCGCGCAGCGCGCGCAACGAAGTCTGGGCGGCGCCCGGTTTGCTTTCGACGGGTCCCGTGTTCGACGAGGAAACGCGCCGCTTCACGCCTGCGGTGAAGATCTACGCTTTTCCGATGGCGCCGGGCCAGCGCTGGAATCAATGGGTCGACAACGTGAATGCGGCCACGCAGAAGACGGGCCAGATCAACCGCTACGTCACGGTAGGCGACTGGCAGAAGGTGACCACCCCCGCCGGCACCTTCGACGCGATTGCGCTGCGCGTTCTCATGCGCCTGGACGACGAGGAGTTCTGGCGCGGGCCCACCACCTGCAACTACCTCGTCTACTATGCTCCCGCCGTGGGCGCGATGGTGCGCGCGCAGAAGAGCGCCGAATACTGGGAGAAAAGCGATCGCCGCGACGGCACCGGCGCGATCGT
>JBDSLT010000105.1:0-13904 GCA_039916265.1 Casimicrobiaceae bacterium | reverse complement strand
TGCTCAATCTGATCGCGGGCCTCGAGCGACCCGACCGCGGAACGCTCGTGGTCGACGGCGTCGATCTCGCGACGCAGGACGACGACGCGCTGACGGTGCTGCGCCGCGAGCGCATCGGCTTCGTGTTCCAGTCGTTCCACATACTGCCTTACCTGTCGGTCGCGCAGAACGTCGCGCTCCCGCTGGCGCTCAACGGCCGCAGCGGCGCGGGCGCGGATGCGCGGACGCGCGCGATGCTCGACGCGGTGCGCCTCGCCGACCGTCACGCCAGCATGCCGCGCGAATTGTCCGGCGGTGAGCTGCAGCGTGTCGCCATCGCTCGCGCATTGGTGCATGCGCCGAAGCTCGTCCTCGCCGACGAGCCGACCGGCAACCTCGACCCCGACAGCGCCTCGCAGGTGATCGAATTGCTGCGCGATTGCGTGAAGGCGACCGGCGCGACGGCGCTGCTCGCGACGCACTCGCGCACGTCCGCCGCCGCGGCGGACCGCACCCTGACGCTCACGACCTGCGGCGTGCAGGGCTCTTCGGCGAAAGACGCGCGATGAGCAGCGCCGGGCCGCCCCAAGGTGCTCGAACGTCGCTGCGCGACGCTCCCCCCGGCGACCGGTGGGGGTTTAGACCCGCGGCGGCGATCGCGCGCGCCACGCTCGGCGGCACGTTCGCGCGCGAGCGCGGCCGGCTCGCGCTCGCGGTGCTCGCCATCGCACTGGGCGTTGCACTCGGCTACGCGATCGGACTCGTCAACCGCGCGGCGATCGACGAGTTCGCCGCCGGCATGGCCGCGCTGTCCGGCGACGCCGATCTCGAGGTGCGCGGCCCGCGCGCGGGCTTCGACGAAGCACTGTTCGCGGACATCGCGCGCACGGACGGCGTTGCGCAGGCGTCGCCGGTCGTCGAGATCGACGCGCAAGTGATCGGCGGCAGCGCAACGCTCCGCGTGATCGGCATCGACGCGCTGCGCGCCGCCGCGATCACGCCGGCGCTGGTCGGCCGCACGGATGATGCGCTCCACCTCCTCGCGCAGGACCGCATCTTCCTGAGCCCGGCCGCGGCGCGCGCGCTGTCGCTTCAGGTCGGCGCAACGCTGGTGCTGCGTGCGGGCGATGCCGACGTGGCGCTGCGCATCAGTGGCTTGACGCCGGACGTCGCCGGCCAGGCGTTCGCCGTCACCGACATCGCGGCGGCGCAGGATCGTTTCGGCCGCGGCGGCACGCTGA
Source organism: Casimicrobiaceae bacterium (assembly GCA_039916265.1). Lineage (GTDB taxonomy): Bacteria > Pseudomonadota > Gammaproteobacteria > Burkholderiales > Casimicrobiaceae > VBCG01. The sequence continues at coordinate 12,684 of JBDSLT010000105.1, read as the reverse complement.
CCCGCATCGACGTGCGCCTGGCGCCGGGCGCCGATCCCCTGGCGCTGCGTGCCCGGATCGCCGCGCTGCTGCCGCCGGGTGTGGTCGTCGCGCCCCCGGCCGACAGCGTGCGCTCGACGGCGCGTCTGTCCCGCGCGTACCGCGTCAATCTCAACGTGCTCGCGCTGGTTGCGCTGTTCACCGGCGCGCTGCTGGTGTTCTCGATGCAGGCGCTGTCGGTCGCGCGGCGGCGCGCGCAGTTTGCGCTGTTGCGCACGCTCGGGCTCGCGCGCCGCCGGCTGCTTGCGCTGGTGCTCGCCGAAGCCGCCGCGATCGGCGTCGCCGGCGCGCTCGTCGGCTTGCCGCTCGGCTACGCGCTCGCGGCGCTCGCCCTCGCGCATTTCGGCGCGGACCTGGGCGCGGGATTCTTTCGCGGCGTCGCACCGGAGGTACGTGTCGACCTCGCGGGCGCGCTCGTCTTCGGCGCGCTCGGCGTGATTGCGGCGCTCGCCGGCAGCCTCGTCCCGGCACGCGAGGCGGCGCGCGCCGCGCCGGCGCAGGCGCTGAAGGCGGGCGGCGCCGGCGCCGCGGACGCACCGCTGCGCTCCGCGTGGATCGGGCTCGCGTTCATCGCCCTCGGCGCGCTGGCAACGCTACTGCCGCCGCTGTTCGATCTGCCTTTGCCGGGATACTTCGCCATCGCTGCGATGATCGGCGGCACGCTGCTGCTGTTGCCGCGCATCGTGCGCGCGCTGCTCGACGCCGTGCCGCCGCTGCGCCGCGTTCCCGCGCACCTCGCGATCGCGCAGCTCCGCGGTACGCCGGGGCAGGCGAGCGTCGGGCTCGCCGCAATCGTCGCGAGCGTGGCGCTGCTCGCCTCGATGTCGATCATGGTCGCATCGTTTCGCCATTCGCTCGACGACTGGCTCGGCCGCCTGCTGCCGGCCGACGTCTACGTGCGAGCCGGCGGCGGCGACGCGGCGTTGCTGGCGCCGGCGGACCAGCAACGACTCGCCGGCGTGCCGGGCGTGCGCGACATCGATTTCCTGCGCGTCCAGAGCGTGGTGCTCGATCCCGCGCTGCCGCGCGTCGCCGTGCTGGCGCGCACGCTCGACACGCCGCTGAAGCAACTGCCGCTGGAGGGCGAGGCGCGGCTTCCGCAGCCCGGCGAGCCGCCGCCGGTATTCGTTTCGGAAGCGGTGCGCGATCTCTACGGCTACACGCTCGGGCAGCGCGTGACGATCCCGCTTGCCGGACGCGCCGTCGACTTCACGGTCGCCGGCGTCTGGCGCGACTATGCGCGGCAGCAGGGTGCGCTCGCCATCGATCGTGATCGCTACGCGGCCCTCACCGGCGACAACGACGCCAACGACGCCGCGATATGGCTTGCGCCCGGCGTGACGCTGGAGACCTTCCGCCGCTCTCTGGCCAATGCATTTCCGGCGTCGGACCGCTACACCGTGACGACGGCCGGCGAGATCCGGACGCTTTCGCTCAAGGTTTTCGACCGCACGTTCGCCGTGACCTACGCGCTCGAAGCGGCGGCCGTCGCGATCGGCCTCGCGGGGCTCACGGCGTCCTTCGGCGCACTGGTGCTCGCGCGCCGCCGCGAATTCGGCATGCTGCGCCATCTCGGCATGACGCGGCGGCAGATCGGCGCGATGCTCGCGATCGAGGGCGTCGCGGTCAGCGGCGTCGGTGTGCTGACCGGCATGGCGCTGGGCGGAGCGATCAGCCTGGTGCTGATCCACGTCATCAACCGGCAATCGTTCCACTGGAGCATGGACGTCGCGGTACCGTGGCGCGGCCTCCTCGCGTTCGCGCTGGCGCTGCTCGCCCTCGCGCTGGTCGCGACGCGGTTCGCGGGCCGGCAGGCGATGGGCGCGGACGCGGTGCGCGCGGTGAAGGATGACTGGTGAACGGGGCTCACGGAGCCGAGGGGCACCGATGATCGACGTGTGGCGGCGCGTGGTCATTGCAGCGCCGCTGGCGTTCGCGGCAACGCGGGCGGTCGGGGCCGTCGTGTATCCCGCGGCGACGGCTACGACGCCGATCGTGTTTCCGCGCGACCATGGCAGCCATCCGGACTTTCGAACCGAGTGGTGGTACGTCACCGCGTTACTGCGCGACGCGGGTGGTGCGGATGTCGGGGTGCAGATCACCTTCTTTCGCAACCGGCCGGGCATCGCGGAGCAAAGCCGCAGCCGCTTCGCGCCGCGGCAACTGCTGTTCGCGCACGCGGCGATCGCGCTGCCGTCACGCGGCCGCCTTGCCGTCGACCAGCGCGCGGCGCGCGAAGGCTTCGGCCTCGCCGACGCGTCGTCGCGCACGACCGATGTGCGCATCGGCGACTGGTCGCTGTCGCGCGACGCGAACGCGTATGTCGCGCGCATCGCCGCGCGCGAATTCACGCTCGACCTCGGGTTTCGCGAGACGCAGCCGCCGCTGCTGCAGGGCGACGGCGGCGTGAGTCGCAAGGGGCCGCTGCCCGCGCAGGCCAGCCGCTACTACAGCGTGCCGCAGCTCGCCGCACGCGGCACCTTGGCCTTCGGCGGCGACGTGCGCGAGGTCGCCGGCATCGCGTGGCTCGATCACGAGTGGTCGAGCGACTATCTCGCGGCGGACGCGCGCGGCTGGGATTGGACCGGCGTCAATCTCGACGACGGCGGCGCCTTCATGGCATTTCGCATTCGCGATCGTGCCGGCGCGACCTACTGGGCCGGCGGGGCGCTGCGCGAAGCGTCCGGTCGATCGACCACCTTTACGCCTGGCGAGGTCCGATTCACGACGCTGCGCACATGGCGCTCGCCGCGCACGGAAATCGATTACCCCGTCGCCGTGCAAGTGCGCGCGGGCGCGTTCGACGCAACGCTCGAGCCGCTGTTCGACGACCAGGAACTCGACGCACGCGCCAGCGTCGGGACCGTCTACTGGGAAGGTGCCGTGACGGCGCGCCGCGACGGCCGCGCGATCGGGCGCGGGTATCTCGAGCTCACCGGCTACGGCGCGCCGCTGCGGCTGTGATCAGGCCACCGCCTGCGGTCAGGCGACCGCGTCCTGCGCGTACAGGCGATCGATCGCCGCGGCGTCGAAGCCGAGTCCGGCGAGGACCGCCCGCGTGTGTTCGCCCATCGTCGGAGGCTGCAACCGCACGCCGAGCCGCCACCCCGCCATCGTGATCGGGAACAGCGCCGTGCGCACCATCTCTCCGGCGCGCTCGCCGTCGGGCAAGCGCACCTCGGCAAGACCGCCGGTCGCGTTGAGGTGCTCGTCGTCGTACAGGTCCTCCGGCTTGCGGATCGGCGCAAACGGCAAGCCCGCCTGCTCGAACAGCGCGGCGAGTTCGCTGGCGCTGCGCGTTGCGAGCCGCGCGCGCAGCCCTTCGATCAGCGCGCCGCGCTGCTGCACGCGCTGGTTGTTCGTCGCGAGCGACGCGTCGGCCTTCAGATCGGCGAAGCCCAGCGCGTCGCAGAACGTGCGCCACTGCGAATCGCTGACCGCGGCGAGGAAGATCTGCTCGCCGTCCTTCACCGTGAACACGTCGTAGACGGCCCACGGATTGTCGCGCGCCGGCATGGGCGCGGGCCGCCTGCCGGTCATCGCGTATTGCAGCATGTGCTGGCCGACGAGGAACACGTTGTTCTCGAACAGCGCCGACTGCACCTCCATGCCGCGGCCCGTGATGCCGCGCTGGATCAGCGCGCCCAGCGCGCCGATGGCGCCGAACATGCCGCCCATGATGTCGTTGATGCTGGAGCCGACGCGAAGCGGGTCGCCCGGACGCCCCGTCATGTAGGCGAGTCCGCCCATCATCTGCACGACCTCGTCCAGCGCGGTGCGGTTCTCGTACGGCCCCGGGAGGAAACCCTTGTGACTCACGTAGATCAGTTTCGGATTCCCCGCCGCCAACGACGCGTAGTCGAGGCCGTACTTCGCCATGGTGCCGGGACGGAAATTCTCGGTCGCCACGTCCGCGCTCGCGCACAGCCTCCGCGCGACATCGACGCCCTCGGCATGGCGAAGATCGATCGCGACGCTTTTCTTGTTGCGGTTGAACATCGGGAAGAAACCCGCGCCGGCGCCGAGCAGCCGCCGCGTGTTGTCGCCCTGGATCGGCTCGACCTTGATCACCTCGGCGCCAAGGTCGGCGAGCACCATCCCGCAGGTCGGCCCCATCACCATGTGCGTGAACTCGACGACACGCAGGCCCGCGAGCGGTTGCGGCGCCGCGTCGTGGCCATTGCCGGCGGGCGTGCCTCGCGGCGTTGCTTCCATCGCCTTCCCTTCGCTCACAGAGCCGCGGCAGACGCACGCAGCGTGTGCGGCAGGCCTGCGCGCCACAGCGCTCCGTGCAGCGGCTCGCCGGCGAGCCAGACCGCGACCCGGGCGCGCAGCGCGATCAGCCGATCGAAGTCGACGCCGGTGGTCACGCCCATGCTTCGAAAAAGGTACGCGAGGTCCTCGGTGGCAACGTTGCCGCTTGCGCCGGGCGCGTGCGGGCACCCGCCGATGCCGGCAAGCGACGCGTCGAAGCGCGTGACGCCCGTCTGCCACGCGGCGAACGCGTTCGCCATGCCCAGGCCGCGCGTGTCGTGGAAGTGGCCGCAGCCCAGACGCTCTCCGGCGACGCGAAAGACCTGCTCGAACAGCGCGGTCACCGCGCGTGGATCGGCGTAGCCGACGGTATCGGCGAGGCCGACGCGCTCGGCGCCTGCGTCGAGGCTCGCCTGCACGAGGCGCACCACGTCGGCGGGCGGGACGTCACCCTGGATCGTGCAGCCGAAGGCCGTGCTGATGCCGACCTCGATCGCGCAGCTCGCGCCGGCGGCGTCGCGCAGAGCACGGATGCGCCCGACTTCGGCCACCGCCTCGTCGGGCGTGCGCCGCAGGTTCGCGAGGCTGTGCGAATAGCTGGCGGACAGCGGAAACAGCATGAGATCGGCACCCGTCTCGAGCGCGCGGCGCGCGCCGTGGAGATTGGGCACGAGGACCGACGTGACGAGGCCCGGCAGCGTTTTCGCGTACGCCACGAGCTCGGCGGTGTCGGCGAGCTGCGGCAGCAGCCGCGCGGGGACGAAGGAGCCGACCTCGATTTCGCGCAGGCCCGCGGCGTAGGCGGCGCGAATCCATTCGAGCTTGTGCGCGGTCGGGACGACGCGCGCGATGCTCTGCAGGCCGTCGCGCAGGCCGACCTCGCGCAGCGTTGCGGTGCTGGTGGCGTTGTTCATCGTAGATCCTCCGGAGACGGGGCGGGGATTCGACCCCGGCGATGCCCTCGCATCGGCGCATTATGAACGCCGGCGCGAAACGCCGCCGCGCGGAGCGCATCGCGGCTGCCCCGGAAGGGCCGCTGCGCTAGCGGCGCGCGGCGCCGACCACGCCGCGCACGTCGCGCAACAGGAGCAACGCGCGCTTCAACTGCGCGACGCTTTGCACTTCGAGCGTGAAGCTCATCCTCGCCTGCAGGTTTTTCGACAGCGTGTTGACCGCAGTGACGTTGATGCGCTCGCGCGTCATGATCTCCGAGATGTCGCGCAGCAGGCCCTGCCGGTCCATGGCCTCGACGACGATGTCGACCGGAAACACGTCCTCGTGCGCGTCACCCCAGTTGGCCTCGATGAGCCGCTCGGGCTCGCGCGCGCGGATGCGCCCGACGTTCGAACACGCCAGGCGATGGATGGTGACGCCCTTGCCGCGCGTGACGAAGCCGACGATGGCGTCGGGCGGCGCCGGCTTGCAGCAGCGCGCGAGGCCGGTCATCAGGCGGTCGACGCCGACGACCAGGATGCCGCCGCTCCCGCTCGTTGCCTTGCTCTTGCGCGCGATGACCACGGGCTCGCCCGCCGGCGCGGCATCGGCATGCCCGGGCTGCGCGACAGCATGGATCGCCGCCTGCACCTGGCGCGCGTTGATGTCGTCGCGTGCGAAGGCGGCGTAGAGCTCGTCGGCCTTCGCGAAACCCGCCCGGGCCGCAACCGTTTCGAGCTTCACCGCCGACTGGCCCTGGCGCGCGAGCTCGCGCTCGACCATCGCGCGTCCCTGCGCGATCGTCTCGTCGAGCTGCTGCGCCTTGAACCATTGCCTCACCTTGGCACGCGCGCGATGGCTGTGGACGTATCCCAGATCCGGATTGAGCCAGTCGCGCGAGGGGCCGCCCTGCTTGGTCGTCAGGATGTCGACCTGTTGTCCGTTCTTCAGCACGTAGTCGAGCGGCACCATCTGGCCGTCGACCTTCGCGCCGCGGCAGCGGTGACCGAGGTTCGTATGCACCGCGTAAGCGAAATCGATCGGCGTGCTGCCCTGCGGCAGGTCGATCGCCTTGCCTTGCGGGGTGAGCACGAAAATCGAATCGGTGAACAGGCTGCTGCGGAATACGGCGAGGAGCTCGCTCGCGTCCGCCGCCGCGTCCTTCCAGTCGAGGATCTGCCGCAGCCACCCCAGCCGCGCGTTGAAGCCCGGATCCTGGCGCGTTTCCTTGACGCCGGCCTCCTTGTAGCGCCAGTGCGCGGCGACTCCGTACTCCGAGTGCTGGTGCATGACCCGTGTGCGCACCTGCACCTCGAGCGCCTTGTCCTCGGGCCCGATGACGGCCGTGTGCAGCGAGCGGTAGTCGTTGGCCTTCGGCTTGGCGATGTAGTCATCGAACTCATTCGGGATCGGCGTCCACAGGTGGTGGACGATCCCGAGCGCCGTGTAGCAGTCCTTGATCGAGTCGACGACGATGCGCACGGCGCGAATGTCGTAGATCGCCTCGATGCCCGCCTGCTTGCGCTTGAGCTTGCTCCAGATGCTGTAGATGTGCTTCGGACGGCCGCTAATGTCCGCCTTGACGCCTGCAGCGGCCAGTTCGGCGCGCAGACGCGCGATCACGTCCTCGATGTAGCGCTGGCGATCGAGCCGGCGTTCGTCGAGCAGCCTGGCGATTCGCTTGTAGTCGTCAGGCTCGAGCGCGCGCAGGCTCAGGTCCTCGAGCTCCCACTTGAGCTGCCAGACGCCGAGCCGGTTCGCGAGCGGCGCGAAGAGCGCCAGCACCTCGCGCGCGGTCTCGCGGCGCAGCGTCTCGTCCGCGCCCATCAGGTAACGCAGCGCCTGCGTGCGCTCGGCGAGCTTGACCAGCACCACGCGGATGTCCTCGACCATCGCCAGCAGCATCTTGCGCAGGTTCTCCGCCTGCACGGCGGAGTCGGCGCCCGGCGCGGCGGCGGCATTGGTACGGATCGAGCTCATCCTCGAAACGCCGGCGACCAGCGTCGCGACGTCGGCGCCGAACTGCGCGCTGACCGATTCGGCGTCGAACGCATCGGCGACGGCGAGCGGCATCAGCAACGCCGCAAGCACCGAGTCGCGATCGAGCTCGAGCGCGGCCAGGATGGTGGCCGCACCCACCGCGCGATCGAGCGCGGCTTCGCCCTCCGGCATGCGGGCATCGGCGGCGCGCGCGTGCGCGAGCTCGAACGCATCCTTGAGCGCGGCACGATCGGCGGGCGAGAACCGCGGCGCGAGCGAGTCGAGCCACGCCGCGACGGCATCCGGCACGGCGGCGCGCGGTGCGGCATTCAGCACGGCAACCATGCGCGGATTATAGAAGCAACGCTCTCGCGGTACGCGCAGCGCCGCGGCGGTCGGCGCCGCTACCCGCCCTTGAGGTCGGTGAGGATCTGCGTGCCGGCGCGCAGCGCGAACGCCGCGATGGTGAGCGTCGGCGGCGACGACGTGATCGACGGGAACGCCGCCGAGCCAACGAGGTACAGGTTGGGATGATCGTGCGTGCGCAGGTTGCGATCGACGACCGACGTCTTCGGATCGCTGCCCATCCGGCACGTGCCGCCCATCACCGCGCCGTCGGTCACCGGCCCCTGCGTGCTCGTGCTCGTAGCGCCGAGCGCCTTCATGATCGCCTGCACGTGGTCCATCCCGACCTTCATCCCTTCCTTTTCGTAGGCGCCGAATCGAAACGCGATGCGCGGCCGCGGCAGGCCGAGCGGATCGCGCTGGTCGAGCGCCAGCGTCACGCGATTGTCCGGATCCGGCAGCACTTCGACCGACGGCCCCATCGCCAGCTCGCGCGACGCATGATCGCTGACGGCCTTGCCCAGCGCGACGCCGTGCATGCCCTTGGCCGCAAGCTCCTGCGCGACTTTCAGCGGCCCCACCGCGCGCCACCACCCCTCGTTCGATGGTGAAGTGCCGCTGGCGCCGAACTGGCCGCGGAACGGACCGTCGCGCAAATCCTTGATGCCCGACGTCCCCGCGGGCCCGCGATACGGATAGATCGGTTCCTGCGTGAGTCCGATCATCCCGGCGTCGAGCTGCGTCAGCAGGTTGCGACCGACCTGATCGCTCGAATTCGCCACGCCCGACGGATGGCGAGGGTCGCGCGACATGAGCAGCAGCTTCGCCGTCTCGACCGTGTGCGCGGCGATCACGAACACCTTGCCGCGCGCCTCGTGCTCGCTGCCGTCCGGCCGCAGGAACCGGATCGAGGAGATCCTGCCGTCCGGCCCGACGACGATGCGATTCGCGATCGCCAGCGGCTCCACGCGCGCGCCCGCGGCTTCGGCCTTCGCGACGTGCACCCCGCCGTCGTACTTCGCGCCGATCGGGCAGATCGGCACGCACGACGCGTTGCCGCAGCAAGGCGGGCGTCCGTCACGGCCGATGGTGTTGCGCGCCTGCGGAAACGGCGCCATCGTGAGGCCGATCGTCTTGCACGCCGCAGCGACGACCTGGTCGAGATAGGTCGGCGCGACCATCGGCATCGGGTAGCCCTGCGAGCGCGGCGCGTCCCAGTCCTCGTCGGCGGGACCGGCGACGCCGATCGCATTCTCCGCCTCGACGTACCAGGGCTCGATGTCGGTATACGAAAGCGGCCAGTCGACGCCGACGCCATACTTCGACTTCAGCACGAAGTCGTTGGGATGATAGCGAAGCGCCAACCCGTCCCAATGCCACGTCGTGCCGCCGACGACGCGCGCCTGCAGCGTGTTGAAGATCTCGGGTCCCGCCTGGACGTAGTAGTCGCCGATCGCGTCGCTGTCGGGCTGCGGCACCTTGGGGTGCGGAGGATAGGGCGAATTCGGCGACTTGGTCGCCGACGCGCGGAAATTCGCGACGGCCTTCTGCCGATCGACGCGCGGCCCGGCTTCGAGGATCAGCACCTTGACGCCGCTTCGGGCCAGCGTGAAGGCGGTCAGCGCGCCCGCGATGCCCGAGCCGACGATGACGACGTCGGCGGCCAGCGGATCGCTCACGACGTTTGCGACGGCTTCGTCGCCCAGTAGTTGGTCTCGCCGCCGCAGAAGGCGTTCGGCTTCGTCCAGGGCAGCGCCTGCCAGACGAGCGCCTGGTCGTAGGAAATCACGCGCGGGCCGCGCGGTGTAGTCACCGTGCCGGTGTACAGCGCGGCGACGACCGTTTCCGCCACCGCTTCGAGGTTCGCCGCTTTCAGCGCCGGCCACAATTGCTCCGGCGGCGTCGACGACGCCAACTGCGCGAGCCGCGACAGCTTCGCGGCGCCGACCGCCGCCGCGAGCGCATTCAACATGCGTGCCGCGGTACGGTCGTCACCGTACGCATATCCGGCGACGGACTTCGACAACGCAGAGAACTGCGCCGGCGGCAGCGTGCCTTGCGCCAGCGCTTGCGGGACGAGACCCGACGCCGCGAGCGCGCAAAGCGTGCGCAGAAGCTCACGGCGTGTCATCGAACGTCGCGACGCGACCTTCGCCTTGCCTTCGCGCATGTCGGATGTTGGCAAACGGGAACGGGGCTTCCATTCTCGTTGCGTCGCGCCGCCGCGTCAACTTGCGCCACCGCGTGGCGCCGCACTAGGCGCGCTGATTCGCGACCGCAATCACCGACGCAGCGATCGCCTCCGCATGCGTATTCGCCATCTCCGCGTCGCGCGCCTCGACCATGACGCGCAGCACGGGCTCGGTGCCCGACGGGCGCAGCAGCACGCGGCCGGCCTCGCCCAGCGCTGCCGTCGCCGCGCGCGCCGCGTCGCACACCGTCGCATTCGACTTCCAGTCGAAGCCGCGCTGCACCCGCACGTTGATGAGGCGCTGCGGAAACAGCACCACCGGCGCGGCGGCCTCGGCGAGCGAGATCCGCTGCTCGATGAGCCCGCGCAGCACCGCGAGCGCGGCGACGATCGCGTCGCCGGTCGTGTGCTTGTCGAGGCAGATGATATGGCCGGAGTTCTCGCCACCCAGCTGCCAGCGCCGCGTCACGAGCTGCTCGAGCACGTAGCGGTCGCCGACCCTGGCGCGGTCGAGCGAAATGCCCGATGCCATCAGCGCCTGCTCGAAGCCGAGGTTGCTCATCAGCGTGCCGACAACCCCGCCGGACATCATTCCGCGCCGCTGGTAATCGCGTGCGATCACATAGAGAAGCTGGTCGCCGTCGTAGAGCGTGCCGTCGCCGTCGGCCATGACGAGGCGGTCGCCGTCGCCGTCGAGCGCGATGCCGTAGTCGGCCCGCGTCTCGATCACCTTCGCGGCAAGCGCCGCGGGACTGGTCGCGCCGAAGCTGTCGTTGATGTTGGTGCCGTTGGGCTCGGCGCCGATCGCGACGACGTCGGCGCCAAGCTCGTGGAACACCGGCGGCGCAATGTGGTAGCCGGCGCCGTGTGCGCAGTCGACGACGATGCGCAGCCCGCGCAGGTCGAGCTCGGGAGGAAAGGTGCTCTTGCAGAATTCGATGTAGCGCCCCGCGGCATCGTCGATGCGCTTCGCCTTGCCGAGCTCGGCGGACGCGGCGCAGGTCAGCGGCGTCGCCATCATGGCTTCGATCGCGGCCTCGACGTGGTCGGGCAGCTTGGCGCCCATTGCCGAGAAGAACTTGATGCCGTTGTCGGTAAAGGGGTTGTGCGACGCGCTGACGACGATGCCCGCGGACAGCCGCAGCGCGCGCGTCAGGTACGCGATGCCCGGCGTGGGCAGCGGCCCGCACAGGTACACGTCGACGCCGGCCGCCGCGAGTCCCGATTCCAGCGCCGCCTCGAGCATGTAGCCGGAGATGCGCGTGTCCTTGCCGATCAGCACACCCGGCCGCTCGCCGCGCTTGCCTTCGTCGACCGTAGCGAGCGTGCGCCCCGCCGCCCAGCCGAGCTTCAGGATCAGCTCGGGCGTGATCGGCAATTCGCCAACGCTGCCGCGAATGCCGTCGGTGCCGAAGTAGTGTCGTTCCGCCATGGTGTCGGTTGGGTCGCAGGATTCGAGTTATGGGGGCGCCTATGCGCCGTGAATCGCCGTCCACACCGCGAGCGCGTCGACGGTGGCGCGTACGTCGTGCACGCGGACGATCGACGCGCCGTGCGCCACTGCGGCAAGCGCCGCCGCGACGCTCGCCGGCAGTCGCTCGGCGGAGTCGCGCCCCGTGAGCGCGCCGAGCGTGGACTTGCGCGACAGGCCGGCCACCACCGGATAGCCGAGCTCGACCAACGTGCGCAGCTCGCGCAGCAGCCGCAGATTATGCGCGACGGTCTTGCCGAAGCCAAAGCCGGGATCGACGGCGATTCGATCCGGCACGATGCCCGCCGCTTCGCACGCATGCGCGCGCTCGCGCAGGAATGCGGCCACCTCCGCGACGACGTCCGCGTAGCGCGGATCGGCCTGCATGCTGCGCGGCTCGCCCTGCATGTGCATCAGGCACACCGCCGCACCGCTATCGGCCACGGCTTCGATTGCGCCGGCCGCCCGCAGCGCACCCACGTCGTTGACCATCGCGGCGCCCGCGTCGATCGCCGCACGCATCACGCCGGGCTTCATCGTGTCGACGGACACGAGCGCGCCGTCGCGCGCAAGCGCCTCGATCACCGGCAGCACGCGGTCGCGCTCGAGCTCCTCGGGCACTTCCGCTGCGCCGGGGCGCGTCGACTCGCCGCCCACGTCGATGATCGCCGCGCCTTCGTCGCGCAGCGCCCGTGCGTGGGCAATGGCGGCAGCCGCGTCGCGAAAGCGACCGCCGTCCGAGAACGAGTCCGGCGTCACGTTGACGATACCCATCACGCAGGGTTTCGTGAGATCGATCCGGTGTGATCCGCAGCGCAGCGATCGGTGCATGGGCACATAAAAAACGGGGCACGCGAAGTGCCCCGTTGTTGGGTTGCGCAGCCGCTAGGCCGGATTCGTCGTCGGCGCGGGCTCGGGTGCGGGAGGCGTCCCGCCGGAGGAAGCGCTGGCAGCGGGCGCCGAGGTCGGCTTCGGCGGACGCGGCGGCTTGCCGGCCATGATGTCCTCGATCTGGTCCGAATCGATCGTCTCGAGCTCCAGCAGCGCTTTCGCCATCGCTTCGACCTTGTCGCGGTTTTCCTCGAGGATCTTGCGCGCCACCTTGTACTGCTCGTCGATGATCCTGCGGATCTCGCCGTCGACCTTCTGCATCGTCGCTTCGGAGACGTTCTTCTGCGTCGTGATCGAGCGGCCGAGGAACACTTCGCCCTCGTTCTCGCCGTACACCATGGTGCCCATGGCATCGGACATGCCCCACTGGGTCACCATGCGGCGCGCGATGTCGGTGGCGCGTTCGAAGTCGTTCGAAGCGCCGGTGGTCATCTGGTGCATGAAGATTTCCTCGGCGATCCGGCCACCGAAGAGCACCGCGATGGTGTTGAGTAACCGCTCGCGGTCCTGGCTGTAGCGGTCCTCCGTGGGCAGTTGCATGGTCACGCCTAGCGCGCGTCCGCGCGGGATGATCGTGACC
>JBDSLT010000104.1:0-10184 GCA_039916265.1 Casimicrobiaceae bacterium | reverse complement strand
CACGCGGCCACGGTGATCGCGCTGGCCGACACCGCCTGCGGCTACGGCTGTATCGCGCACCTTCCCGAGGGCAAGGCGAACTTCACCACCATCGAGCTCAAGTGCAACTTTCTTTCGACGGCGCGCGAGGGGACGATCGCCTGTGCGGCGCGTCCCGTGCACCTGGGCGGTACCACGCAGGTATGGGACGCGACGGTCACGCGCAAGGCCGACGGCAAAACGATCGCGCTGTTTCGCTGCACGCAGATGCTGCTCGCTGCTCGGGAATAGCCGAATGGCCGATGGCGGCGCGCGGGGCCGCCGCCCACAATCGGACCGCGTGGATGAGTCACCGCCCCCATGAACTCGCCGCTGGCAGCGATGCTCGCTGCCTTTGCCTGCGGCGTCGCCGCGGTGCAGACCTTCGCGACGCTGCCGGCGTGGTCCGCGGCCATCGCGCTCGGCGCGGCAAGTGCGCTGTGGGGACTCCTGCGCCGGCAGGCGCGCGGTCGATTCTCCACGCCGCTTCGCGCCGTCGGGCTGGTCGCCGCCAGTGTTGCGCTCGGGGTCGGCTACGCGGCGTGGCGCGCGGAACTGCGCCTCGCCGACGCCCTCGCGCCGGAAGCGGAGAACGTCGACGTCCGCCTCGTCGGCATCGTCGACGACCTGCCCCAGAACGGGCCGCAGGGCGCGCGCTTCGCGTTCGCCGTGGAAAACGTCCTGCGCCCGCAGGTCGTCCTGCCGGCACGCATTTCCCTCGCCTGGTTCGCTCCGCGCGTCGGCGCTGACGCGCCCGCCGCTGCGATCCCCGAGATCCACGCCGGCGAGCGCTGGCAACTGAACGTCCGGCTGAAGCGCCCGCACGGCTTCGTGAACCCGGCCGGCTTCGATCTCGAAGCATGGCTGCTCGAGCACGACTTCCGCGCGACGGGCTACGTGCGGGACAGCGCCGCGAACGAACGGCTGACGACGTTCGTCGCGCGCCCTTCCGACTACGTGCAGCGCGCGCGGGAGGACGTGCGCGCGCGCATTCTCCGAGCGCTGCCGGGCGCGCCGTATGCCGGCGTGCTGGTGGCGCTCGCCATCGGCGACCAGCGCGCGATTCCCGAGACGCAGTGGCTCGTGTTCAACCGAACCGGCGTGTCGCACCTGATCTCGATCTCGGGGCTGCACGTCACGGTGTTCGCCGCGCTCGCCGCGGGGCTCGCGCAGGCGTTGGCGCGCCGGTCGACGCGGCTGACCTCGCGCGTGCCGGCGCGCAAGATCGCCGTGGCCGTCGGCGCGCTCTGCGCATTCGGCTACGTGCTGCTCGCCGGCGCCGAGGTGCCCGCGGTGCGCACGCTGCTGATGCTCTGGGTGGCATCGCTCGGGCTGTGGCTGGCGCGGCCGGGCACCGCGTCGCTCGTGTGGCTGTGGGCGCTGGCGAGCGTGCTGGTCTGGGATCCGTGGGCGAGCCTGTCGCCGGGATTCTGGCTGTCGTTTTGTGCCGTCGGCTTGCTGCTGTACGCCGGATCGGGGCGGCTTTCCCCCGAGCCTGCCGGGGGATGGCGCGCGCGCCTGTCCAAAACGCTGCGCGAAGGCGCGCATGCGCAATGGGTCGTGACGCTCGGCCTCGTGCCGGGAACGCTGGCGCTCTTCCAGCAGGTATCGATCGTCTCGGCGGCCGCCAACGCCGTGGCGATTCCGGTCGTCACGCTCGCCGTGGTTCCGCTCGCGCTTGCCGGCATCGCAGTACCGGTCGACCTGCTGTGGCAGGTCGCGCATGCGGTCTTTGCCGCGCTGATGGCGTTGCTCGAGGCGCTGTCCGCATGGCCTGCCGCGACGTGGGCGCAGCATGCGCCGCCGCCGTGGACGGTCGTCGTCGCCATGCTCGGCGTGCTGCTGTCGCTCGCGCCTCGCGGCGTGCCGGGCCGCTGGCTCGGCGCGGCGTGGCTGCTGCCGATGTTCTGCATCGCGCCCGAGCGTCCGGCGCAAGGCGCGGTGCGGATCACGACGCTCGACGTCGGCCAGGGGCTCGCCGTCGCGGTGGAGACGCGATCGCACGCGCTGCTGTACGACACCGGGCCGCGCTTCAGCGAGACGACCGACGCCGGCGGCCGTATCGTCGCGCCCTACCTTCGCGCACGTGGGATCCGCAAGCTCGACGCGCTCGTCGTCAGTCACGCCGACCTCGATCACGCGGGCGGCGCGCTGTCGATCCTGCAAACCGTTCCCGTGACGACCCTGTACTCGTCGCTGCCGGCGGACAGTGCGATCGTCGCGCGCGCCGCCGCCGGCGCAACGTCGTGGCGCTGCCAGGCGGGCCAGCGCTGGCGCTGGGACGGCGTGCAGTTCGAGGTGCTGTGGCCGCCGATCGACCGCTACGCTGTCGGCGGCGTCAAGTCCAACGACCTGTCATGCGTGCTGAAGGTCACCGCCGGCGGACTGCGCGCGCTCGTCGCGGGCGACATCGAGGCGGTCAGCGAGGCGCATCTGCTGCGGCTCGATGCGCAGGCGCTCGCCGCCGACGTCCTCGTCGTGCCGCATCACGGGTCGCGCACGTCTTCCACACCCGCGTTCGTCGCGGCCGTCGCGCCGCGCGTGGCGGTCTTCGCCGCCGGCTACCTCAACCGCTTCAATCACCCGCGCCCGGAGGTCGTGGTGCGCTACGAGCGGCGCGGTGCCGCGCCGATGCGCACGGACATGATGGGTGCGGTATCGGTGACCCTCGGCCCCGGCGACGAGTTCGTTGCGACAGGCGAACGCGACCGGCGCCGCCGCTACTGGTACGACCCGCCGCGGACGCCGCCGTGACGTCAGGAAACGCGGCGGCCGAGCCGCACGGCCGTCTCGCCCTTGCGCGGGCGCCGTGTCGGCATGATCAGCACGCAGTCGTCGTAGGGTGTGCGGACTTCGCGCTCGCCGTCCCGCGCGAGCAGCGTGCCGGCCGCGGCCACCGACTGCAGCCCTTCGACCGGAAGTGCGAAAGCGAACGCGTCGGTTTCGATCGTCACGGCGTCGGTGACGGCGATCGCGATCTGCTCGGGCAATGGCGCGTGGTCGAGGTGCGCGTCGAGGAACGCCGGAGGTGCCATGCCGAAGTGACGCAGGAAGCGCAGCGCCGATTGCAGCGCGACCTCCGGTGCGGCGCGCTCCCAATGCTGGCCGCACTCGATGAGCAGCGCACAGCGCGGATCGTCCGGATCGTCGAAGAACGCATAGTCGCGCAGGCGCTTGCCGGCCTTGTGTCCGCCGTCGACCACGATGTGCCGTGGCAGGCCGATGTCGTGCGCAAGCTCCATGCCCTTCTGCTGCCTGCCCGCGAGCGCGAGCGGGGGACACGGGTCGGTCATCGAATGCAGGTCGAGCAGGAACTCGGTGGCGTCGTAGCACGGCCGCAGTGCGCGGGCGCGCGCCAGTTCACGCGACGTGCGCGCGCCGTCGAGCACGTCCTCGGTCCAGAGCCGGTTGAAATCCTCGTCCACGCAGCGCGACCCGTAGGGGTCGGCGGGATCGAAGGCCGCGTACGCGTCGACGTTGGCGAAGATCAGCGTGAGCGTGCCGCGTACCGGCCTCAACTCCGCCTCGAGCAGGCGGGCGAGCGCGATCGCGCCGCAGACCTCGTTGCCGTGGGTCAGCGCCTGGAGCGTGACGTGCGGGCCCGCGCGCGCGCCCTCGAAACGCCAGACGTAAGGCAGCCCGGTGTTGCCGGCCGCGAACGCCGACAGGTCCGGGAACTCGACGTCGATGGGCGGCGGCCCGCGGGGCGCTTCGCGCATCGATCCGTATCCGTCGCGGACCCGTCAGGTCGCGCAGAGGCGCCCGGCGAGCCGCTGCATGAACGCCTCGCAGCGCGCGAGCTGCTCGAGACTGACCCACTCGTTCGGCTGGTGCGCCTGCGCGATGTGGCCGGGCCCGCACAGCACCGTCGGGATGTCCGCATCGTGAAACAGCGACGCCTCGCTGCCGAACGACACCTTGCCGGCGCCGTGGCTGCCGTTGCAATGCCTGCCGAGTGCCGCGATCGTGCTGTCGTCATGCGTGTCGAAGCCGGGGAGCGTCGACAGGTGATCGAACTCGATGCAGGTGGCGGGATCGACCGCATGCATCGCCGGCAGGAAGGACTCGGCGTACTGCTTCACGTCGGCGAAGAACGCATTCGGATCGTCGAGCGGCAGGTGACGGATCTCGAACTCGAAGCTGCAGTCGCGCGGCACGATGTTGAGCGCCGTCCCGCCGTGGATGACGCCGACGTGGGCGGTGGAATAAGGGACGTCGTACGCGTCGTCCTGGCCGTCGCCGTCGCGAAAGGCCCGCGCGCGCCCCGCAATGTACGCGACGATATCGCACGCGATCTGCACGGCGTTCACGCCGTGCGGCGTCAGCGAGGAATGCGCCTCGTGGCCGCGCACGCGGCAGCGCCAGCTCATCTTGCCCTTGTGCGCGACGACGAGCTCCATCCCGGTCGGCTCGCCGACGATGCAGCCCGCGGGCTTCCAGCCACGCCGCACGATGTCGGCGATCAGCCGGCGCACGCCGATGCAGCCGATCTCCTCGTCGTAGGACAGCGCGAAATGCAGCGGCTGCGTGAGGCCGCGCCGCACGAAATCCGGCACCATCGCGAGGGCGGTCGCGGAAAAGCTTTTCATGTCCGCGACGCCGCGACCATAGAGGCGATCGCCCTTGAGCGTCGCCTCGAACGGCGGCGTGTCCCACGGCTGGCCGTCGACCGGCACGACGTCGGTGTGCCCTGAGAGCACGATGCCGCCGTGCGTTGCGTTGCCGTCCGCGGCAGGCAGCGTGGCGAAGAGGTTGGCCTTGCGGCGCTCGTCGTCGAAGGTCAGCGCCGTCGTGGCGCCGTGCCCTTCGAGATAGGCGCGGGTCCACTCGATGAGCGCCAGGTTGGACTCACGGCTCGTCGTGTCGAAGCCGATCCAGGTGCGGATCAGGTCGAGCGCGGCGATGTCGCCGGGTGCGACGGCGTCGGGGCGGACTTCGCGCGGCGTTGCGGGAGCGTTCATGCGTATCGCCGGTAGCAAACGTCCATCTTAGCACTGGGATAGCATGTTTTCCGGGAACGCCGGGCGCCGCCGGGCGTCGAACGAACTGGCAGATCGCTTGCTTGCACCAGGAGAAAACTCATGAAATCGCGAATGTGTATCCGTTGGATGTTTCTGCTGTCGCTGCTGCCGGCCGCGGCCTCCGGGCCGCTGGCAGCGCAAGCGCCGCTGCCGCTCGACCAGATCAAGCTGCCGCCGGGCTTCGCGATCGAAACGCTGGCCCGCGTGCCCAACGCGCGCAGCATGACCTGGGGCGAAAAGGGCGCGCTGTTCGTCGGATCGAACGAGGGCCGCGTGTGGGCGGTGACGTTTGCGGGGCCCGGCCTCGGCGGCACACCGTCGGTGCGCGTGGTGGCGTCGGGGCTGCGCGAGCCCGCGGGCGTCGCGTTTCGCAACGGCGCGCTCTACGTGTCGGCGGTCTCGCGGATTCTCCGCCTCGACGACATCGAATCGCGGCTGGCGTCGCCGCCGGCGCCGGTCGTCGTCACCGACGCCTTCCCGGGAGACGGCCATCACGGGCGCAAGTTCATCGCGTTCGGGCCGGACGGAAAACTGTACGTGCCGGTCGGCGCGCCGTGCAACGTCTGTGCGCCCGATCCCGATCGCTACGCGAACGTGCAGCGGATGAATCCGGACGGCTCGGGACGCGAGGTGCTGGCGCGCGGCGTGCGCAATTCGGTGGGTTTCGACTGGGACCCGCGCACCAGGGAGCTCTGGTTCACGAGCAACGGCCGCGACATGCTGGGCGACGACGTGCCGCCGGATACGCTCAATCGCCTGACCAGGCCGCCGCAGCATTTCGGCTATCCGTACTGCCATGGCGGCACGATCGCCGATCCGGAATTCGGCGCACGGCGCGCATGCAGCGAGTTCACGCCCCCGGCGCAGAACCTCGGTCCGCACGTCGCGGCGCTCGGCATGCGCTTCTACACCGGCACGCAGTTTCCGGCGGCCTACCGCGACGCGATCTTCATCGCGGAGCACGGCTCGTGGAACCGCAGCAAAAAGATCGGCTACCGCGTCACGGTGGTGAAGCGCGATGCGTCGGGCAATCCGACGGCGTACGAGCCGTTCGCCGAAGGCTGGCTGCAGGGCGAATCCGCGTGGGGGCGGCCGGCCGACGTGCTGGTGGCGCCCGACGGCTCGCTGCTCGTCGCGGACGATTCGGCGGGAGCGATCTACCGGATTCGCTACAAGGGCTGAACAGCCGCTTCGCGCGGCGGCGATGCACGGCGGCGCGCGTCACTCGTCCATCGTCCAGCGAAGGCGGTAGAGGCGAGCATCGCCGAAATGCTTGGCGAGCGCCATCGTGCCGATGTAGTCGCAATGAAATCGGTTCTGGTTTTCGGCGACGAGCGACGCGGCGAACTCCTCGGTCACGAAGATCTGCCGCGGGAGCACGATGGGCTCGAGGCGGGCGGTACGATTGACGTGCGTGCCGTAGCAGGTGGGCGTGTCGGTCACCGGATCATGAATGCGGAAGATCGGGCCGGTGTGCAGTCCGATGCGCACGCCGGTTTCCGCCGCCAATCCCAGCGCCTGCCAGTCGACCTTGCCGAGCGCCTGCTGCAGGCGGATCGCGAACTCGGCGGCGTGGCTCGGCATGTCGAACGCAAGGAAGAGACCGTCGCCCAACGTCCTCGCGACGGATGGCTTGTCCGGCAACGTGTCGAGAATGAGCTTGCAGGTGCCGAGAAACATTTTCGCGAAGTCCGGCGCATATTGCTCGGGCATCCGGGAAAAGCCGCTGATGTCGGCAAACAGCAGGCTCTGCAGGCTGCGCGCGCGCCCGGTTTCCTGCGACGCGCCAGCGCCGCAGCTCGCGGCGATGGAATCGCGTTCTGGCGGGTCGCCGCGCAGCGCAGCGAGATCGATGTTGACGATCCGGGCGCCGCGCCCGGTCCAGTTGCGCGCCGTCGCGACGGTGCCCCCGGGGAGCGCCACGGGCGACCGCTCGCTGACAGTCAGCATCAGCGGATGCGTGGAGAGCTCGCGCGCGCGGAGAAACGCCATGCCCTGGATGAGGTTCGCCGCATGCTCGAACAGCACGTCATCCCCGAGAAAGGCCTCGTCGGTGGCGACGAGAACTCGGGTGGCACGCGCGAGAACACGTTCGAAGCGGCGCGTCCAGTCGGCGCCGGCGAAACTCACGCTGGTAGCGACGTAGTGGCTCGCGGCGAAGGGCAGCACGACCTGCGTCTGCGCGCCGACGTCCTGCAGCGCTTCGAGGAACAGGATGTCGCCGCCGCACGCAGCCTGGGCGTAGCCGATCGATGGGCCGAGCTCGGCGATCGTCTCGCGCAGCGCCGCCGCCACGCGCGGCTCGAGGGCGGCGGGAAAGCGCGGCGTCGCGCGGTCCGCGCGATCGATCATGTGCCCCGAGAACGCGATGACCTGCGGGGCGGTGAGCACGTCGGTCAAGGCATGCGCCGCCTCGGATCCGATCAACAGGAGCTGGCGCCGCATCGAGGCGACGTCGCCGAACCGATTGCCCGCCAGTCGATGCGCCTGCGCGTACTCGGCGCGCGCGTCGTCCGCGCGACCGAGAATCAGCAGCGCTTCGCCGGCGGTCGCATGGTCCCAATGATCGGCGGGTGCCGGCAGCGCCGCGAGCGCCTGCCGCGCGAGCCCTGTCGCCGTCGCCCTGTCGCCGGCAAGCGTCGCCATCGTCGCCGCGTTGACTGCAGGGAAGGCGGCACCCGACAGCGAAAATGCGCGCTGGTACGCGTCGATGGCCGCGCGCGCGAAATCACGGGCGGCGGGACTCGAGCGATCGCGCGCAGCGGCAAATCGTTCCTTCGCGATCTTGCCGGCAAGGCTCCACACCTCCACGGCGAGTGGACTGTCGGCAAGAGGTGCACGATCGATCTTCGCCAGCCACTTCTCGGCTTCGTCGATCGCATCCATTCGCGCGCAGGCGAGGGCGGCGAGGTAGTGAATCTCGGCGGTGTCGTCCGGGCTGGCCGTCGATGCGCGCGCGAGATCGAGCGCCTGCACGTTGAGCCCGGCGTCGAGCGCGTCGCGAATCGTCGATGCCGCATCGCTCGACCCGCGTAACGCTTCCTTGGACATGACGGATCGCCTATTTGCGCAGGCGCTTCCGGTCCTCAGCGATGTCGTTGCCCAGAACCGCGACACTTCGCAGGCTTCGCATGGCCGGCGGGAGACGGTCGAATAGCGCGGCGGCTTCGGCCTGCTGCGCGACCGGATCGCCGATACCGGCCAATGCCGCGACATGGAGCGCCATCGCGAGTTCCATACGCTGGCTCGGATCGTCCAGATTGTGGGTGGCAAGGCCACGCTGCATTTTGAGCACGGGCTCGATGAGCGGCCGCGCGTCGGCCGGTCGATTCAGGCGCGTCAGCACCAGCGCTGCCCAGGCCTGTTCGAACGCCGCCTCGCGCTTTTCGCCCAGTTCACGAGGAACATCGGTCTTGCGTATCTCGAGGATCCGTGCCATGTAGCGCTCAGCCGTCGGATAGTCCCTCAACGCGTACGCCGACTGCGCCATGGCGCGAAGGTTGAATCGCAGGTAGATGTTCTTGAGACGCGCCTGCTCCGGATCCTCCGACCGCAATTGCTCGATCTGGGGCAGAGTGTTGCGACCGAGTTCGAGCGCGCGCTGATTTTCGCCGAGCGCCTGCAAGAGGCCAACGCGCCACGCGTCTCCACCGGCCAGGTAGACCTTGTTGTTGAAAGTTCGGGCGGGCGTGTTGGTGGCCAGCCATTCGAGCAGCCGGCGATTCACGACCACGGCCTCTTCGGCCTCCGTGCGGTTACCTCGGTCGGCTTCCACGAGGGCGAGCCTTCCCGCAAGTGCCTGTAATGTCCGGCGCACGAGGATGCTGGGCGGAGCGCGGGTCTCCAGGGTCAGCGCCGCGCGAAGGTCGGATGCTGTCTCGGCGGGCCGGCCCATCGCGTCGGTCACGCCTTGCCGGTTGAAATACCCCACGGCCAGGTTGCCCCACGAAATCGTGTTACCCGGGTCGACGCGTATGAATTCATGCCATGCGCGCAGCGTCGTGTCCGACATCGCGAGCGCCTCGGCAAGATGCATTTCGTTGGTCAGCATGCTCACGAGCGGCGAGGTGATCAACGCCTGCGCGCGCAGCGCCTGCATGTGACCGGGACGCTTCTCGAGCACCTGTGACGCCACGGCCAAGCCTTCCTTGCCTGCGCGCTTGGCCTCCTCGTTGCGGTCCATGTCGACTAACGCCTGCACCTGCCAGGACGTCGCCTCGGCGTAAACCGCAGCAGCGGCAAGATCGTCCATCTTGAGGCCGTCGATGCTCGCGAGCGCCTTGCGCGCATCCTCGAGCGTTGCAACCGCGACGTCCCACTGATCGTTGCGAACCTGCAGGAAGCCGTGCATGTTGAGTACTTCGCCGTACGTCTTGCGGGCCGCGGCACTGGGATTCTCCGCGGTCGCCAGCGGCTTGATCACGGCGACCGCGCGCGCGCTAATGGGCAGCGCCTTGCCCTGCTGGTTGGCGGATGACGCCAGGCGCGCCTGCGTGGAAAGGCCCAGCGCCAGTCCGATCGCCGTGGTCTCGGACACGTCACCCTGCTCGCGCATCTTGCCCAGCACGTCGACGGCTTCGTCGATGGCCTTGCCGCCTTCGGCGAGCCGCTCCTGCGTACGCAGCACGGCGCCGTAGCGTACGAGCGCAAGCGCGCGGTTACGCTCGGTGCGTGTCGTGCGCAACGCTTCGGGCAGCGCGTTGTAGTAGTCCAGCGCGCGCTTGGCCAGCGCGCCGACAATGTCGAGCCGGCCGACCGGCGCCAGCTCCTGGTAGAAATCGTCCAGCAGGTAGACGACGAGCTTTTCCGATTCGCCGCGCGCGGCCTCGGCCAGAAGTCGGGTCTCCTCCGCCCTCGCTTCTGCCTGCTGCGCGCGCTTCATGCTGAACCCGCCGAAGGCGGCGGCGCCCACAGCGAACACGGCGAGTACCGCGCAGCCGGCGGCGATCTGCCGTGCGCGGACCAGCGCCTTGCGCGTCGCACGCTCGCGCTCGCGTTGCGCGGCGAGCTTTTTCTCAGCGGCGTCGCGCGCTTCGCGTTCGAGCCGCACGTCGCGGCTCGCCTTCACGACGCCGCACAGCACGTCGTGGGTCAGCTCGACGCGGCGCATGTCGAGGCGTTCCTCGATGCGCAGCAGGCGCCGGT
>JBDSLT010000103.1:0-11819 GCA_039916265.1 Casimicrobiaceae bacterium | reverse complement strand
GAGGTCGCGGACAGCGCCGAATACGCCGACGTCGACCTGCGCCTCGAGCCGGTGCGCGGGTTGCGCCGCCCTCATCGCGTCCACGTGCAGTTCGTGGTCGACGGCGTCACGCCCTTCGAGTCGTTTCCGGTGGCGCACGCGCTGCCGATGTTCGAGTGGGGACTGAACTGGATCTTCAGCCACCGGATGCACGATCACCTGCTGCTGCACGCGGCTGCGGTCGAGCGCGACGGCCGCGCGCTGCTCCTGCCCGCCTGGCCTGGCTCGGGCAAGAGCACGCTCGCGGCTTCGCTGATGTGCCGCGGCTGGCGCTTTCTCTCCGACGAATTCGGCGTCGTGTCGCTCGCCGACGGCCGCGTGCGGCCCTTCGTGCGTCCCGCCGGCCTCAAGAACGCGTCGATCGACGTGATGCGCGCGTTCGCACCGTCCGCGTTCATCGGCCCGCTGTTCGCAGCGACGCGCAAGGGCGACGTCGCGCACCTGCGCGCCGACGAGGCCAGCGTGCGTCGCGGCCTGGAGCCCGCCGAGGCGGCGGCGATCGTGTTCCCCGACTTTCAGGCCGGCGAGCCGGTCACGGTGCGTCCGCTCGGACCTTCGACGGCGTTCCTGAAGCTCGCGGGGAATGCCTTCAACTATGAAGTCGTCGGCGAGCAGGGATTTCGCGCGGTCACCAGCCTGGTGCGCCGCGCGCCGGCGCACATCCTGCGCTACGGCGACCTCGCGCAGGCGCACGCGGCCATCGACGATCTGCTGCGCATGGAAGCGCGCGCCTGATGCCCGCCGTGGCGCCCGCTGCGGTCCCGCCGTCGACGCGCCTCGTCGAGGCGATTCTCGACCCGGCGACGCTCACCGGGCTCGAGCTGCCCGCGTGGGAGCCGATTCTCGCCTGCGCGCGCCGCAACGCGGTACTCGCCTACCTCGCGCATCGCGCGACGCTCGCCAACGTCATCGACGACCTGCCGCACGCGCCTCGCGTGGCGTTGCGCTCGGCGCAGACCGCGGCTGCGCGCCTCGCGCAACTCGCGCGCTTCGAGCTCGATCGCGTGCGCCGCGCGCTGCAGCCGCCGGGGATACCGCTGATCGCGCTCAAGGGCGCCGCGTACCTGCTGCGCGGAATGCCGCACGCCTCCACGCGGATCATGTCCGACGTGGACGTGATGGTGCCGCGCGCACGCATCGACGAAGCGGAGCGCGCGCTCGCCGACGGCGGCTGGCAGGGAACGAAGCTCGACCCCTACGACCAGACGTATTACCGGCGCTGGTCGCACGAGATTCCGCCGCTGCAGCATCCGGGGCGCCTGCTGGCCGTCGACGTCCATCACACGATCGTGCCGCCGGTGAGCCGGCTGAAGCCCGATCCCGCGGCGTTCTGGGCCGACGCGCAGCACAGCGCGATCGACGGCATCGCGCTCCTCTCGCCGGTCGACAGCCTGCTGCACGCGGCGGTCCACCTGTTCTTCGATTCGGATTTCGACGGGCGCTTTCGCGACCTGGTCGACGTGCACGAGATGTTCAGCGCGTTCGGCGCGGCGCCCGGTTTCTGGACCGCGCTCGTCGAGCGCGCGCGTGCTCAGGGGCTGACGCGACCGCTGTACTACGCGTGCGCGACGTCAGCCGCGGTGCTGCGAACTGCGATTCCCGCCGACGTTGTCCAGGCGCTTCGCGAACATCGCCCGCCGCGGCCCGTCGACGCCTGGATGCGCCGCACGCTCACGACGCTGCTGGCGCCGGCCGACGCGCGACGGTGGCCGCCGCCGCATCGCGGGCTCGTGTGGCTGATGTACGTGCGCTCGCACTGGCTGCGGATGCCGCCGCACCTGCTGCTGCCGCACCTGTTGCGCAAATCGGTGCGGCGCGGACCCGCGCTTTAGGCGTAGCGGCGAAGCCTGAGCGAGAACTGCGCCAGCGGCGCGATGCCGGAGGCCTCGGCGCGATGGCACCAGTCCTGCAGCCGGACCAGCAGCTGCTCCGACGATTCCGTCGAGCGTTCCCACAGCGCGGCAAGCTCGTTGCGCATCGCGTACACCTGCGAGAGCACCTTGCTATGCGCCAGCACGTCGTCGAGGCGCGCGCGCTCGCCCGGAGTCAGCGTCGTCGGATCGGCGAGGAGCCAGCCGCGGATCGTCCGCAGGCTCGGTGCATGTCCGATGCTGCCGCGCCGGTGGCGCTCGCGCAGCTTGATGATTTCCTCGGCGCACGCGACCTTGAGCGAATGCGCGTAGCTCGTCACCACCGCGTAGCGGTGCGTGATGACCGCCTGCAGCGTGGCGAGGTCGGGCATCGTCTTCGCGCGGTCGAGCTTCAACTGCGGCGCGACCTTGCGCACGGTGGCGAGGCCAAAGGTCTCCAGCGTGCGGATGTAGAACCAGCCGATGTCGAACTCGTACCAGCGCGACGACAGCTTGGCCGACGTGCCGTAGGCGTGATGGTTGTTGTGCAACTCTTCGCCGCCGATCAGGATGCCCCACGGCACGATGTTCTTCGACGCGTCGCTGCACGCGAAATTGCGGTAGCCCCAGTAGTGGCCGAGGCCGTTGATGATGCCGGCGGCGGTGACCGGGATCCACATCATCTGGATCGCCCAGATCGTGGCGCCGAGCGGGCCGAACAGGAACAGGTTCACCGCGAGCATCAGTCCCACGCCCTGCCAGCTGAACCGCGTGTACAGGTTGCGCTCGATCCAGTCGTCCGGCGTGCCGTGGCCGTACTTGTCCATCGTGTCGGGCTCGCGCGACTCGGCGCGGTAGAGCTCGGTGCCGGTCAGCAGCACCGTCTTAATCCCGCGCGTCTGCGGGCTGTGCGGGTCGTCGGGGGTTTCCACCTTCGCGTGGTGCTTGCGGTGGATCGCCACCCATTCCTTGGTGACCATGCCGGTCGTGAGCCACAGCCAGAAGCGGAAGAAATGCGCGACCGCCGGATGGAGGTCGAGGCCCCGGTGCGCCTGGGTCCGGTGCAGGAAAATCGTGACCGCCGCGATCGTGATATGCGTCATCACCAGCGCGAATGCGACGTAGCCCCACCACGGCAGCGGCAGCAGTCCGTGGGACAGGAACGACAGGAGGTCGTAAGTCATTGATTTCCCGTGATTAGATGTATACCCACGCTAGCTGTGGGCTTTGGCAGCCAACCCGTAATCTTACCTTAGCTGCGCTCTCCGGGATATGGAGGTTCCCCTGACCCCGCGCAAGGTCCGCGTCAGCTCGCGCCGCCTTCGTAGCGCACGGCCTTCGCGCGAAGGCGCAGCAGGTTCTCGCGGTATTGCGCGGCGAGCGCGCGGTCGCCGCGCACGATCAGCACGTTCTCGGCGTTGCGGAATTGCGCCGCGGACGTGAAGTTGTAGCTGCCGGTGACGACCGCCGCCGCCGGCGTGTCGGCATCGACGACGAGGACCTTGTTGTGCGCGGCGACGAAGTTGCCGTCGAGCCACACGGGAACGCCGTCCCGCGCAAGACCGGGCACCGCGCTCGTCGCGAGCTCGAGCGTCTGCGCGCGGTCGGCGACGATCGCGACCTGCACGCCGCGCCGGTGCGCCGCGAGCAACGCGCGCGCGATGCGCTTGCTCGTGAAGCTGAACGCCTGCACGAGCACTTCGCGCTTCGCGCCGTCGATGAGGGCGGAGAGCCGCGCGTCGATCGGGTCGCCCGGCGTGAACAGCGCTTCGAGCGTGGCGGTGCGCGGGGGCGCCGCCTCCCGGGCGGCGGGGTGTTGCGGCAGCGCGACGGCCGCGAGCACGAATGCGAGGGCAAGCGCGGGCGCCAGGCGGCGAGCGGGCGCGCGCCGCGCCACCGCTTCGCGCGGGCGCGTTGGCTGCGTCACCTGGCGCGCTCCAGCACCGCGGCGAAAAAGCCGTCGCAGCCATGCCGGTGCGAGAACAGCCGCAGCCGCGGACCGGTGTCGAGCGCGATCCCCACGCGGGCCAGTTCCGCAGCGGCGTCCTTCGCCGCGAAGTGCGGATGTTCGGCGAGGAAGCCGTCGACGATCGCGTCGTTCTCCTCGGGCAGCACGCTGCACGTCGCGTAGACGAGGCGCCCGCCGGCCTTCACGAGGGTTGCCGCCGCGGCGAGGATGCGCGCCTGCTTGGCGGCGAGTTCGACGACATCGGAAGGCTGCTGCCGCCACTTGAGATCGGGGTTGCGCCTCAGCGTGCCGAAGCCCGTGCACGGCGCGTCGACCAGCACGCGGTCGATCTTGCCGGCGAGGCGCTTCACGCGCGCGTCGCGCTCGTGCACGATCAGCTGCGGATGCACGTTCGACAGTCCGGAACGCGCCAGGCGCGGCGCAAAATTCGCGAGGCGCTTCGCCGCGACGTCGAACGCATACAAGCGTCCCTGCGAGCGCATCAGCGCGCCCAGCAGCAGCGTCTTGCCGCCCGCGCCCGCGCAGAAATCGACGACCATGTCCGCGCGCCGCGGCGCCACCAGGTGACCGATGAGCTGGCTGCCTTCGTCCTGGACCTCGAGCCGGCCGTCGGCGATCCACGGATGGCCGGCGAGCGCGGGGCGGCCATGAATGCGAAGGCCGAGCGGGGCGTAGGGGGTCGGGGCGGCGACGATGCCCGCGGCGGCGAGCGCGGCCTGCGCTTCCTCGCGCGTCGCTTTCGCCGGATTGACGCGCAGGTCGAACGGCGCACCCGCCTGCCATGAGCGGGTCAGCGCTGCGCGCTCCTCCTCGCCGTAGACGTCCCCGAGACGCTGCCACAGCCAGTCGGGGACGTCGGCGGCGACGGCGGCGGCCTCGTTGTCGTCCGGCGGCGCCCGCTTCAGTCCGGCGAGCCAGGCGCCTTCGTCGCGCCGCAACACGGCGTCGAGATCGCGCAGCGAATGGCCGAGCTCGTGCATCGCGACAACGAGCGCCAGCCGGCGCGGCGCAGGGCCGCCCGCGAGCGCTTCGAGCGAGCGCTTGCGCCGAAGGTACGCGAAGGCACCGTCGGAAATCATCGCGCGGTCGCGCTGGCCGATCGCCGGATGCGCGCGGAAAAACGCGGACAGCGCAGCGTCGGCCGGCATGTCGAGGCGTGCAACGCATGCGATCGCTTCCGCGAGTCCCGCAAGCTGGTTGGCGCGAAGCGCTTCGCCGTGCGCGCTCATGGGGTCACTCGCTGCGCGGCTCGTCGACGCGGATCGCGTCGAGCAGCGCCTCGACGGTGCCGCGCGAAGTCTGCGACACGCGCATCTTCACCACCGCGTAGTGCATGCGCGGCGCGAGCCAGAAGTACGCGTCGATGCTGCCGTCGTCGCTGCGCCGGTGCCAGCGCTCGGTCTCCACCGCGCCGTGCGCCCACTCGATCGTCTCGGTCGCCTCGCGCTCGATCGTGTAGTTGACGACGCGCCGCGTGGTGACGAGCGAGAGCGTCTGGCGGCCTTCGGCGGGCGGGGTGAAATACGCCTGCCACATGACCGTCATCGGATCGAAGGCGGGCGGCGTCAGCGCCTTCACTTCGTCGTTGTGCAGCGTGACCGTATTCGCGTCCCAGTCGAAGCGCGCGACTTCGCGCCGGTCGCTGCTGCCGCGCTCGACGGCGAACTCGAGCGGCTTGAGGCCGGCGGGGGTGATTAGCCCGTGGCTTTCCACCTTGCCGCGGCCGCGGAAGAACAGCGCCGCGAGCCCGCGCGCCTGCGCGACGGTGGCGATGTGATAGCGATCGCCCTCGTGCTCGAAGCGGTAGGTCGCCTCGCCGATCAGGAATCCCTGCGTGCCGAGGAACACCTTGTACGCGAGGTCGACGCGCGGGGGCAGCGTCCGGGCGAGCGTGGGCGGCGCCGGTGGCGTATAGACCGGCGCCGGCGCCGGCGGCTCGGCCGGCGCGCTCTCCGGGAGCGCCGGTGGCGGCTCCGGCGACGCTGGCGCAGCGTCCGCAGCGTCCGCGGCGGGTGCGGCGGGTGCGGCGGGTTCGGCCTCGACCGGCGGCTCGACCGGCGGGGGCGGGTGCGCGCGCTTCGGCGCCGGTCGCCGGGGCTTCGGCCGCGGCGCTTCGGGCGCCTTCGCGACCGGTGGCGCGGGCATTTCGGTCAGCGTCGCCGACAGGACGCGGTCCTCCGGCGCCGTCGGCATCTCGGCCGGCCACAGCGACCACACTGCATGGAGCGCGAGCGACAGGAGGAGGGCGATCCACAGCGACGGCCGCGCGCGCCAGCCACGGTTGTCCCGCAGCCGGGACGTGTCGCTCGGAAGGATCGCGGAGGGGGCCATCGGCAACGAGAGACCGGCGCGGGGCCAGCGGAGTTCGCCGCGCGTCAGCGCGCCGGCGGCGCGGGGGGCGGCGCGTCGGGCGGCGGGACCATGAGCGAAACGTCCGCGAGCGCCGGCGGTCCGTCGACGCGCACGCGACCGGCGGCGACGGCGAGTCGCCCTGCGCAGTGCCAACCCACCGCAGCGGGCAACAGGCGATGCTCGACGGCGAGGACGCGTGCGGCCAGCGCCGCCTCGTCGTCGCCGTCGTGCACCGGAACGACACCCTGCGCGATGATCGGGCCGCGATCGACGTCCGGCACCACGTAGTGCACGGTGCAACCATGCACGCGCACCCCGTCGGCGAGAGCGCGCCGGTGCGTGTGCAGCCCCGGGTAGAGCGGCAGCAGCGACGGATGGACGTTGATCATCCGGCCCTCGTAGCGCTGCACGAACGCGCTGCCCAGCACGCGCATGAAGCCGGCCAGCACGATCACGTCGGGCTCGCCCGCGTCGATCGCGTCGGCGAGCGCCGCGTCGAAGGCGTCGCGCGTCGCGTGCTCGCGATGATCGACGACGGCCGTGGCGATGCCGCATTCGCCCGCAAACGCCAGTCCCGCGGCGGCCGGTCGATTCGACACCACCTGCGTCACGGTGGCGTCGATCTCGCCGCGACGCGCGACCTGCACCAGCGCGGCGAGGTTCGAGCCGCGACCCGAGATCAGGACGGTGATGCGCGACAGCGCCACATCGCCTGCGTGCGCTAGACCACGATCGCCGCCGCTTCGCCGGCGGGCTTCGCGGTAATCGTGCCGATGCGCTGGACGCGCTCGCCAGCGGCGCCGAGCTCGGCGATCGCGCGTTCGGCGTCGGCGGCCGCGACGACCACCGCCATCCCGATGCCGCAGTTGAACACGCGATGCATCTCCTGATCGTCGACGTTGCCGTGCTGGCGAAGCCACTCGAAGATCGCCGGACGCGGCCAGCTCGCGCGCTCGAGTCGCGCCTGCACCCCTTCGGGGAGCATCCGCGGCACGTTCAGGACGAGGCCGCCGCCGGTGATGTGCGCCATGCCCTTCACGCGCATCGAGCGCATCAGCGCGAGCAGCGGCCTCACGTAGATGCGCGTCGGCGCGAGCAGCGTCTCGCCGAGCGTAGTCGTACCGAATTGCGCGTTCAGGTCGGCATGGGCGTCGGCGACGATGCGGCGGATCAGCGAAAAGCCGTTCGAGTGCGGGCCGCTCGACGCGAGTCCCAGCACCGCGTCGCCCGGCACGATCAGGCTGCCGTCGATGATCGCGTCCTTCTCGACCACGCCGACCGCGAAGCCGGCAAGGTCGTATTCGCCTTCGGCGTACATGCCGGGCATCTCCGCGGTCTCGCCGCCGATCAGCGCGCAGTTCGCCTGCACGCAGCCGGCCGCGATGCCGCCGATCACCGCGGCAGCGACGTCGATGTCGAGCCTGCCGCTCGCGAAGTAGTCGAGGAAGAACAGCGGCTCGGCGCCCTGCACGAGGATGTCGTTGACGCTCATCGCGACGAGATCGATGCCGACGGTGTCGTGGCGACCGAGCGCGAACGCGAGCTTGAGCTTGGTGCCGACGCCGTCGGTGCCGGCGACGAGCACCGGATGGTGATAGCGCTTGCCGATCTCCACCAGCGCGCCGAAGCCGCCGATGCCGGTGAGCACTTCGGGCCGCAGCGTGCGCTTGGCGAGCGGCTTGATCCGCTCGACGAGCGTGTCGCCCGCGGCGATGTCGACGCCGGCATCGGCGTAGGAAAGCGAAGCGCGGGGGGCGGAATCGGCGGACATCGAGGGGCGGGCGGTCGTTGGGCGCGCGTAAGATTGAGCCAACGGCACGCGGCACGGTACAGTGCGTCGTTTGGTGCCGCGATTCTACTGGAAATGACCGATCCCGATCGCCCGCCGCCTGCCGCCGCCGCCGTTGCCGCCGCGCCCATTCTGCGCAAGCCGCTGGCACCGCGCCATTACGCGTGGATCGTCGCCGCCGCCCTCGTCGTGGTCGCGGCGCTGCACTGGCTCGGGCCGGTGCTGACGCCGTTTCTGATCGGCGCGATCCTCGCCTACCTCGGGACGCCGCTCGTGGACCGCGCGCAGAAGCGCGGCGTTCCGCGCGCGCTGTCGACGCTGGTCGTCGTGCTCCTGATGGGCCTTCTCATCGTCGCGCTTTTTTTCGTGCTGGTGCCGCTCGTGCAGACCGAGTTCACGCTCGCCGTGCAGCGCCTGCCGGCGCTCATCGAGCAGCTGATGCAACGCGTCATGCCGTGGATCTCCGAGCGCTTCGGCGTGGAGCCGACCTTCGATATCGCCGCCCTCCGCGACTTCGTGAAGCAGAACGCCGAGAGCGCGCAGCAGATATCGCTCAAGCTGCTGTCGGGCGTCAAGGCCGGCGGCATCATCCTGCTGTCGATCCTCGTCAACCTCGCGCTGATTCCCGTCGTGATGTTCTACCTGCTGCGCGACTGGCGGATGATCGTCGAGCGCATCGACGAACTGACGCCGCGTCGCTGGCAGCACAAGCTGCGCGTGATCGCCGGCGACATCGACGCGGTGCTCGCCGAGTTCCTGCGCGGGCAGGGCATGGTGATGGTGGTGCTCGCGACGTACTACGCGATCGGCCTGTGGATGGCGGGCCTCGATCGGGCGTTCTCGATCGGCATCCTTACCGGCATGCTCGTGTTCATCCCGTACGTCGGCTTCGGCCTCGGCCTGATCCTCGGCGTCGTCGCCGCGGCGCTGCAGTGGCACGGGCTGCCGGGCTTCCTTGCGGTGCTCGCGGTATACGGGATCGGGCAGCTCCTGGAAAACTACGTGCTGCTGCCGTTCCTGGTGGGCGACCGGATCGGCCTCCATCCGCTCGCGGTGATCTTTGCGCTGCTGGCGTTCGGCCAGCTCTTCGGTTTCGCGGGCGTGCTGCTGGCGTTGCCGGTGTCCGCGGCGCTGCTGGTCGGCCTGCGGCATCTGCGCGCCGCGTATGTGACCTCGCCGCTGTACGACACGGATTACAACCGGGACTGAGGGACGCCAGGCATGGAGCAGCTGGTCTTCGAGCTCGCGGAGCCCGAGCCGCCGGCCTTCGCCAATTTCGTCGTCGGCGCCAACCGCGAGGCGGTGGCGGCGCTGGACGCGCTTGCCGCCGGGCGCCTGCGCGAAGCGGCGGTGGTGATCTGGGGCGCCGCGGGCGCGGGCAAGACGCATCTGCTGCGGGCGACTGTCGCCGCAGCGGTCGCGTCGGGTCGCCGCGCGGCGTTTCTCGCCGACCCGGCGGAGGCGCAGCCGGAGCTTGCCGCCGCGGAGGTCCTTGTCGCCGTCGATTCCGTGGACACCGCCGACGCAGAGGCGCAAGGCCGCCTGTTCACGCTCTACAACGCGCTGGCGGCGGCGGGCGGGCAGTTCCTCGGTGCATGTGCGCGCGCGCCGGCGCAGCTCGCTTTGCGCGACGACCTTCGCACGCGCCTCGGCTACGGGCTCGTCTACGAGATCGTTCCGCCGGCCGACGCACAGAAGGCAGCGGCGCTCGCGAGTTATGCGCGAAGTCGCGGCTTTTCCCTCGCCGACGAGGTGATCGCCTACCTGCTCGCGCATGGCCGCCGCGACATGACGACGCTGGTGGCAACGCTCGCCGCGCTCGATCGCCACTCGCTGGCGACGCGCCGGCCCATCACCGTTCCCCTGCTGCGGGACCGGCTTGCGCGCGGCAACGCATTGCGCGACCGGTGATGCGTCTGGCGGGTGCCGCTGTCAACGGCCCGTCCGACCCCGGCGTTAAAGGCGGCGACACGGAAATCCGCTGTCACTACCCACCCTCCAAAAGGACGAAATCGCTATGAACAAGCTCCTGACCGCCCTGTGCGCTTTTGCGTTCGCGGCCACCGCGTATGCGCAAGGCACCATGGCCCCGGCCAAGCCCGCCGAGCCGATGAAGGCCGCCGAGCCGATGAAAGCGGCCGAGCCGATGAAGGCCACCTCGCCGATGATGGCGGAAACCGCGAAGCCGGTCGTCAACGACACGGCGAAGGCGGGCGCTGCGCCGGCGACCAAGAAGTCGATGCACAAGTCGAAGAAGAAGAAGGCCAAGTCCGCTGCCCCCAAGGCGACGGCCGTGGCTGCGCCGGTGGACAAGCCGGTCAAGTGACGCGGACGCAACGCGGTGCGCCGGGAGTTCGCCGCCGCGCCGCGTTGCCAAGCGCCTGGCAATGCCGTATGATTTCAAGGCTTTGCACGTAGGCATTCGACGACGTCTTCCGGCCGCTTGCGGGCTGCGGCGTCAAACACGACACACTCGAGGAGAACACAGATGAACAAGCTGCTCGCTACGCTGGTCGCCGGCACGTTTGCCGTCGTCGCCTCGTCGGCCTTCGCGCAAGGCACGACGCCATCCACGATGGAAAAGGCCAAGGAAGACGTGAATAAGATGCAGAACACCGACAAGGCGAAGAAATTCAAAGCCGACGAGAAGCAGCTTCAGGACCTGTCGCGCAACAGCCCGAACCCGGCCGACCAGAAGATGAACGTCGACAAGTCGAAGATGGACCCGAAGACCAAGGCCAAGTTCGACGAGAAGGCCGCGCAGGAGCTGTCGCGCAACAGCGCAACCAACCAGGCCGATGCGAAGGCGAACGTCGCCGCGTCGAAGGCGTCGGGCCCGCGGGAAAAGATGCCGGACATCAAGAAGCTCAGCAAGGAGCAGCGCGCCGAACTGCTGCGCCAGCTTCAGATGGAATCGAAGCCTTAAGCGAAGGCAACCGATCGCGAAAGGGCAGGGGCCTACACCCCTGCCCTTTTTGCTTTGCGGCCATGAGAGAAATCGAAACCCCGCGTCCCGCCTTGACCGTCGCGTCGATCGTCGAGCGCGAAGGGCGCTTCCTGCTGGTCGAGGAGGAGACGCGCCGCGGTCCGCGCCTCAATCAGCCCGCGGGCCATCTCGAGTCGGGGGAAACGCTGCCCGCCGGCGCCATCCGCGAAACGCTCGAGGAAACCGGCTGGCACATCACGCTGTCGGCGCTGGTCGGTGCGTACCGCTGGGAAGCGTCCGACAACGGCGCCACGTTCATTCGTTTTGCGTTCTGCGGCGACGCGATGCGCCACGACGCCGCGCGTCCGCTGGACGTCGGCATCCTGCGCGCCGTGTGGCTCACCCCCGAGGAGGTCGCGGCGCGGCGCGACGAGCACCGCAGCCCTCTGGTGATGCGCTGCATCGACGACTATCGCGCAGGGCGGCGCTGGCCGCTCGCGTTCGTGACCGAGCTCTAGCCGCCATGGCGCGGCGCGAGCGCGTGATCGTCGGCCTGTCGGGCGGCGTCGATTCGGCGGTGGCGGCGTGGTGCCTGAAGCAGCAGGGGCTCGACGTCGTCGGCGTGTTCATGAAGAACTGGGAGGACGACGACACCGAAGAGCACTGCACGTCGCGCGCCGACCTCGTCGACGCCGCGGCGGTGGCCGACGTCATCGGCATCGAGCTCGAAGCGGTCAATTTCGCGGCGCAGTACCGCGAGCGCGTGTTCGCGCAGTTCCTGCGCGAGTACGAGGCCGGCCGCACTCCCAACCCGGACGTCCTGTGCAACAGCGAGATCAAGTTTCGCGCGTTCCTCGACCATGCGCTGGAACTCGGCGCCGACAGCATCGCCAC
>JBDSLT010000102.1:0-8681 GCA_039916265.1 Casimicrobiaceae bacterium | reverse complement strand
CACCCGGGGGCCGCGCGGCGCCCGGCGCGCTGGAGGTCGGGGCCGGGGCCGGCGCCGTGGCGGCTGCGGTCGCGGCGCTGGCGGCCGCCGCGGCGATCGCCTCGGTTTCGCCGCTCCTGGCGCCGTTGGCATGTCCGCCGGCGGGAAGCGTCGCGCATCCGGACACGACCAGTGCGACTGCGATCGCGACGGTGGGCGCGCTGCAAATGAAACGGTCGGTATTCATACGGGTCTCCCTAGATGGCGTTACGCTCAGATCGTCGCGCCGGCCTGCGGTTCCCGCCGTTCGGCTGCGACGAGCGTCCCGCGCAGCGAGTGCGGCATCGCTGCGGCAATATCCACCTCGACGTAGCGGTGGAGGAGCGCGGGACTCCCGGCGAAGTTGACGACGCGATTATTGGCGGTGCGGCCCTGGAGCTCGCCCGCGCCCCGGGCGGCGCGGCCGGTGACGAGCACGCGCTCGCGGCGGCCCACCATCGCCGTGCTTTGCACGCGATACTGGGTGTCGATCTTTTCCTGCAGGCGCAGGAGTCGCGCCTGCTTGACGTCCTCGGGCACCTGTTCGGGCAGCTCGGCGGCCGGCGTGCCGGGCCGCGGGCTGTAGGCGAAGCTGAAGGCGCCGTCGAAGCCGACGTCGTCGATCAGCTTCAGCGTTGCGTCGAAGTCGCGGTCGTTCTCGCCGGGGAAGCCGACGATGAAATCCGAGGACAGCGACAGACCGGGCCGCGCGGCGCGCAGCCGGCGCACGATCGATTTGTATTCGAGCGCGGTGTAGCCGCGTTTCATCGCGGCGAGCACGCGATCGGCCCCCGACTGCACGGGCAGGTGGAGCTGCGACACGAGCTTCGGGACGCTCGCGTAGACGCCAATCAGTCGCGCCGACATTTCCTTGGGATGCGACGTCGTGTAGCGGATGCGCTCGAGGCCGGGCACCTCCGCCACGTGCTCGATCAGCGTCGCGAAATCGACGAGCGTGCCGCCGCTGGCGGGGCCGCGATAGGCGTTGACGTTCTGGCCGAGCAGCGTCACCTCGCGCACGCCTCGATCCGCAAGGTCGGCAATGTCCGTCAGGACGTCGTCGAACGGGCGCGAGAACTCCTCGCCGCGCGTATAGGGAACCACGCAGAACGTGCAGTACTTGCTGCAGCCCTCCATGATCGACACGAAGGCCGCCGCGCCTTCGACTGCCGCCGGCGGCAGGTGGTCGAACTTCTCGATCTCGGGAAAGCTGACGTCGACCTGCGGCGCGCCGGTCTCGCGCCGCGCGCGAATGAGCGCGGGCAGCCGATGCAGCGTCTGCGGGCCGAACACGATGTCGACGTAGGGCGCGCGCTTCACGATCGCCGCGCCTTCCTGGGAGGCGACACAGCCGCCGACGCCGATCAGGACATCGGGACGCCGCGCCTTCAGCGCGCGCACCCGGCCGAGATCGTGGAACACGCGCTCCTGCGCTTTCTCGCGCACCGAGCAGGTATTGAAGAGGATGACGTCCGCGTCTTCCGGCGTGGCCGTGAGCGCGAGGCCGTCCGAGTGCGCGAGCACGTCGGCCATCCGATCCGAGTCGTACTCGTTCATCTGGCAGCCGAACGTGCGGATATAGAGCTTGCGGGTCACCCGAGTTCCGGACAAGTCGTCGACCTGATTCTGGCGGCAGCGCTCGACGACTGACCAAGTCTCTGAAAGACCTGAAATTATAGCAGCGCTCGCGGTGTGCGTCCGCCTTCCCGCGGTCCCAGGTGCGACCAAGCGACAGGGCGCAGCGGGCAGCGATGGAACGCGCCGGCGCCGTCCGTGCCTATAATCGATCGCTCAAACTTGGAATGGAAGCCCGGCAGGCGATGAGCAAGGCATTCACCAGCGAAGAAACCGAGGTCGACGAAGACATCGGCGTCGATCCCGGCGTGCCGCTGCCCGCCGGCAGCCGCAACTACATGACGCCGGGCGGTTTCGCGCGGCTGCGGCGCGAGCTCGACGAACTGGTTTCCCGCGAACGCCCGGCGCTGGTGGGGACGGTCGCTTGGGCCGCGGGCAACGGCGATCGCTCCGAGAACGGCGACTACATCTACGGCAAGAAGCGCCTGCGCGAAATCGACCGGCGCATCCGCTTCCTGATCCGCCGGCTCGATATCGCCGAGGTCGTCGATCCTGCGGCACGCCGCGACGATGACGCGGCCGACCAGGTGTTCTTCGGCGCGACGGTGGTCGTACGCGACGCCGCGGGTGCCCGGCGCACGCTCAGCATCGTGGGCGTCGACGAGATCGACACGGCGCGCGGCTACGTCAGCTGGGTGTCGCCGATGGCGCGCGCGCTCATCAAGGCACGCGAGGGCGACACGGTGACGGTGCGCACGCCGGCCGGCGCCGACGAGCTCGAGATCGTCGAGGTGCGCTACGACGCGCTCGCGACGGACAACTGACGCCCGACAGCTCGGTTGACGCGCCGCGCGGCGCGCCCCTATAGTGGGCGCCAGCCCGCTTTGCGACCATGGACAACGAACTCGCCGCACTCGAACACCGGCTCGCCACGCTGCTCGCGCACACGCGGGCGCTGCGCGCGGCGAACGAAGCGCTGCGCAACGAGCTCGCGCAGGCGCACCAGCGCAACCGCGAGCTCGCGCATCGCGTGCAACAGGC
Organism: Casimicrobiaceae bacterium; assembly: GCA_039916265.1. Taxonomy (GTDB): domain Bacteria; phylum Pseudomonadota; class Gammaproteobacteria; order Burkholderiales; family Casimicrobiaceae; genus VBCG01. Next base: position 6,047 of record JBDSLT010000102.1, on the reverse strand, counting down.
GGGCGCGCGGCTGGACGCGCTGCTTGCGCGCATTCCCGCGGAATGAACGATCCACGCCAGCGACCCCGATGAGCCCACCGAAAGCTCCGCCGCCCGGCGCGGCGACCACCGACGTCAACCTTCTCGGCCGCGTCTACAAGGTCGCATGCGCCGAAGGCGAGGAGGACGCGTTGAACGAGGCGGTCGTCTACCTCGACAAGCAGATGCGCGAGATCCGCGACCGCGGCAAGGTGACGGGCGTCGATCGCATCGCCGTCATGGCGGCACTCAACATCGCGAACGACCTGCTGCGCGAGCGTCGGTTGCCGCGCGTCGGCGGCGCGTCCGGTGCGGTTGACGGTGAAGCGGCGCGGCGTAGAATCCAGGCGATGCAGTCGGCGATCGAGCAGACGCTCGCCGGACAGGAAAAGTTGTTCTAGGTTGTAAGCGTGCCGTTACTATCCCCTGCGGTGTTCGAGTCCGCCATACACTCTTTGAACCAATGCTCTCGTAGCGAGGTTGCCTTTGCCCTATGCGAGCCGGTGTGCGCTCCTACGCGGAAGCGCCTGATGGCTCCGGCGGGCGACCATTCTTGAACCGAGGTTCAGGATGACGGCGGGCACGGCACAGGCGGGGGACCCTTCTTTTCGTCGATTGGAGACGAGGCGGGCGTGCACTACTGGCTGATGAAGTCGGAGCCCGACGAGTTCTCGATCGACGCCCTCGTGCGCGCAAAGAACCAGACGACCCCCTGGTTCGGCGTGCGCAACTACCAGGCGCGCAATTACATGCGCGATGGCATGACGGTCCGCGACCGCGCTTTTTTCTACCATTCGAGCTGTCCCGAGCCGGGCATCGCCGGCGTCGTGGAGGTGTCGCGTGCCGCTTACCGGACACGACGCAATTCGATCCCAAGAGCTCGTACTACGACGCCAAGGCGACGCGCGCCGCGCCGCGCTGGATGCACGTGGACGTGAAGCTCGTGAAAAAAACGCGCCTCGTGCAGCTCGCCGAGCTGCACGCGACACCGGGGCTCGAAGACCTGGTGACGCTGCGCAAGGGCAACCGGCTTTCGATCACGCCGGTAACGCCGGCGCAATGGAAGATCATCGACAAGCTCGCGTCGCGGGCGCCCTGAGAAGAAGCTGCGGGGCGCTCGCCCCGTCGCACTGCACAGGGTGCGATCGCCGATTTGTCGTCAGTTGCCGCCGTAGCCGAACAGCGTGCTTGCCGCGCCGCCGGCGGCGATGCTGACCGCGCAGTACTTGAACTCGGGGATCTTCCCGAACGGGTCTAGCGCGGGATTGGTGAGCAGGTTCGCCGCCGCCTCGTAGTAGCAGAACGGAATGAAGATCGCCCCTTGCGGCGTGCCGTCGTCGGCGCGCGCGTATAGCGCGATGCTGCCGCGCCGCGACGCCACGGTGACGACGCCGCCCGGCTCGACGCCAAGGGCCTCGAGGTCGGCCGAATTCATCGAAGCCACCGGCCCCGGCTCGATCGCGTCGAGCACCGCGGTGCGGCGGGTCATGCTGCCCGTGTGCCAGTGCTCGAGCTGACGGCCGGTGATCAATACGAACGGATAGCGCGTGTCGGGCTGTTCCGCCGCGGGAATGATCGCCGCCGGCACGAGCTTCGCCTTGCCGGTGGCGGTTGGAAAGGCCTCGACGAAAACGACCGGGGTGCCCGGGTCGCCCTCGTTTTCGCACGGGTACGTCACCGCGTGCTCGCGCTCGAGCCGGTCCCAGGTGATGCCCGCGATCGACGGCATCGCCTGGCGCATCTCGTCGAACACTTCACGCGGGTGCGAGTAGGTCCAGTCGAGCCCAAGCTCGCGCGCCATCGCGACGATGATGTCGAGGTCGCGGCGCGCGTCGCCGGGCAGCGGCAGCGCCTGTCGTCCGAGCTGGACGAGACGATCGGTGTTGGTGAACGTTCCGGTTTTTTCCGGGAACGCCGACGCCGGCAGGATCACGTCCGCGAGATAGGCCGTCTCGGTGAGGAAGATGTCCTGCACGACCAGCATCTCGAGCGCCGCCAATGCCTGGCGCGCGTGGCCGGCGTCGGGATCCGACATCGCCGGGTTCTCGCCCATGACGTACATGCCGCGAATCTCGCCGCGATGCACGGCGTCCATGATCTCGACGACGGTGAGTCCGGGTTGGCGCGCCAGTTTGACGCCCCACAGCGCCTCGAAGCGCTGGTGCGCGCCCTCGTTGTCCACGCGCTGGTAGTCGGGCAGCATCATGGGGATGAGACCCGCGTCCGAGGCGCCCTGCACGTTGTTCTGCCCGCGCAGCGGATGCAGTCCGGTGCCCGTCCGGCCCACCTGGCCGGTCAGCATCGTCAGCGCGATCAGGCAGCGCGCGTTGTCGGTGCCGTGGATGTGCTGCGATATGCCCATGCCCCACAGGATCATCGAGCCGCGCGAGGTCGCGAACAGGCGCGCGACTTCGCGGATCGTCTGCGCGGGCACGCCGCAAACGGGTGCCATCGCCTCGGGGCTGTATTTCGCGACGTTCGCGGCGAGCGCGTCGTAACCGCTCGTGCGATCCGCGATGAACGACGTCGCTGCGAGCCCTTCCTCGATGATCGTATGCATCATCGCGTTCAGCAGCGCGACGTCGGTGTCGGGCTTGAACTGCAGGTAGTGCGAAGCGTGCCGCGCGAGCTCGGAGCGCCGGGGGTCCGCGAGGATCAGCGTCGTGCCGTTCTTCACCGCGTTCTTGATCCACGTCGCCGCCACCGGATGGTTGACGACCGGGTTGGCGCCGATCAGCAGCACGACCTCCGCCTTGGTCACGTCCATCACCGGGTTCGACACGGCGCCCGAGCCGATGCCTTCGAGCAGCGCGGCCACCGACGACGCGTGGCACAGCCGCGTGCAGTGATCGACATTGTTCGTCCCGAAACCCGTGCGCACCAGCTTCTGGAAGAGGTAGGCCTCCTCGTTCGACCCCTTCGCCGAGCCGAAGCCCGCCAGCGCGTCGGGTCCGCGCGTGTCGCGGATACGCGCCAGCGTGCCCCCGGCGAGGGTCAGCGCCTCTTCCCACGTCGCTTCGCGAAACACCGGCGACCAGTCGGCCGGGTCCATCGTGAAGTCGGCGGATTTTGGCGCGCCGGCCTTGCGGATCAGCGGCCGGGTGAGCCGGTGCGGATGCGCGACATAATCGAAGCCGAAGCGGCCCTTGACGCACAGCCGCTCGTGGTTCGCCGGTCCGTCGCGGCCCTCGACGCGCACGATCCGGTCGTCGTGCACGTGGTAGGTGAGCTGGCAGCCGACGCCGCAATACGGACAGACCGACGCCACCTTGCGATCGACCGGCGTCAGGTACGCGTCCTTCGCCGGCGCGAGCGCGCCGGTCGGGCACGCCTGCACGCATTCGCCGCAGGCCACGCACGTGGACGCACCCATCGGGTCGCCCATATCGAACACGATGGCGGAGTGCGCGCCGCGGAACGCGTAGCCGATGACGTCGTTGACCTGCACCTCGCGGCACGCCCGCACGCAGCGCGTGCACTGGATGCAGGCGTCGAGGTTGACCGCCATCGCAGGATGCGAGACGTCTGTCGCCGGCTGCGCGCGCGGCGCGAAGCGCGGCTTGCCCAACCCGAGCTTCGCTTTCCACAGCGCGAGCTCGGAGTCGGGCTTGTACACGCGCTCCGGCACGTCGCAGGCGAGCAGCTCGACGATCATCTTCTGCGCGTGCTGCGCCCGGTCGCTGTCGCTTCGCACGTCCATGTCCGGCGCAGGCTTGCGGCAGCACGACGCCGCGAGCACGCGCTCGCCCTTGATCTCGACCATGCACGCGCGGCAGTTGCCGTCGGGGCGCATGCCGGGCGCATAGCACAGGCGCGGGATCTCGACGCCGAGCCGGTCGGCGGTCTCGAGGATCGTCTCGCCCGGCATCGCGGTGACGTCGGCGCCGTTCAGGCGGAAAGTCACGAGTTCCTGCGCAAGACCATGTTCGAGGGGCGCGTTCATTGTTTCAAGCCAGTTCCTGGGGGAAATATCGGACGACGCAGCTGATCGGATTAGGCGCTGCCTGCCCGAGCCCGCAGATCGAGGCGTCGGCCATCGCCTGCGAAAGCTCGGCGAGCAGTGGCTGGTCCCATGTGGCGTGCTCCATCAGCGCGACCGCCTTGACCGTGCCGACGCGGCAGGGCGTGCACTGCCCGCACGATTCCTCGGCGAAGAATTTCATCAGATTCACCGCGGCATCCCGCGCGCGATCGTGCTGCGACAGGATGACGACGGCGGCGGAGCCGATGAAGCAGCCGTGCGGCTGCAACGTGTCGAAATCGAGCGGTACGTCCGCCAGCGACGCGGGCAGGATGCCGCCCGACGCGCCGCCCGGAAGGTAGCCATAAAAAGTGTGGCCCTCCAGCATGCCGCCACAATGCTCGTCGATCAACTCGCGCGCGGTGATTCCGGCCGGCGCCAGATGCACGCCGGGCGTCTTCACGCGCCCCGATACCGAGAACGAGCGCAGTCCCTTGCGGCCGTGGCGGCCCTGGCCCGCGAACCACTCGGGGCCCTTCTCCAGGATGTCGCGGACCCAGTGCAGCGTTTCCATGTTGTGCTCGAGCGTCGGGCGCCCGAAGAGGCCGACCTGTGCGACGTACGGCGGGCGCAGCCGCGGCATTCCGCGCTTGCCTTCGATCGACTCGATCATCGCCGACTCCTCGCCGCAGATGTACGCGCCGGCGCCGCGGCGCAGCTCGATTGCGGGCAGCGTGCAGGGCGGGTCGGCAGCGAGCGCCTCGAGCTCGCACGCCAGGATCGCGCGGCATGCCGCGTATTCGTCGCGCAGGTAGATGTAGATGCCGTCGATGCCGACGGCCCACGCGGCGATCAGCATGCCTTCGAGAAAGCGATGCGGATCGCGTTCGAGGTAGTAGCGATCCTTGAACGTTCCGGGCTCGCCTTCGTCGATGTTGATCGCCATCAGCCGCGGCGCGGCCTCCGCGCGCACGATCTTCCACTTGCGGCCGGCGGGAAAGCCGGCGCCACCCAACCCGCGCAGCGACGACGATTCGAGCGCCGCGATCACGCTGTCGGCGCTGCGCTCGCCGGAGATGCATGCGGCGAGCGTGCGATAGCCGCCACCCGCGCGATACGCGGCGAGGTCGCTATAGCCGCCGGCGACGGCCTCGGTGCGCCCTGCGCTCAGCGCGTCCTCGATCTTCTGCGGCGTGGCGCCGTCGACGGTGTGGCGGCCCACGACGGCGGCCGGCGCATGCTCGCAGCGGCCGATGCACGGCGCCCCGATGACGCGCACTTGCCGCGGGTCGAGCGATGTCAGCGAAGCTCGCAACGCTGCCGCGCCGGCCATCTGGCACGACAGCGTTTCGCACACGCGCACGGTGATCGGAGGCGGCGGCGGCTCGCCTTCCTTGACGACGTCGAAGTGGTGATAGAACGTCGCCACTTCGTAGACCTCGGTCTGCGCCAGGCGCATCTCCTGCGCGAGCGCGTTGAGGTGCGCTGCCGACAGGCAGCCGCGGGCATCCTGGATGCGATGGAGGTGCTCGATCAACAGGTCGCGACGCCGCGGCGCTTCGCCGAGCAGCGCGCGAACTTCTTCGAGCGCGCGCGGGTCGACGGCGCGCCCCTTCGGAACGCCGCGCGGCTTGCGCGCCCCCGACAGCCGCGAGATGTCGACCAGAACCGGCTCACTCATGGGAAAGACTCACTCGAGGAAATCGCAATGCTTCTCGACGTACGCGGCGAGGTCGAGCGAATGCTGCCGCACGAGACGTTCGGCGAGCTCGGTGTCGCGCTTCTCCAGCGCCTCGATGATCCGCATGTGGTCGACGATCGAGCGCGCCGCGCGGTCGCTCTGCGAGATGGTCATCCGGCGGATCGCGCGGACGTGCAGGAACAGGTTCTCGACCGTCGTGCCCATCAGGTGTGAGCCCGACAGCCGGATGATCGCCTGATGGAACGCGATGTTCGCGTCCGAGTACTCTTCGATGTGCTCGGCGGGCGTCGTCGTCGCGAACTCGCCGAACATCGTGCGCAGGCTCGCGATCTCCGGGTCGGATGCGTTGGTGGTGGCGAGCCGCGC
>JBDSLT010000101.1:0-7485 GCA_039916265.1 Casimicrobiaceae bacterium | reverse complement strand
CGGTGACGCGATGCGCGCGCCGGCACGCGTGAACACGACGACGTTGCGTCCCGCGTACGGCCATTGCGGAAACGCGCAGGCGACGTCGTAGGTGCGGCGGCCGACGAGCACCGTGTCGATGCCGGCGCAGAACGCCGCGTAACCGTAGTCGCCGTCGTCGAACCGCCAGCCGAGGTCATCGTCGCGGCCGCAGATATAGCCGTCGAGGCTCGTCGCGATGAACAGGCGGACGCGGCGCATCGTTTGACAGTCGAAACCGCCTGCCGCGCCGTTCGAACAGGCAATGACGGTCTACTTCAGCGCGGCCCGGGCCACCTTGGAGGCGGTGCGCGCGGTGCGCTTCGCCGTCTTGCGCGCGGTCGTGACTGCGCGCTTCGGCGTAACGCCCGTCGCCTTGATCAGCTCGTTGACCGCGTCGGAGAGCGCGTCGACGCGCTCGGCCAGACGCTCGACGTCGTTTTGCGTGTAGACGCCGAGCTTCGCGAGCGCGCGTGCCACGCGATCCTCGAACACCTGCTCGAGCTTGTCCCACGTGCCGCCCGCCATCGCCTGCATCTCTTTGGCGCGCGCCTTGGCGGCGCCGCCCGCCGCAGTCGCGGTATCGACGGCTGCCTTCTTGGTCCGCGATTCGAGCGCCTCGCCCTGCTTGACGAGCGACTCGAACACTTTCATCCCCTCGGCTTGCGCGCGCGAGAACGCGCCGAGCCCCGCGAGCCAGATCTGGCGCGACGATTCGAGCACGGATTGCGAAGCGTCCTTGTGGCCGGCGGCGGACGGCGCCGCGGATCCGGCCTTCATTTTCTTGAGCATCGGGTCTTCCCCTCGGTTGGATTCGCGTCGCCCGGGCGTCGCGTGCTGCGTCGCGACGTCGATTCTAGGCGCGTTAGTTTAGAGCATGCACACTAAATTCGCGGCGCCGCGCCACGGCATTCGCACGGCGTCGAAGGGTTACAATCGGCGCGACGCTCGAGGTCCGTCGACGGATCGGCGTAAAGGCTCCCCATCCGCGCAATCGCAGCCTACGCGTGCCGGACAGAAGCGGCGCTCATACGAGGAGGAAATCCAATGGCTTACTTCGTCACCGGCGCAACCGGTTTCATCGGACGCTTCGTCGTCGCCAACCTGCTGAAGCGTGGCAAGCCGGTTCACGTGCTGGTGCGCAAGGGCTCGATGAAAAAGCTGGACGAGCTGCGTGGCTACTGGGGTGTGGACGACAAGCGGGTCGTCGCCGTGGTCGGCGATCTCTCCAGGAAGAACCTGGGTATCGCGGACGCCGACGCGAAAAAGCTCAAGGGCAGGATCGATCACTTCTTCCACCTCGCGGCGGTCTACGACCTGAAGGCATCGGCCGAAGAGCAGGAGCAGGCCAACGTCGACGGCACGCGCCACGCGCTCCAGTTCGCGGACGCGATCGCGGCGGGCTGCTTCCATCACGTCAGCTCCATCGCCGCGGCAGGCCTCTACGACGGCGTGTTCCGCGAGGACATGTTCGACGAGGCGGAGGACCTCGACCATCCCTACTTCAAGACCAAGCACGACTCGGAAGCACTGGTGCGCAACGAATGCAAGCGACCGTTTCGCATCTACCGGCCCGGCTTCGTCGTCGGCGACTCCAAGACCGGCTACATCGACAAGATCGACGGTCCGTACTACTTCTTCAAGACGATCCAGAAGTTCCGCGAGCTGGTGCCTTCGTGGATGCCGGCGATCGGCATCGAGGGCGGGCGTATCAACATCGTGCCCGTCGACTTCGTCGCCAACGCGCTCGATTTTATCGCGCACAAGAAGGGCCTCGACGGCAAGTGCTTCCACCTGACCGACCCGCATCCCTACCGGATCGGCGAAGTGCTGAACATCTTCGCCCGCGCTGCACACGCGCCACAGATGACGCTGCGCGTCAACGCCAAGATGTTCGGCTTCATCCCCGCGCCGATCCTCTATGGCATCGGCTCGCTGGCGCCGGTCAAGCGCGCCATCCGCGTCGTGCTGAGCGACCTCGGCATCCCGCGCGACGTGTTCCAGTTCGTCAACTGGCCGACGCGCTATGACAACCGCGAGGCCGCGAAGGCGCTGAAGGGCTCGGGCATCGAGGTGCCCAAGCTCGACGCGTACGCCTGGCGCCTGTGGGACTACTGGGAGCGCCACCTCGACCCCGACCTTTTCATCGACCGCTCGCTCGCCGGGCGCGTGCGCGACAAGGTCGTCGTCGTGACGGGCGGGTCGTCGGGGATCGGACAGGCGACGGCGAAAAAGCTCGCCGAAGGCGGCGCGAAGGTGATCATCGTCGCGCGCGATCCGGAAAAGCTCGAGGCGACGCGCAAGGACATTGCCGCCGCGGGCGGGCAGTGTTTCGCCTATTCCTGCGATCTCGCCGACATGAACGCGATCGACACGCTGGCGAAGAAGATCCTCGCCGAGCACAAAGTGGTCGATTTCCTCGTCAACAACGCCGGCCGCTCGATTCGCCGCGCAGTCCTCAATTCGATCGATCGCTTCCACGATTTCGAGCGGACGATGCAGCTTAACTATTTCGGGCCGGTGCGGCTCATCCTCGCGTTCATGCCGAAGATGGCCGAGCAGAAGCTCGGCCACATCATCAACATCAGCTCGATCGGCGTGCTGTCGCGCGCGCCGCGCTTCTCGGCCTACGTCGCGTCGAAGTCCGCGCTCGACGCGTTCTCGGAATGCGCGGCGTCGGAGGTGATCGACAAGGGCATCCACTTCACCAACATCAACATGCCGCTGGTGAGGACGCCGATGATCGCACCCACCAAGATCTACGAGAACGTGCCGACGCTTTCGCCCGAGGAAGCCGCGGGCCTGGTAGTCGAGGCGATCGTCCACCGGCCGGTGCGCATCGCGACGCGGCTCGGGATCTTCGGCGCGGTGTGCCACGCGATCGCACCCAAGGTCACGCAGGTGCTGCTCAACACGGCGTTCAACATGTTCCCCGATTCGTCCGCCGCGGCGGGAAAGAAGGGCGGCGAGGCGCAGCCGTTGTCCGCCGAGCAGATGGCGTTTGCGCAGCTCACGCAGGGGATTCACTGGTAACCGCGCGTGCACGCTCCGCGGTGATCGCGGCGAACGCGTGCGCGCGCGCGTCGGCGTCGGCGAGGATCGCGTTGTGGCCGACGCCCACGAGCTCGACGTTGTCGGCGCCGGGAAGGCGTGACGAGAGCTGCGGCGCGACCATCGAGTCGTGCCACGACCAGATCGACGTGATCGGCGGGCGCGCGTAGTCGCCCGCGTGCAGCGCATCGAGCCAGGCGTTGCCGGGACGCAGCTGCGCGAGGCACGCGCCGAACATCATCCACGCGTGCACGCTGCCGCGATACGGCGCCGCCAGCGCAATCGCGCGGCGGATCTTCGCGGCGCCGTACTTGCGGCAGTACGCGAGGGTCACGAGCCCGCCCATGCTGTGCGAAACGATCAGCAGCTGCCGTGCGCCCGTTGCCGCGAGAACGGTGTCGACGCGCCGCGCGAGCTGGTCGGCGAAGGTCTCGATCGACGCGAGCGGCGGACCGTAGGAGATCGTGTAGACCGGCCCCGCGTTGCGCTTGCGCAGGTACCGCGCGAAGCCCTCCCACACGCCCGCGTTGCACAGTACGCCGTGCACCAGCAGCACGGGCAGCGCGGCGGGTGCGCGCGCGGGTGACTTTATGACGAGCCGGTAGAACATCATCCGCTTTGCCGCGCCGGCGAGGGCGCGGTACTCGCGCCACACGAGCCGCAGCATCGCGCGCACGCCGATGCGCACGGCGGGGGGGCGCTCCGAGCGGCGAATCCAGGCGATCGCGAAGTAGGGGACCATGAGCATCGCGACGAGCGCGAAGTAGATGGCGAGCGCGCCGACCGCCACCCACCACGCCGAGACGCCGCGCGCAAGCGCGGGCAGCGCCCACGCGGCATACAGTGCGACGCCGCCGATCGACAGCGCCCATAAGGTCACCGCGGTCCACATCGGCGCGATGGTACCGCGCGCGCCGCGCCGCGATTTACGCCGGGACGCCCTGCGGCGCGAGCGACTTGCGGAAGCGGTTGAGGTCGTGGACGGTCTCGAAGCTGCGGCCGAACAGCGACGACAGGTTGTGCAGGATCATCTCGATCACGCGCGACTCGCATTCGCGATCGAAGCGGATCTGGGAGTCGAGCCAGCGCTCGAGCCACACGGGATCGGGCACGCGGCTTTGCACGGTGTCGCGCGGGAAGAGGCCGCGATTGACGTGCAGGTTCGTCGGATGCAGCGGCTTGCCCGCGCGCCGCGCGCTCGCCATCAGCACGCCTATCTTGGCGAAGGCGCGCTTCGCGTCGTCGCCGCAGCGCTCGATCGCGCGGCGCATGAAGCGCAGGTATGCGCCGCCGTGCCGCGCCTCGTCGCGCGAGATCAGCTCGTAGATCCTGCGGATGACCGGCTCGGTGTGCCACTGTGCGGCGCGGCGATACCAGTGGTTCAGGCGGATCTCGCCGCAAAAATGCATCATCAGCGTCTCATGCGGCGGCGCGGGATCGAACTCGAAGCGCACGGCGTGCAGCTCGTCCTCGGTGGGCATGAGCGCGGGGTGGAAGCGGCGCAGGTATTCGATCAGCGCCAGCGCGTGCTTCTGCTCCTCGAAGAACCAGATCGACATGAAAGCGCAGAAGTCGCTGTCGTGCCGGTTGTCGCGCAGGAACATCTCGGTGGCCGGCAGCGCCGCCCACTCCGTGATGGCGTTCATCTTGACCGTCTGAGCCTGCTCCTCGGTGAGCCGGCTGGCATCGAACTGGTCCCACGGAATGTCGTGGTCCATGTTCCAGCGCACGGCCTCGAGCTGCTTGAAAAGTTCGGGATAGATCATCGAAGTCCTTCGGGTTTGCGGCAGTGTAGACGGCCTGCTGCAGCGCCCCCCTCTACGCTCCAGCGCCCCCTGCAGATGCGCAAGACCGAGATCCCGAAGGGACATCGACAGCAGACTTGAACTCATCAGTTATATTTAATACTGAGCAGTATAAATCATGTCCCGATCGATGCCACGCCGGGGGCGTCGGCGATCTCCCACAGGAGTGCAAAGCGATGGAACTCTCGATCCCCGGCGGTGTCTCATCCGCCATGCCGCGCGAGAGCGATGGCAAGGCCCGAAGGGCCGGACGCACGGCTTGCCATGCGTTGTTGTCGAATCGGTTCCAGTCGCGAAGCCGGCCGGCGATGCCGGCTGAAATCCTCGGGGGGTTCTCCTCCTCCTCCCTCCCTCCCTCCTTCCTTCGGGGGCGCTTCGCGACGTTCTTCCCTTCGGGGGCCGCCCAGCGCGGCGGCCCCCGCCCGCTGACGCCGTTCCCGTCGCGCCCCACATGAGCGCGCAACCGACACATCGGGTTGCCGTGGTGGGGTCGGGCATCGCCGGGCTCGGCGTGGCCCATCAGTTGCGCGACAGCGCCCGCGTAACGCTGTTCGAAGCCGGCGACTATTTCGGCGGCCACACCCACACCGTCGACCTCACGCTCGACGGCGTCACCCACGGCGTCGACACCGGCTTTCTCGTCCTCAACGAACGCACCTATCCGAACCTGCTGCGCCTCTTCGGCGAACTCGGCGTCGAGCTGGCGAAGTCCGACATGTCGTTCTCGGTCCAGGTGCCGGACGCAGACCTCGAATGGAGCGGCGCGAGCCTCGACGGCGTCTTCGCGCAGCGCGGCAACGCGCTCGACCCGCGCTTCTGGCGAATGCTCGCCGACATCGCGCGCTTCAATCGCATCGCCACGCGGATCGCCAGCGGAGCCGCCGACGCGCCGCCCGGAGACCAGCCCATCGGCGCTTTCCTCGAGTCGCAGCGGTTCTCGGCGGCGTTCCGCGACTGGTATTTCCTGCCGATGATCGGCTGCATCTGGTCGTGTCCCGCGGCGCAGATGCTGCGCTTCCCGATCGCCACGCTGATCCGCTTCTGCCACAACCACGGCTTGCTGCAGGTCACCGATCGCCCGCAGTGGTACACGGTCAAGGGCGGCGCCAGGCGCTACGTCGAGCGCATGCTCCAGTCGATTCCCGACGCGCGCTTGCGCACGCCGGTGCGGGGCGTGCGCCGCCTCGGCGCCGGCAGCGGGGTGCTGATCGCGACCGACCATGGCAGCGAACGCTTCGACGCCGTGGTGATGGCCTGCCACAGCGACCAGTCGCTGGCCCTGCTCGCCGACCCGACGACGGCCGAGCGCGATGTCCTCGGGGCGATCCACTACCACCGAAATCGCGCCGTGCTGCACACCGACACCGCTGTGCTGCCACGTCGGCGCAAGGCCTGGGCGGCTTGGAACTACGAGCGCGGAGACACGCCTGCAGTTCTCGGAGGTCCAGCGCCGGTTGAAGCCACCGCGGAGGCCGGGAGCGTCTGCCTGCACTACCTGATCGACCGCCTCCAACCGCTGCCGTTCGCCCAGCCGGTGATCGTCTCGCTGAATCCGCTGCGCGAGCCGGCGGCGCGCCGCGTTCACGGCGAATACGACTATGCCCACCCGGTGTTCGACACCGCCGCCGTCGCCGCGCAGGCGCGCATCCCCGAGCTGCAGGGCATCGGTCACACCTGGTATTGCGGCGCCTGGACACGCTACGGCTTCCATGAAGATGGGTTGAGCTCGGCACTGTCGGTTTGCGCCTCGCTGGAGGCGCGTCTCCTGGTGGCCGACGAGGATTCCAGCACTGCGCGGAGGGCCGCGTGAGCAGCCCCATCCGCCTCCCCGCTCGTCCGTTGCTCGGCATCGGCGAGGTCCGGCACAGCCGCCTGCGTCCGGCGCCGAACCAGTTCGCCTACCCGACGTACTTCCTGATGCTGCCGATGCGCACGCTGAGAGCCGCTCCAGCCGCCGCGCTCGCACGCAACCGGTTCGCGCTCGTCAGCTTTCACGACGTCGACCATGGCGATGGCCGGGACGACAGCTTGGCCTGGCTCGACGACTTGCTGCAGCGCGAGGGCATCGGCGATGCCACCGGGGAAGTCTGGCTGCACTGCTACCCGCGCGTGCTCGGCTATGCGTTCAAGCCGGTGAGCTTCTGGTACTGCCATCGCGCCGACGGCAGCCTGGCGGCGGTCGTGGTGGAGGTCAACAACACCTTCGGCGAGCGCCACTGCTACCTGCTGTGCGGCCCGGAGCTGCACTTCGGCACTGAATTCGCGACGGCGAAGGTGTTCCACGTCTCCCCGTTCTGCGCGGTCGACGGCAGCTACCGCTTCCGCTTCCTGCACGCCGGAATGCATCCGCTCGCGGAGTCAGCGCGTAGAGAACCGACGAGGACGATCGCGCGCATCGACCACCACGATGCCGACGGGTTGCTGATCCGGACCAGCGTCTCGGGACGGCTGCAACCGCTGACGCCAGCCGGGCTGCGCGCCGCATTCTTCGGCATGCCGCTGATGACCTTCGGCGTGATCGCGCGAATCCACTGGCAGGCGCTGCGGCTGTGGAGCCGCCGTGTGCCGTTTTTTCGCAAGCCGACGCCGCCGGCAACCTTCGTGAGCCGCT
>JBDSLT010000100.1:0-15857 GCA_039916265.1 Casimicrobiaceae bacterium | reverse complement strand
GGACCGGCGACGAACTGTGGAAGAAGAACATGGAGGCAATCGGCCTCAGGATCGAGTTCAAGAAGGACCGCGTGCCGGAGCTGCGCAAGATGGCGCGCCTCGGGAAGATCCCGATGCGCGGCGACGGTTGGAACGCCGACTATCCCGACGGCGAGAATTTCATGCAGCTCCTGTACGGGCCGAACGCCGGGCAGGAGAACAACGCGAATTTCGACCTGCCGGAGTTCAACCGGCTGTACGACCAGGCGAAGGCGCTACCCGACTCGCCGGCGCGAACCAGGATCTTCGACCGGATGACCGAGCTGGTGCTGGCCTACGCGCCGTGGCGGATGACCTATCACGTGCTGGAGGACAGCGTAAGGCACCGCTGGATCGGCACGTACGTGCCGCATCCGATCCGCTCGCAGTGGTGGCAGTACATCGACGTCGACCTCGCGCAGCGGCCGCGCTGAGCCCAATTGCTAACGAGAATGATTCTTGTTAGCATGCCGCTCTCTCCTCTTTCGGCCCGACACCTCGATGAACCGCCTCGTCTCGCTCTGCACCGCAGCGCTCGCGCTTGCGCTCCTCCAGCCGATATGCGCCGTGGCGCAGGAACAGGTGCTGAACCTGTACACCGCGCGTCACTACGCGACCGACGAAGCGCTCTACACCGACTTCACGCGCCTGACGGGCATCAGGATCAATCGCATCGAAGGCGGCGAGGACGCGCTGTTCGAGCGGATCAAGGCCGAGGGTGCGAACGGCCCTGCTGATGTCTTCATCACCGTCGACATCGGCCGCATCTGGAAGGCCGACCAGGCCGACCTCTTCGCGCCGGTCAAGTCGTCCGTGCTCGATTCGCGCATTCCCGCCGCCTACCGCGACCCCGCGGACAAATGGTTCGGCTTCTCGTCGCGCGCACGCCTCATCGCCTACAACAGGAACATCGTCAAGGCGGACGCGATCCGCAACTACGAAGATCTCGCCGATCCGAAATGGAAAGGCAGGATCTGCGTGCGCTCGAGCAGCCACCCGTATCAGCTGTCGCTGATGGCCGGCATGGTCGCGCACCTCGGCGAAGCGAAGGCCGAGCAATGGGTGCAGGGACTCACCGCCAACCTCGCGCGCGCCCCGAAAGGCGGCGACACCGACCAGCTGAAGGCGGTCGCGGCGGGCGAGTGCGCCATCGCGCTGTCGAACCAGTATTACTACGTGCGCCTGCTGCGCTCCGCCAAGCCCGAGGACAAGGCGATCGTCGACAAGGTTGCGGTGCTGTGGCCCAACCAGGACAACCGCGGCGTGTCGATGAACATCTCGGGCGGCGGCGTGCTCAGGAGTGCGCCGCACCGGGCCTACGCGATCAGGTTCCTCGAATATCTGGCCAGCGACTCCGCGCAGGCCTATTTCGCCGACGGCAACAACGAATGGCCGGTGGTGCCGGGCGTCAAGTTCGACAATCCCGCGCTCGCCTCGCTCGGCAAGTTCAAGCCCGACGCGATCAACGTCGCGCAGCTCGGCCGCAACCAGCCGGTCGCCCAGATGCTGGCGGATCGCGCCGGCTACAAGTAGCGCCGCAAATCGCCGCGGCGCGCCGGGCACGGCGGCCCCGGCTTGTATCATGGAGGGTGGCGCAGGGAGTCGACGCCCCTGCGCCGTTCCCATTGAGCCTCGACACCTCCAACGCGGCGCTCGCAGAGCGCTACGACGCGATTCCCTACGCCGCGGTTCCGCACCCGCTCACCACACCCGATCGCCTGGCCACGGTGGCGGCGTTCCTGGGGCTCGAGCCGGCGCCTGTCGCGCAGGCGCGTGTGCTCGAAGTCGGATGCAGCGACGGCGCCAACCTGATTCCCATGGCCGCGGCGCTGCCCGGCGCGCATTTCGTCGGTTGCGATCTGTCGGCACTGGCGATCGCGGCAGGACAGCGCACCATCGACGCGCTCGCACTTTCCAACGTCACGCTCGTCCACGGCGACCTCGCGGCGCTGTCGCCGTCGCTCGGCAGCTTCGACTACCTCGTCGCGCACGGCGTCTATTCGTGGGTGCCCCCGCCGGTACGCGATGCGCTCTTCGCGCTCGCGCAGGACCGGCTCGCACCCAAGGGCGTGATGTTCGTCAGCTACAACGCGCTGCCGGGCGCCCGGGTGCGCCAGGCGGCGTGGGACGTCCTGCACTACGGCACCGACGGCATTGCCGACCCGCGCGAGCGCCTGGCCGCGGCACGGCGCCTTGCCCGCGTCGTCGCCGACGGAGCGCGCTCGCTGTACGACGGCGACGACGCGCTGCGCACGGCGTTTCGCGCGATCGCGCAGAAAAGCGACAGCGAGCTGTGCCACGACGACCTCGCGGTGCCCAACGATCCGGTCTGGTTTCATGCGTTCGTCGCGCACGCCCGGCGCTTTGGCCTCGACTATCTCGCCGACGCAGACCTCCACACGATGAGCGCCGCGGGAATCGAGCCGGACGCGCGCGCGTTTCTCGGCACGCTCGACCCGCTCGCCCGGGAGCAGCACCTGGATTTCGTCCGGCTGCGCCGCTTCCGGCAGTCGCTTCTGTGCCGCGCCGACGCGTTGCAGGGTCGCGACCTGAAGCCGCAGCGTCTTTTGCGCATGCACGTCGCGGCCGACCCCTCGCTGCTGCGCGCGGCGGAGTCCGGAAAAATCGCCGAACTCGCGCGCGGCCTCGACCCGGCGGGCGCGGACGGCGGCCCGGTGCGCATGCTGCTCGATGCGCTGGTGGAGTCGGCGCCCGTATCGACGCCGGTCGCGGCACTGCTCGCGCCGGCGTTGCCGCGACCGCTCGAGGCCATCCTCACCGACGCATTTGTCGCCAACATCATCGTGCTGCACATGCAGCCGCCGTCGGTCGTCGCCGCGGCGGGCGCACTTCCGCGCGCGAGCGCGCTGGCACGGCATCAGGCCGGCACGCAGGAGCATGTCACCAACCAGCTTCATGCCCGCGTGCGCCTGCCGGACCGGAACGCTCGTGCGCTCCTTGCGCGGCTCGACGGCGCCACGGACCGCTCCGCGCTTGCGCGGGCGATGGCCGACGCCGGCAACGGACTCGACGCCGTGCAGGCGCCGCGCTTCGTCGATCACGCGCTCGCGCAGTTCGCGCGGCTCGCGCTGCTGGTGGGCTGAACGAAAAGCGTCAGCCGTTGCGCATGCGGGCGAGCTGGCGCGACACGACGAAGAGCGGCACGAGCCCGACCGCAACGATGACCAGCGCCGGAACGGCGGCTTCCGCGAGCCGCTCGTCCTTGGTGAGGTTGTACGCTTCGATCGCCAGCGTATCGTAGTTGAACGGTCGCAGCGCGAACGTCGCGGGAAGCTCCTTCATCACGTCGACGAACACCAGCAGCGCGGCGGTCAGCAGACTCCCCGCCAGCATCGGCGCATGGACCCGCGCGAGCGTGCGCGCGGGTGTCGCGCCGAGGCTGCGGGCCGCGTCCTCCATCGACGGCGTGACCTTCGCGAGGCCCGCGTCGACGGCTTGCAGCGCCACCGCGAGGAAGCGCACCAGATAGGCGTAGATCAGCGCGGCGATCGACCCCGTCACGAGGAGGCCGATGCGTACGCCGTAACGGTCGTGGACCCAGTCGGCGAAAAGATTGTCGAGGCGACCGAGCGGCAGCAGGATGCCTACTGCGATCACTGCGCCCGGAATCGCGTAACCGAGCGACGCGACACGGTTGGCGCGGGCGACCCCGGCGCGCCGGGTGAGACGTGCCGCGTAGGCGAGCAGCGTTGCGACGGCGACGGCCGCGAGCGCCGTCGTACCGGCAAGCGCGAAGCTGTTGCCGATCAGCGTGTTCATCCGCGGACCCCAGCGCGCGTCCGGATCGGTGAGCGCGAGATCGAGCAGGATGCCGGCGGGCAGCAGAAAGCCCGCGACGACCGGCGCGAGGCACACGCCCGCCGCCAATGCGGCGCGCACGCCGCGCAGGCGCTCCGGGGGCGTGCGCTGCGGCGAGGTTGCGTAGTAGCGTGCGCGCCCGCGCGTCGCGCGCTCGAGGGCGAGTATGACGGCGACGAAGGCGACGAGGCACGTCGCGAGCTGCGCGGCGGCGGCCGCGTCGCCGAGCGACAGCCACGCGCGGTAGATGCCGGTGGTGAATGTCTGCACCGCGAAGTAGGAGACGGTGCCGAAGTCGGCGAGCACCTCCATCAACGCGAGCGCGATACCCGCGGCGATCGCCGGACGCGCCAGGGGCAGCGCGACGCGCGCGAAGCTGCCGGCCGCGCCGTGACCGGCGAGGCGCGCGGCTTCGAGGGCGCTCCTCGACTGAGCCAGGAACGCCGCGCGCGCCAGCACGTAGACATACGGATAGAGCGCGAAGCTGAACATCGCCGCAGCGCCGCCGAGCGAGCGGATCTCGGGGAACCCGTAATCTCCGGCCTTCCAGCCGGTCAGCGCCCGCAGCGCCGTCTGGACCGGTCCGCTGAACTGCAGCCAGTCGGTGTACGCGTAGGCCATCACGTACGCCGGCATCGCGAGCGGCAGGATCAGCGCCCAGTCGAGCACCCGCGCGAGCGGAAAGCGATAGTGCGTGGTGAGCCATGCGGTCAGCACGCCGGTCGACGTCACGCCGGCCGCGACGAGGGTGACGAGCAGCAGCGTGTCGGCGATGTAGCCGGGGAGCACGGTGGCGCCCAGGTGCTGCCAGGTGGCTGCGGCGCCGGGCGCGGCCGCGCTGACGACGACGGCCGCGAGCGGCACGACGATGAGCGCAGCCGCGACGATCGCGGCCACGCCGAGCGCACCGAGCGGCCGCCGCGCGGGTCGCGCGACGGCGATCGGGGCGGGTACCTCCATGGCGGCGATTGTAAAGGCGCCGCCTATAATCCGCGGCGATGAATGCGAACGCCCCGCAACTCGAGCTCGCCGGCGTGCATCAGGCCTACGATGGACGTCCGGTCGTGCGCGGACTCACGTTTGCCGTCGCGCGCGGCGCCATCGGCTGCCTGCTCGGACCTTCGGGCTGCGGCAAGACGACGGCGCTGCGTTGCATCGCCGGCTTCGAGCCGCTTGCCGCCGGCACCATCCGCCTCGCCGGCGTGCGCGTGTCGGCACCGGGCGTCACCGTGGCGCCGGAGCGCCGGCGCATCGGCATGGTGTTTCAGGACTACGCGCTGTTCCCGCATCTGACCGTCGCGCGCAATGTCGCCTTCGGCCTGCACCACGCGGATCCGGGTACGCGCCGGCACCGCGTGGCGCAGATGCTCGACGCGGTGGGGCTCGCCGACGCCGGTGCGCGCTTCGCGCACGAACTCTCAGGCGGCCAGCAGCAGCGCGTCGCGCTGGCGCGGGCGCTCGCGCCGCAACCCGATCTCCTGCTGCTCGACGAACCGTTCTCGAACCTCGACGTCCACCTGCGCGAGAGGCTGTCCTACGAGGTGCGCGCGATCATCAAACGCACGAACACGACGGCCGTCCTCGTCACGCACGACCAGAACGAGGCGTTCGCGATTGCCGACGAGATCGGCGTCATGGCGGACGGCGCGATCGCGCAATGGGACACGGCGTACAACCTCTACCACCGGCCGGCCAGCCGCTTCGTCGCCGATTTCGTCGGACAGGGCGTGTTCCTGCCGGGCCGCGTGCACGCCGATCGCCGCGTGGAGATCGAACTCGGACTGCTGACCGGGACCGTCGCCGGCGACGGCACCGACGTCGACGTGCTGCTGCGTCCGGACGATATCGTGCACGACGACGCCAGCCCGCAGCAGGCCGAAGTGCTCGCCAAGGCGTTCCGCGGCGCCGAGATTCTGTATACGCTGCGGCTCGACAGCGGCCGCCGCGTGCTCGCGCTGGTGCCGAGCCACCACAATCACGCGCTGGGCGAGCGGATCGGCATCCGCCTCGACGTCGATCACGTCGTCGCGTTCGCTCCGCTGCGCGACGCCGCCCATTCGATGATCGACGCGTCGTCCGCGTCGCCGTAGCCTGCGCGGACCGCTGCCTCGAACGCGGCCTTCGCGGCGCGCGCAAAGGTCGCGTCGGCGCCGAGCCGCGCGGCGAATGCAGCGGCGATCGCCGCATCCTTCGCGAGGATCTTCGCCGCGGCGCGTGGTGCGAAGTCGCCGGCCAGCGCACGCGGCACGCGATCGCCGAAGATCCAGCTCGCCCCCGAGCTCGCGCCGACGACCTCGGCGACCTGCGCCGGGTCGAGCCCCGCGCGGCGTGCCAGCGCGAGCGCCTCGGCCGCAGCGGCCAGGTTCACCGCGGCGAGCAGGTTGTTCACGATCTTGAACTTGGCGCCGTCCCCCGCTGCGCTGCCGACGCGAAACACCTTGCCCGCAATGCGCGCGAATACCGGTTCGCATCGTTCGAGCGCTGCCGCCGGCCCCGCGGCCATGATCGTCATCGTTCCCGCATGCGCGCGCGCGGGGCCGCCCGACACGGGGGCGTCGACGAGCGTGGAACCGGCGCGTGCGAGCCGCGGCGCAAGGGCGGCGACATAGTCGGGGGGCAGCGTCGACGACATCACGAGCACGCGATCGACGGACGGGGTGGTGGCAAAGCCGTCAGGGCCGAACAGCGCTTCGTCGACCTGATCGGTGTCGACGACCAGCACGATCGTGATCCCGCAGCGCTGCGCGAGCGCCGCCGCCGAGGAGGCGAGCGCGGCACCCCGGTCGCGCGCATCGCGGCGCGCCGTGTCGCTCACGTCGCATACCGCGGTTGCGATGCCCCCGCGCAGCAGGCTCGCAACGACGCCCATTCCCATCGCACCGGCGCCGATCACGCCGACGACGGACGGCGCGGCGGCCGATGCACGCGCGGCGCTCACGGCTTTTTCGGCAACTCGTAGGGCTTGCAGATCATGCGCACCGTCTGCCGCTCCTGCGTCAACTCGAGCGCCAGATCACGGCCGCGCAGTTCCCACAGGCCGTTGGTATAGCGCAATCCCGAGGACACAGGCACCTGATAAAGGATGATGCGCGTGGCGTCGGGCATCAGCAGCCGCGCCTCGCCCTCCGCGAAGCGGATCAGGATGCGCTGCCCGGCGTGATCGCATTCGACCGTGCTTCGCGCCGCCTCCTCCTCTTCCTTGGTGGGGCCGCCGCTCTGGCAGGCCGCGAGGCCGGCCACAGCGACGGCGGCGGCCAGGGCGAATGAACCCGATCGAAAGCGCATCGACGATTCTCCTAGGGCGCGGTCGCGGCCGCGGGGTCCGGACGAGCGAAGCGCACCGCCAGCGGATAGGACAGCACCTCGATCTGCCGGCCGCTCGCGCTCGCGTCGCGCATCGCATTCCACCAGGGCGCGCCGAGCAGGTCGCCATGGAAGGCGACGAACGCGTTGCGAAGCTGCGGGTCGGTCAGCAGGAAGGTCGCGAACTCCTCGGGAAAAACGTCGTGAGGGCCCGCCGAATACCAGACGTCGGCGGCCATGTCGTCCCAGCCCGGCGGCTGCGGCGGAATGGCCCGGAAGCGGCAATCGGTCATGTACTCGATCTCGTCGTAGTCGTAGAACACGATGCGTCCGTAGCGCGTCACGCCGAAGTTCTTGAACAGCAGATCGCCAGGGAAGATGTTGATCGCCGCGAGCTCCCGCAGCGCATCGCCGTAGTCGCGCATCGCCCGGATGCGCTGCGGGATGTCGGCGTCGGCGAGGTACAGGTTGAGCGGCGTCATTCGTCGCTCGATGTAGAGGTGGCGGACGACGACGAAGTCGCCCTGCTGCTCGACCTGCGACGGCGCCTCGGCGGCGAGCTCGGCGAGGACCTCCGGCGTGAACCGGTCGCGCGGGATCGCGACGTCCGAGTATTCGAGGATGTCGGTCATGCGGCCCGCGCGATCGTGATGCTTGACGAGCGCGTACTTCTGCTTGACGCGCGCGCGGTCGGTGTCCTTCGACGCCGCGATACGGTCCTTGATCACCTTGAAGACATAGGGATACGACGGCAGCGTGAACACCGTCATCACCAGTCCCTTGATGCCGGGCGCCACGATCAGCCGGTCGGTCGAATGCTTGAGGTGATGGAGGAAGTCGCGATAGAAGAGCGTCTTGCCGTGCTTCTGCAGGCCGACCATCGTATAGAGCTCGGACGCGGTCTTGTCCGGCACGATGTCGCGGAGGAACGCGACGTACGCGGACGGAACTTCCATGTCGACGAGGAAGTACGCGCGGTTCGCCGAGAAAAGGAGCGCCAGTTCCATCGCGTCGGCGAGCAGCGCGTCCACGTAGAGCTTGCCGTCGGCATCGTGCTTCAGCGGGACCACGAACGGATGCGACGCCATGCCGTTGACGATGCGCCCGACGACGTACGCCGTCTGGTTGCGGAAGAAGGGCGACGACAACACCTGGATCTGGAAATTGGCCTCGGCGACGAAGGGCCGGGGAAGCCGGCGGCGAATCGCTGCGAGCGCGCGGCGCATGTCGCGGCGAAAGTTCGCGAAGCGGCGCTCGAGGCGCAGGTCGAGCGTGAGGTCGATCAGCGCGTGGCGCAGCCCCCCGCGCTCGGGGTAGTAGCTGCGATACGACGGCGCGTCGGCGTCGAGGTACTCGGTCGACGCCATGGGGCGCACGAACATGAACCGGTTGTGGAAATACGTCCGGTGCAGCAGCCGGCACGAGACGCTGTTGAAGAAGGTCTCGGCGCACTCCGGCTGCCGGTGATCGATCAGCAGGCCGATGAACGCAAGCTTGACGCGCTCCCACAGCGCGTCGGCGCCGCCGCCGTCGAGGCCCGCAGAGCGGAATTCGCGCTCCACGCGCTCGACGGTCTCGGTGACGCGCTGGTCGTAAAAGTCGATCCGGTCGCGCGCCACGTGACCGATCGCGAGCCAGTTCGCCGCCTCGAAGTGGCGCCGGGCCGCGCGCGCGCATTCGCGGAACAGCGCGTAATGGCGATCGAAACCATCCAGGAGCACGCGGGCGATGGCCGGCGCGAGGTCGACGGCCGGTGCGACGGGCGCCAGCGCCGGACGTGGTGCCGCCGTCGGCGAGGTGCGATCCGGCGTCCGTTGCATGCGCCGCGATCGGGTTACTTCGCCGCCTCCTTCTGCTTCTCGATCTGGTCGTTGTAGAGCTTCACGGTGACGTTGTAGTCCTCGATCGCGGTGTTCGACGCATTGTTGTAGGGTTCGGCGAGCGCGCGCTGGTCGTTGATGAACTTCTTCATGCATTCACCCCAGGCCGCGTAGTCGCGCTGCCAGGAGCGACGCTGATTGTCGCTCGCAAGGCTCGGCGACGGCACGTCGCCGGGCTTGGGACAATTGGGCTTGGCGACGCTCGCCGCCCCGCCCGGCGCAGGCGTAGGCGAGGGCGTTTGCGCGTGGGCAGCGACGGCGAGAATGGCAAAGGCCAGCAGCGAAGGCAACAGGAATCGAGGCGTCATTACGAGGCTCCACATGCCAAAGAGCTAGTTTAACAGTGCGGCGGCGCCGTCACGGCCAGCGCAAAAATCGCCCCAGCGCCGCGAGTCCGAGGCTCACGAGGTCGGCCGAGAAGCCCGCGCCTTCGGCGGCGCGTGCGCGCGCCATGTCGCGCTCGAGTTGCGCCAGCGCGATGACCGCGTCGCCCTGGCGCTCGGGCTCGGGCGTGACGCGGCGTCGCTCCGCGGCGTCGAACTCGGCGAGCGTGCGCGCGACGGCGTCGGGGTCGAGCACCATCAGCGGTGATTTGCAGTAGCCGCAGTTCGCCGAGTGCGCGAGGTCGACCGGCGCGCCGCAGCTGCTGCAGCGGATCGTCTTGACGTTTTCGGCCAGGCGCGCGAGTTCGCGCGCATCGATCGGCCGGATGAAATTCTTCTCGCGCATGAACTGGAAGAACGGCGTGAGCCGTCCGTGCCCATACCGGCAGCGGTAGTACGAAAAGCGCGTCGTGTGCTGGATGTCCTGCGTCGGCACGAGGATCGTCTCGCAGCGCGGGCACGTCAGTGGTGGCGCGAGCGGTCGCAGTGCGTCGCGATGCGCGGCGTGAATCGCGCGGAACAGGTCGAGCGTTGCGCCGGGCGTGAGTTGCAGGCTTTCGAAGGTGTCGAACCAGATGACCTGGCATCCCGGGCAGAGGTCGACGGTCAGAGAGCCGAGCGGCTTGCGTTTTAGCTCGATCGGCGACATCGGCGCGCCGCAGCCCGGGCACCGCGATGCATCGGCGGGCCAACCTGCGCGCCGCGCGCTGAAACTCATTTCGCCCGGGATCAGATCTGGCGCGCCTCGAAGGTGTTGCAACTGCGCGGATCGCCGCTGTCGAGGCCGACCTTGAACCAGCGCTGGCGCTGCTGCGCCGAGCCGTGGGTGAAGCCGTCGGGCACCACGTAGCCCTGCGTGCGTTTCTGGATCTGGTCGTCGCCGACCGCGGCGGCGGCACGCATGCCTTCTTCAAGATCGCCGGGTTCGAGCAGGTTGCGCTTCTGCGCGAAAAAGCCCCAGACGCCGGCGTAGCAGTCGGCCTGCAACTCGAGGCGGACCGACAGCGCCTTGCGGCTGCGCTCGTCCATCCGCTGGCTCTGCGCGTCGAACTGGCGCATCGTGCCGAGGAGGTTCTGCACGTGATGTCCGACCTCGTGCGCGATCACGTAGGCCTGCGCGAAATCGCCGGGCGCGCCGAAGCGGCGCGACAGTTCGTCGAAGAAGGACGTATCGAGGTAGAGCTTGCGGTCTCCGGGACAGTAGAACGGACCCGCCGCAGCGCTCGTCAACCCGCAGGCCGAGCTCACGCGACGGCTGAAGAGCACCAGCGAGGGGGGGTCGTAGCGCGTGCCCATCGCCTTGAACACCGCGGTCCACACGTCCTCGGTGTCGCCCAGAACGCGCTTGCTCAGCTGCTTCTCCGGCGTGGCGGGCGTCGGCGCCGGCGCCGGCGTGGGCGAGGGAGCGGATTGCGGGCCGTAGCCGGGCGGCGCCGAGCGTGGCGGCGCCTGCTGCACCGGTCCGCCACCGCCCATGAGGCCGAGCATCTCGAGCGGATTGATGCCGAAGATCAGTCCGACGATGACCACGAGGATGAGCGCACCGCCACCCAGCCGCATGCCGCCGCCGAGCGGAAAGCCGCCACCGCCGCCAGGGCTCATCCCGGTGCGATCCTCGACGTTCTGGCTTTCGCGCATGTCGCCCCAGCGCATTGCGATCTCCTCGGTTAGGCTTTCAGTGCGCGATACAGAAACGGCAGGCTCACGTCCATACGATAATCGATCGACGAGTGATTGTCATCGAACTCTTCGTAGACGTGCGGCACGCCGTGGCGCGCAAGACGTTTCGACAGGATACGCGCCCCGTAGTGCAGGTGATACTGATCGCGCCAGCCGCAGTCGATGTACAGTCCGCGCAGCGTCTTCAGGTTGTTCTTGTAGGACGCGACCATGTTGACGGGGTCGTGTTTCTGCCATTTTTTCCATCGCTTCGCGATGATCTCGCCGGTTTCGAGGTTGAACGGCAGCCGGAAGCCGAGCGGCGCCTTCGGATCGGGGTCGTAGCTGGCGGCCATCGCGAGGTTCATCAGCGCATGCGCTTCGGAGTCCGACAGCTTCTCCTTCTCCCAAACGTGCAGGAGGAAACGTCTCACGCGGCCGTCGTCCGCGCCGCGGTCCGCGCCGCGCTCGTCGATGGCGATGTTGACACGCCCCGGCGTGCGCCGTCGCCGCCGGTGGCGGTCGAGCTCGTTCAACGTGCGCGGCCAATCGGTGAGGTAGCAGAAGTCGAACAGCGCGTCGCCGGAGTGATTCGCGGCCGCACCCCAGGTCTCCGGGTAGCGCATCGCGTGGATCATCGCGCCGTAGCCGCCTGACGATTTGCCGAACAGGCCGCGGTGCTCGCGCGACGCCAGCGTGCGAAATTCCCCGTCGATGAACGGAACGATTTCCTGCGTCAGGTAATCCGCGTACCGGCCCACCGCCGACGTGTTGATGTACTGGTTGCCGCCGAGGCTCGTGAAGCAGTCGGGGAATACGACGATCGTGGGGCCGATGCGCCGCGCGTGCGTCAATCGCGCGAGGCGCTCGGGAACGTTCTCGTCGAACGGCCGCCAGTTGAGGTGCGCGAGGCCCGATCCGGTGTAACCGACGAGGTCGTAGAGCACCGGATAGCGGCGGCCCCGGCCGGCGGATTTTCCCCGCGTCGTCCCCCCGTCGTAGCCCGGCGGCAGCCAGACGCCGAAGCGGCGGACCAGCGGATCGCCGAGCGGATTGCCGGCGAGCACACGGGATCGGTGCTCGACGACGACCGTCGTGCCCTCGATTGCAGTGGGTCGCTTGCGTGCCATGCGTACTTTCGGTTCGTGAAGGTCGGCGCGAGCCATTCGCGGATGCCCCGATTGTGCCGGGGCACGAGGATGGCGGCAATCACGCGGTGCGCGCCGCCGCCGGCGCGACCGCGAGCGCGCCGACGCTCGCCGAATGTCTCGAAGGCTCGGATTTCATCGCCAATGCGGCGATCGCCCGCGACAACGGCGTCGTACGCGTGAGCTTCGTCGAGCGCCTCGAAGCGGACCTGTCGCTGATCCGCGCGTTTCCACCCGCGCTCCGCTGGTTCGTCAAGGACGGGGAGGACGAACGCTTCCTTCATGGGCAGGTCGAGCGGGTCTTCGACGCGCCCGCGCTACCGGCGGACCACCGCGAAGCGTTCCTGCGCGCGTGCCTGCGGCGCCTCGAGGCGTGACGGCGCGCTAGAATCCGGCGGCGCGCCCCTTCATCCGCGCCCGCCGTGTTCCGCGAACCTCCGCTTCCCGACGATCTTCCGCCCGACGGCCGCGCCATCGCCCGCGCGCTCGTGACGCGCCGCTCGGTGCGCGGCTTCCTGCCGGTGCCCGTGCCGCGCGCGATCGTCGAGTCGATCCTGGCGCTCGCGGCGCGCGCCCCGTCCGGGACGAACTGTCAGCCGTGGAAGGTCTACGTCTGCACTGGCGCCGCGCGCGATGCGCTGTCGAAGGACCTGGTCGCGGCGCACTTCGCCGCGACGGGCGAGCATACGGAGGAGTACGCGTATTACCCGCGCCGCTGGCGCGACCCCTATCTCGCGCGCCGCCGCAAGCTCGGCTGGGACCTCTACGGGCTGCTTGGCATTGCGAAGGGCGACCGCGCGGCGACGGCGCGGCAGCACGCGCACAACTACGAATTCTTCGGTGCGCCCGTCGGCCTGTTTTTCACGCTCGATCGCGACCTCGAGCTCGGGAGCTGGCTCGACATGGGGATGTTCATCGAGGCCGTGATGATCGCGGCGCGCGCCTATGGCCTTCACAGCTGCCCGCAGGCGGCGTTTACGCCGTTTCATCGCATCGTGCGCCGTCACCTCGCGATTCCCGACGGCGAGATCCTGCTGTGCGGGATGGCGCTCGGCCATATCGATGCCGACGCCATTGCGAACGCGCTCAACACCGAACGCGATCCGGTCGCCGGTTTTGCGCGCTTCGCGTCGGACGCGCCATGACGACGGCGCCGCCCGTGGTCCCAAGCGCAGCGCCGCCATCGCGCGCGGCGGTGTTCGCGGCATTCCTGAAGATGGGGCTGCTCGGCTTCGGCGGCGTGCTGCCGTGGGCGCGGCGGGTGCTCGTGGAGGAACGACGGTGGCTCTCCGAGCGCGAGTTCGCCGAGACGCTCGGCATGTGCCAGATCCTGCCTGGGCCCAACGTCGTCAATCTGTCGGTCATCCTCGGCGCGCGGTGGCAGGGGCCGGTCGGCGCGCTGCTGGCCATGACCGGAATTCTTTTCATCCCGGTGTTCGCCGTGCTGCTGATGGCGACGTTCTACGCGGCGGTCGCGCATTCCCCGATCGTGCACAGCGCGATCGCCGCGGCGTCGGCGGCGGCGGCGGGGCTCATCATCGGCACTGCGCTGCGGCTGTTGAAAGGGGCGCGATTGCCGCCGCACGGGCTGGTCGTCGGGGCTGCGGTCTTCGTCGCAGTGGCCATCCTGCAGGCGCCGCTGCTTTGGGTGCTGGCGCTCGCGGTTCCCTGCGCGATCGCGCTCGAATGGACGCGGAGGCCATGAGCGCCCGGGTGCGGTGGCCGTTGCGATGATCGCGTCGCCCGACGTGCTGCTCGAGATCGCGTGGCGCTTCGCGTCGCTGTCGCTGCTCGCGATCGGCGGCATCAATGCGCTTCTGCCGGAGTTTCATCGCGTCGTCGTCGACGTCGAGCACTGGATGACCAGCGCGGAGTTCGCCGACCTGTTCGCGCTGGCGCAGCTCGCGCCGGGGCCCAACGCGATGATCGTGTCGCTGCTCGGGTGGAAGGCGGCCGGCGTCCCCGGTGCCTTCGTGGCGACGGTTGCTTCCTGCGGACCGTCGTCGCTCGTCTGCTATTTCGCGATGAGGCGCTTCGAGCGGATGAAGGAGGCGAAGACGCGCGCGACCCTCCAGCGCGCGCTCGCCCCCATCGCAATCGGGCTCGTGCTCGCCAGCGGCTATACGCTTGCGCGCGCGGCAGACCGATCGGCCATTGCGGTCGCGCTGACGGTGATCGCGACGGTGGTCATCGCGTGGACCCGCGTCAATCCGGTCTGGGTGCTGGCGGTGGCAGCGCTTGTCGGCGTCAGCGGGATCGCGTAGCGCGCGCACCGCGACCATCGAGCATCGTTCCGCGGCACCGCTCCGTGCCGCAGCGGCATCCGTACGCGCTGCGGATTTTCGCGGTGAGACGGCCGCCCAGCGAGAGGCCGTAGTCGTACGCGAGCTCCTCCCCTTTGCGGATCGTGCGTCGTGCCTCGATGAACACGCGACCTTCCTCGTCCTCGAAGGGCTCGCAATTCGGATCGCAGGAGTGGTTGATCCACCGGGCGGCGCTGCCGCGCACGGCGGCGTCGATGAGCCGGCCGTCGTTCAACTCGAACAGGAAGGTGTGGTACGGATTGTCGGGATCGCTGTCCGGACGCCGCTCGGCTTCGCGCGTTGTAATTCTTTCGCCGCGATACTCGACGATGCAGGTGCCTTTGCGGATCGTGCGGCCCGCGAACACGCCGCGGCCGTGGATGGGAGAGTTGCGAACAACGTAAACGGGGGTCTTGCGGGCTATCGCTGCGGGCATTTCGACTGCGCGGAAGTTGAAGGGGCCGCCATTGTCGCAAGAGATCGCGCAATGAGCCAGTGCGACGCGGGAATCGTTCCCCGCGCCGCGGCCATCCCCGGATCGATTACGGCTTCTTGTCGTCGTCGTCCTTGCCCTTTCCTTTGCCCTTGCCTTTGCCTTTGCCCTTGTCGTCGCCGCCTCCCTGCTCCGCGGGATCGGCCTGCGGCGGCGCGTTGGGTGCAGCCTGCGCGGGAGCGGGCGCGGGCGCCACGACTGGCGGTGCAGACGGCGCAGCTCTCGGCGCTGCGGGTGGCGCGGGAGCCGCTGCGGGGGTCGCCGGAGGCGGCGCTGGCGGCGGCGTTACCGTTGGCGCTGCAGGTGGCGCTGCGCTTGGTGCGGGCGCGCGCTGTCCGCGAGCCTCGTCGCCGCGCGGAGGGGGACCATTTGCGTTGCCGCGGCCCCGGGGTTCTTCCGCGCGCATCGCGGGCGCGGGGGCAGCCGGCTGCTGCGGCGCGGTCGGCGGAGCGACGTCTGCGCGCGCCGGCGGTTGCTGACCAGGCGCCGGGCGCGGCTGCGCGGCCTGCGGCTGCGGCTGTACCTGCGACTGCGGCTGCGACGACTGCGGTGGCGGTGTCTGCCGCGAATCGGGCGCGCCCGTCTGCGGAGACTGCGACGGCGGGCCACGCGTGTCGCGCGGCGGCGGCCCCTTCACCCGGTCCTGCTGCTGGGGATCCGCAGCGCGATCGTTCGGGGGCTGCGCTTGCGGAGGCCGCGCGCGCTCGGCCGGTGATTGCGCCGGCGCGCGCTCTGCTGGCGATTGCACCGGCGCGGCCGGCGGCTGCGGAGCGTTTCCTCGCGCGTTGGGTGGCTGCGTCTGCGCATCCCTCGCACGCTCATTGGGCGGCTGCGGCTGCGGATTCCTCTCG
>JBDSLT010000099.1:0-8626 GCA_039916265.1 Casimicrobiaceae bacterium | reverse complement strand
TATCCCAATCCGTCGAGCGCGCGTGCAGACTATTCGATCGAGAACCACACACCCACGACGTGGAACGGAACGCCGCTGGTGGGTGCCCCGGTCTATGTATACAAGGGCAGCGTACCGGACAAGGTTCGCAATTTGCCCACAACCGACGTCGCGCTGACGAGCTACGGGGTTTGGGACCAGTTCATGGAGCGGCAGGGCGCAGCGCCCGCGTTCACCCTGAACCGCATCAACTACGACGCCATGGCCGATTTGCTCATTCCGCGCGCGGTCGCGTATTCGGCGGGACTGCTCGATTTCTTCTTCCGCGGCAGGATGGAAATAACCGTACCCGATGCCGGTTTCTTCGCCATCGAGGATCACGCGCGATTCGCACCCGCGGCGGGAACGACGCCGACCGATCCGATGACCAATTTCAGCGGTTTTCGCAAGCTCAAGCTGAAACTGAAAAACACGACCGCCGATATCACGCCGCCTAACGGCGCGCCGACGCAGCAGTTGATGACTGGCGGCAGCGTGTTCGCCGTGGTCAAGTTCAACCGCGATCGATGCTACGACGACCTGCTCGCGAACTGGCCACTCGACCGTCTCGGCGCGCAGGGATGCCGTGTAATTACGCAGGAGATCGTGGTTTCGGATCCGCTGGTTGTGGCCGTGCCTGCCGCAACGGCGGCGCGACCCGACGGCGACGAGCTCACTTTCGACTTCACCAACCGGCAGATTCCGATCAACGCCTGGAATGTCATGCTGCAGGTCGTCTACCGCGGCAAGCTCGGCAGCGAGGACGACGCCGTCGTCGTCGCCACCAAGGACCTCTCGGAGCCGACGTTCGTAAGTTTCCAGAACGCCACCGACTACGTGCTTCTCGACGGCCAGCTCTACACCCCCGCCGACCTTCGCACGAACTATCAGGCTTTGTTCACGAATGTCCGCACCACTTGCCGGACGGGCAATCCGGGAAGCTATCAAGTGTGGTCAGCGTGCTACGGCTTCACGGACAACTTTCTGTTCTCGGCGGTGGGGGCGCCTGGCGTGGCGATCTCGACCGCGGCCGGCACCATCCCGCCGCGGCGCTTCGGTCGCGTGGCGCTTCTCACCGACCTTTCGGCGCGTCCCCGTTTCAGCTTCGATAACAGTGCCGTGAGTTGCTGGGTTTACCTCGCCAATCCGTTCGAGCTGGCACCCTATCGCTCGCAGATCGATGCCCAGGCAGGCGGCCCCTTCACGCCGCCGGATATCGTGCGAGATGTTCGAAGCTGGAATACCGTGACGTGCTACGCGGATATCGGAAGTACCTTGACGCCGGCGGGAACCGCGAACCTGCATCAACTCGACGCGCTCTTTCCCGACGAGAAAGTACCTCTGCCAATCGCGATCAGCGGCTGGTAGGCGTCGCCAAGACGCGACCGGCAGAATGCTCAGACGGGATCTGTCGGTTTTCCGACCGCGTGCCCTAAGGCGGTAGTACGCGCCGCGGCGCATCATGCAAGTCATTGTGTCGCGAAGACCCCCCTTCTTGCGACACCGCAAAAAGATCACGCATTCAGTTCACGCAATCGACGCCGGATTCGGTAGAGTCCCGGGTCGCGGCCGGGCTTCGCGGATGCGTCGCCGCTCGCAACTAAAAAAGCCCAAACGTGTAGGAGGCCCGTCCTACAAAAAGCGACCGGATGGAGTGAGCGATCGCCCGGCGGCGCTTGTAGGCCGCGGACGAAGATCGCTCGAGGCACGTTATGCTGAAGGAATAAAGGCGCTTGGATCTGCCCCTTGGTCGCGCGCACGTGAGCGCGACGTCTCCGCTGGTGCTCGTCTTCGCCGGCACGCGGCCCGAGGCGATCAAGGTCGCGCCGGTCGTCCGTGCCTTCGGCGCGCAGACGCACTGGTGCGCCGAGATCGTGAACAGCGGGCAGCACGCGCTCGCCGTTCGCAGCACGCTGGCGGAGCTCGGGCTGCAAGCGGACGTCGAGCTCGCCGCCCTGCCTGCGCTGCCCAACCTTGCGACGGCTTTCGATCACCTGCGGCGTGAGCTCGCCGCCGTCATCGCGCGCCGGAGGCCGGCGGCGGTGATCGTGCAGGGCGACACGCTGACCGCGCACGCGGCTGCGGTGGCCGGTCGCGAATCCGGTCGCCTTGTCGCTCACGTCGAGGCTGGCCTTCGCACCGAAAGCGTCTCGGATCCGTTTCCCGAGGAATGGTTTCGCCGCCGCATCGCGCGCGTGGCTGACCTCCATTTCGCCCCTACGCAGCGCGCCGCGGACAACCTCGTCGGCGAAGGGATCGCTGCGTCACGCGTGTTCCACACCGGCAACACGGGGATCGACAGCCTCAAGCGCGTGCTTGCCGAGCCCAGGATTGCCCAGCGGACCGAGCCCGGGACGAGGAATCGCATCCTGGTGACGTTGCATCGACGCGAGAACCACGATAGCAACGCGGACGTCGTGTGCCGCGCGCTGGTCCGGCTGGTCGAGGCGCGTCCGCACATGCGCGTCACGTTTCCGGTTCATCCCAATCCGCGAGTCGCGATGCCCATCAGGCGGCGCCTCGGCGCACATCCGGCGTTCGATCTCGTGGCGCCGATGGCGTATCGCGACTTCGTTTTCGCGGCAGTCGATGCGGCGCTGATTGTCAGCGATTCCGGCGGCATCCAGGAGGAGGCGCCTCACCTCGGCACGCCGCTGCTGGTTCCGCGCAGCAACACCGAGCGGCCGGAGGCGATCGCGACGGGCTTCGTCGCGCTCGTGCCGATCGACGCCGCAGCGATCGTCGCTGCGGCATGCGCCGCGCTCGACGCGCCGCGCCGCGCCCCGCTTCCCATCGACGCCGCCGCGCCGTTTGGCGCGGGCGACGCCGGCGACCGCATCGCGCGCATCGTCGCCGAGTCGATCGCGCAGCGTGTTTCCGCATGAGCGGCGCCCGGCCGTCCCACGGCGCGAATTGCACCGGAGCGTGCAGCGCGAAGGTTAGCCAATGACCGTCGCGGCGGCGATGCCGGACAGCCGCCTGCGCCGCTGGCTCACCGACGGACCAATCCAGCGCGACGACGGTGCCGTGGCGGGCTACGTCGATGACCGCGACGACGCCGCCTACGTCTATCCGGAAATCACCGGCTACTACCTGCAATGGCTGGCGTGGAATGCCGCCCGGGGCGAACCGCGAGCGGTGCTTGCCGCTCGCGCGGCGGCGGCGCAGCGCTGGCTGACCGCGTGGATCGCCGAGACGCCCCCGGTCACGCGGGTCTTTCGCGATCCGGCGCGTATGGACTGGCGCAATCGCGCGGTGTTCTGCTTCGATCTGGCGATGGTCCTGCGCGGGCTAGCCGCTGCGACGCGCTACGAACTGGTGGCGCCCGTGCCGGGACTTGTTGCCGCGGTGTGCCAGCCTCTGGCCGAGCTGATAGGCGCGGACCACCAGCTCGACGCCTGCAAGCTGCACGATCCCCGCAAGGTGTACGACCCCCGCGGCGACTTTCCGGATCGCTGGTCGACGCGGCGCGGGGCGTTTCTCGCGAAGGCTGCAGCGGGCATCGAGTTCGCCGCCGCCGTGCTCGACGCCGTGCCCGCGGCTTTACGCGACGCCGCAACGCGGACCTTCGCCGCGAGTCTCGACGCGCTCGGCGAGCCGCATCTGCCGACGCATCCGATGCTCTACGCGATCGAGGGGTACCTCAACTGGCCGACGCACCCGGATTTTGCAGCGCGGTTGCCGGCGATCGGCGCGCGTTTCGACGCGCTCGTGGAACGCAGCACCGCGCTCGGCCGGGTTCCGGAGGCGATGGACGCGCCCGGAGCGGCACGCCTCGATATCGTGGCGCAAACGCTGCGCGCCGGTCTCCTGCTCGCGCAGCATCGCGGCGCGGCCATGCCCGATGCGTTCCGGCGCGGTCTGGAAGCGGCGCTCCGTGCCGCAGCCACACCGGACGGCGCGATCCCCTTCGTGCGTGACGCGCGGCCGCCGCAACGCAACGCGTGGGCGACGATGTTCGCTTCGCAGGCGCTTGCCTGGTCCATCCTCGACGCGGACGCAATGGCGCAGCTTGCCGCAGAACCATTGATCGTCTGATCGAAGCGACGCACCACCGACGCGCCATGTGGGGCACGAGCATTCGCCAGCGGCTGCGGCTGACCCCCCTGTATGCGGCGCTGCAACTCGCGCGCTTCGTGCCGGCGCAGGGCGAAGCACGGCGCGACGAGTGCGCGAATAGCTGGAAACCAGGCATCTCGGTCGTCATACCCGAGCGCGACGCGCCGCAGATGCTCGCCGACGCGCTGCGATCGCTCGGCGCCGCGCTCGCCGCGGTGAGCGAACCGGCGCAGGTGATCGTCGTGATCAACGGCACGTCGATCGATGCCTACGCGTCGTTGCAGCAGACGCATCCAGCGGTGGAATGGGTTCACGATCCGGCGCCGCTGGGCTTCAGCACCGCCATCGCGCGCGGCCTCGAGCGCGCGCGCCACGATTGGACTTACCTCCTCAACAACGACATGACGCTCGCGGAAGATGCGCTGGCGCATCTCGCGGCGCGGCGGGCGCCGGGCGTGTTTTCGCTCTCCTCGCAGGTCTTCCAGCGGAGCGCGGACGGGCGCCGCGAGGAAACCGGCTTTACCGACTGGTATGCGGATTCGGGCGGCATCCACGCGTATCACGCGCCGGTACCGCCATCCGCCGACGCGATCGCGCACCTCGCCGGCAGCGGCGGCGCGACGCTGTTTCGCACCGCGCCGTTGCGCCGCTACGTGCGCGACAGCCGCTGTTACGATCCGTTCTATTGGGAGGACATCGAGTGGGGCGTGCGCGCCTGGCATGACGGCCACCGCGTGCTGTTCTGCGCGGGATCGCACGTGCGGCATCGGCATCGCGCGACGACCGCGCGCTTCTACGATGCGCCAACGCTCGATCGCATCGTGGCGCGCAACCGGCTGCTGTTCGATGCGCGCAACATCGCGACGCGCTTCGGCGCCGATTGGCTGATGCGGCGCATCTGCGATCTTGCGTATGCGAGCCAGCGCGAGCTCGCGCATCCGCGCGTGGCGACGGGCGTGCTGCGCGCTCGCTCGCGGGCACGTCGCGGCGCCGCGCTGGCGGCACCTCCGGTACTGTCCGGCCCGGCGGCAACCAGCGACGCGCTCGCGCAGCGCTCGTTCAGCTATCGGCTGCGTGCGTTCGGAGGCGAAAAGCGGCGCCCGCGCGTGCTGATCGTGACCCCGTTCGCGGTCTTCCCACCGCGCCACGGCGGGGCGCGCCGCATCGCAGGCCTGCTCGATTCGATGCGCGTCGACTGCGACGTCGTGCTGCTCACCGACGAGGCGACGCTCCACGATTCGCGCAGCTTCGCCGGCTTCGATGGCCTCGCCGCCGTGCACCTCGTGCAGCGCCCTCCCGCGCGCGACGCGGCGGCGACTGCGCTCGAAGCGCGCATGCGCACGCATGTCCACCCCGCGCTGGTCGACGCGCTGCGCGCGGCGCTCGCACGCCATCGTCCGGACATCGTGCAGGTGGAATTCGCCGAGCTCGCGCCGCTGGTGCGCGAGCGCGTGCCGGGCGCGCGATGGGTGCTCGCGCTGCACGACGCGGTCAGCGCCGCCGACTTTGCGTCACCCGAGGCAGCCACCCGCTTCGCGCGCGAATGCATCGACCCCTACGACGCCGTCACCGTGTGCTGATCGACGATGCGCGGCTCGTCGCACACCGCGACGTCGTGTGCATCCCCAACGCGTCGAGCGTCGCGCCGGGAGGGCATGCCGCATCGGCGTCGTCGCGGCTGCTGTTCCTCGGGCCCTTTCGCTACGAGCCCAACCATGCGGGCGTCCGGTCGTTCCTGCGCGATGCGTATCCGGCGATCAAGGCCGCGGTGCCCGAAGCGACGTTGCGCGTCCTGGGCGGTGACGGCGCGCCGCGCCGTGTCGCCGGGGACCCGCCGTTCGCGCAGGACGGTGTCGAGGTCCTCGAGCACCGCGAGGACGTCGCCGGCGAGCTCGCCGAGTGTGCGCTGACGATCAATCCGCTCTGCGCGATCCGCGGCTCGCCGGTCAAGCTCGTCGAGTCGCTGGCGGCCGGCCGCGTTTGCGTCAGCACGACCGAAGGCGCGCGCGGCTTCGCCGGCGAAGGTTTCGCGGGCCTGGTGACCGTGGCAGACGTCGGGGCGATGGCCGCGCCGATCGTGCGGCTGCTGCGCGATCGCGACGAGCGCCACCGCCTCGAGTGCGCCGACGCCGCGCGGCTGGCCGATTACACGTGGGCGGCGAGCGCGGCGGCTTTGAAGGCGCTGCACCTGCGGCTCCTGGACGCCGATGCCGGCTGACGCGCCCCCGTCGCGTCCCGCGTACGACGCGATCGCGCATCTTTACGACGTCGACATGGCGCGCAACATGCCGTTCGACGACGTCGCGCTGTACGAGCGCCTGTGCCGCGAGACACCCGGTCCGGTGCTGGAGCTCGGTTGCGGTAATGGCCGCATCCTGCTGGAACTCGCCGCGCGCGGTCTCGACGTCACCGGCGTGGACGCATCGACGCGGATGCTCGCTGCGCTCGTGGACAAGGCGGCTGCGCGCGCGTTGGCGTGGCCGCGCGTTTGCCGGATGGACGCACGCCGGCTCGGCTTCGCGCGCGGCTTCGCGGTCGTCCTGTGTCCCTACTCGCTCATCACCTACATGACCGGCGAGAACGACGCCGCGCGCCTGCTCGACGAGGTGCGGCGAGTGACGGTCGACGGCGGCACGGTCGTCGTCGACGCGTTCGTCCCGCGGGCGGGGGCCGGAACCGCGCGCTTCAGGCGCGACTACGTTCGCGTCTTCGGCGACGGCGCGCTCATGCGCTTCAAGCGCATCACGCCGCTGTCGGGCGGCATGAATCGCATCGACCGTCGCTACGAGGTGACCGACGCCGCGGGTCGCGTCACGGAGCGCATCGAAAGCTCCGAGGACATCCGGCCGCTGGCGCCGGACGACGTGCTCGGGCTGCTCGAAGCTTCGGGGTGGCGGGTGTCCTCGACGTGGTGGAACTACGCTGCGTCCACGCCGCTCGCGGACGCGCAGTTCTTCACCGCGGTGGCCAGCGCCCGTTGAGGCGACGCCTGCTTCAAGCGCGCAGCCGCGCTCGCGGCAGGGTGCCTACTTCGGATACCCGCCGTCGGCCGTCGCCCCCGGCGTCGCCGAAATGGCCGCGGGTGGCCCCCCCGGCGGTGGAAGCGTGGACGGCGGCGGACTGTTCGTCGCGGCCTTCGCGACAGGCGGCGTCTCGGTGCCTTTGCCCGGCGGCAAGCGCCGCAACGGCGGCGTGCGCGGGTAACCGGCTTCGTCGAGCATCGCCTGCCAGCGTTGCTCGCTCAGTCCCTTGGAGACCAGCTTGTCGCCGACCTGGAGCACCGGCGCGAGATTGTTGCCCGTCAGCGCCTTGAGCCTGGCCGCGCCCGCCGGATCGGAGACGTTGACGGAGTTGAAAGGGATTCCGCGCTTGTTGAGCAGCGCCTCGGCACCCTGGCAAAGCTCGCCGCAGTCGAAGGTGTAGAGCGTCACCGGAAATCGTTCGGCGGCCCGTTGCGCAGCGATCGGCGGGTCGCTCGTGTCGATGACGTTGGCGTCCATCCGCTTGGGCTGGACGTTCCTCGCGCCCGGGGGCGGGAGCTGGTCCGAGTACACGACCTTGCCGTCAGCGTCGGTGTAGCGGTAGAACTGCTTGTCCTGCGCCACGACACTCGCGCAAAGCGCCAGCACTACGCCTCCGGTCACCACCTGCCACGGCCATCGAGCGCGATCCATACCGCCTCCGGTCAGGATGCCAATGTCATCCCATTATGCCGCAGAAGCGCGTCGAGTTGGGGTGGGCGACCCCGGAAAGCGACGAAGGACTCCATCGCGCTGCGACTTCCGCCACGCGCCAGCACCTCGTCGCGAAATCGCGCACCGACGGACGGGGACAGCACGCCCGCCTCCTCGAACAGGCTGAACGCGTCGGCCGACAGCA
This sequence comes from Casimicrobiaceae bacterium, assembly GCA_039916265.1. Lineage (GTDB taxonomy): Bacteria > Pseudomonadota > Gammaproteobacteria > Burkholderiales > Casimicrobiaceae > VBCG01. The sequence goes on along the minus strand of JBDSLT010000099.1, from coordinate 670 downwards.
CTTCCGCCCATTTGTAGCTGTAGTAGCCCGCTGCGTAGCCGCCGTCGAATATGTGCGAAAAGCTGTGGATGAAGCGGTCGTATTCCGGGCGCGGCACGACGGCGACTTCGGCGCGCACCGCCTCGAGGAGCGCTTGCGGACTCGCCCACGGCGCGTGCGCCGCCGGGTCGTACTCGGCGTACAGGAGCATGTCGAAGAGCGCCATCTCGATCTGCCGGACGAGCGCCATGCCGCTCTGGAAATTCTTGGCGGCATGCATCTTGTCGAAGAGCGCGCGCGGCAGCGGCGTGCCGTGCAGCGGTCCCTCGCCGACGTAGGCGGTCATGTCCTTCAGCACGTCCCATTCCCAGCAATAGTTCTCCATGAACTGCGAAGGCAGCTCGACGGCATCCCACTCCACACCCTGGATGCCCGAGACGCCGGGAACGTCGACGTTCGTCAGCAGCTGATGCAGGCCGTGGCCGAACTCGTGAAACAGCGTGATCACCTCGTCGTGCGTGAACGTCGCGGACTTGCCTTCGCCGGGAGGCGTCAGGTTGCAGATCATGTACGCGACCGGATGCTGGACCGTGTCGCCGAGCCGGCGGCGATTGATCGCGTCGTCCATCCACGCGCCGCCCTGCTTGCCTTCCCGCGCGTAGAGGTCGAAATAGAACTCGCCGGCGAGCGT
>JBDSLT010000098.1:0-4754 GCA_039916265.1 Casimicrobiaceae bacterium | reverse complement strand
ACCTGCCGCGCGGTGATCGTGTAGTGCGCGACTTCGAGCGTGGCATGCGAGACGAGTTGCGCCCGCCCGATGGCGATGCCGCCGGAAACGCCGACGCCGTGCAGCGCGAAGCTCACCATCGCTGAAGCGCCCGTTCGCACGGGGCAACCGGCCGCGGACCGCTCAGGCCGGCGCGGCGAGTCCCTGGGTGAGCAGCCGGACCATGGCGGTCATGGCGTCCGACTCGTCGGGCCCGTCCGTCTCGACCCGCAGGCGCCCGCCCATGCCGACGGCCAGCAACATCACCGACACGATGCTGCGGGCGCTCGCGCGGCGGCGGCCGTAGACCAGCGCTACGTTGCACCGAAAACGTGACGCGAGGGCGACGATGCGGGCCGCAGCGCGTGCGTGCAGGCCCAGACGGTGCGTAATGGCGATTTCGCGGATTTGCATGGCGGGAGCGCTCATCGTAAAGAGAAGAGGTCCGACCCCCCCAGGGCCGGGACTTCCTATGGAGCCTCGGCGTCATCGATTGGTTCCGCGGATTTATGACATTGGACTAAGAGAAATTAACCGTTTGCGGCGTTGAAGGCTAGCCCCCTTCGCCAAAACAATCGCCGATGAGGGAACAGATCGCGTTCATCGCCTGCGCCTCGTCGGGGCCGTCGATCTCGATCATCACCTTGGAGCCTTTGCCGGCCGCCAGCATCATCACGCCCATGATGCTCTTGGCGTTCACCTTGCGGCCGTTGCGCGAGATCTGCACTTCGCTCTGGAACTTCGCGGCGAGTTGAGTGAGCTTGGCGGAAGCGCGCGCGTGCAGCCCCAGCTTGTTGACGATCTCAACCTCGCGCTGGTGCATAGACCGGGTCGACCTCGACGTGCAGCACGCCTTCGCAGCCGCCCGAGATCGCCTTCTTGACGAGCGTGTCCAGGCCGCGCGTGCGGTAGGTGAACGCGCGCACGAGCATCGGGAGATTGACGCCGGCGACGAGCTCGACGCGTCCCGGCTTGACGAGCTTCCCCGCCAGGTTGGACGGCGTCGCGCCGAAGATGTCGGAAAACACCGCGACGCCGTCGCCCGTGTCGAGGCGCTCGACCATCGCGCGCGCGGCAGGCAGCAGCAGCAGCGGATCGTCCGTCGCGGCGACCGACATCACCTCGAATTGCGGGGGACGCACCCCGAGGACATGGGTGACCGCCCTGACGAGGCTGTCTCCCAGGCTGTCGTGCGCGACGATCAGGACGCCGATCATGGTGGGCGCCGGGGCGCGGGCGCCCAAGCCGGAAAATGGTAGCACGCGCGGGAGCACGCCGGCAGCAGCCAGGGCCGCCGTCGGACGTCAGCCCGCAACGGCCTTGACCAGCGCGTCGGCGAACATCCCGCCGACGTCGAAGCCTGTCTGCTCCGCGATTTCGACGAAGCAGGTCGGGCTCGTCACGTTGACCTCGGTCAACGAGACGCCGATCACGTCGATGCCGACGACCAGCAGGCCCTCGTCCCACAACGGACCCGCGAGCGCCTCGCCGATCGCGCGGTCGCTCGCACTGAGCGGACGCGCCTCGCCGCGACCGCCCACCGCGAGGTTGCCGCGCGTCTCGCCCGGCTTGGGAATGCGCGCCAGGCAGAAAGGCACGACCTCGCCGGCGATCAGCAGGATGCGCTTGTCGCCGTCGACGATCTCGGGCACGAAGCGCTGCGCCATCACCGTACGCGCGCCGTGCAGCGAGACGGTCTCGATGATCACGTTGCGGTTGGGATCGCCCTCGCGCACGCGAAAGATCGAAGCACCGCCCATGCCGTCGAGCGGCTTGACGATCACGTCCTCCTGCTCGTCGATGAACGAGGCGATCCGGCCGGCGTCGCGCGACACCAGCGTCGGCGGAATGTGGGCGGGAAACTTCGCGATCGCCATCTTCTCGTTGTTGTCGCGGATCGCGCGCGGCCGGTTGTACACGCGCGCGCCTTCGTGCTCGGCCGCTTCGAGCAGGTACGTCGAGTACACGTATTCCATGTCGAACGGCGGGTCCTTGCGCATCATCACCGCCGCGAAATCCTTGAGGGCGCGGTCTTCCGGCGCGCCCGCCGAATACCAGTGATGATCGTCGGCGGTGAGCTCCAGCCGCGCGGCGCGCGCCTTCGTCGCGCCATCCTCCCACCAGATGTCGGCCTGCCCGAGCGCATAGACCGCGTGGCCGCGCTTCGCGAGCGCGCGCATCATCGCGATGCTCGAGTCCTTGTAGGCCTTGAGCTGCGGCAGCGGGTCGACGATGAAGGCGAAATCCATTGGCAATCGGGGGTCCGGCGGGACGGTCATCCTAACCGATTCGAGGCGCCATCCTTGCGCCTGCGCCCCGGCGCTTCACTGGCCGGTGAAGCCGTAGTGCGCCAGCACCTGCCGCGCAGCAGCGCTGCGCAAATACTCGATGAACGCGCGCGCGGCGCGCTCCTCGCGGCTCGCGCGCACGATCGCGGCGGCATAGCGGATCGGCCGTACCGTGGGTACGTCGAACGCCACCTGCACCCGAGCCCCGACGATCGCCGCGTCGGTGGCGTAGACGAAGCCGGCGTCGGCTTCGCCGGTCGCGACGCGGTCGCGCACCTGCCGCTCGCCTGCCGCGAGGGCGATCCTGGGCATCAGCGCCGTCCACAGCTGCGCACGCTCCAGCGCCGCCTTCGCGTAGCGCCCCGAAGGCACCGCGAGCGGATTGGCCAGGGTGATGCGCTCGACCTTCGAGAGCTCGGCGAGCGATGCGGGCGGCACGGCGCGCGGCGCGACGATCAGCACGAGCCGGTTCTGCGCGATGTCGCGTCGCGTGCCGGGCAGCATCAGCGGCTCGATGCGATCCATCACCTCGTCGTCCGCCGGAACGAAAACGTCGATCGGCGCGCCCTGGACGATGCGGTCGACCAGCGCGTCGCTCGCGCCGATCTCGAGCCGAACGCGGGCCGGCGGGTGCGCTGCCTCGAAGTCCCGGCCGATCTGTTCCAGCGCGGCGGCGAGGCTCTCCGCCACAGCGACGACCAGGTCGGCTGCGCGCGCGGGGAAGGGAAGCAACGCGAGACCAAGCAGCGCCAGTAAGGTAGCGGCACGCAGCGTCTGCATCGCGTCAATCGACCAACAGCCGGGTGAGCGCGGCCAGGTCCGCCGCGCCCGCCCGCGCAGCCTTCGCCTCGACGTTGCGGTAGCGCCGCCGGACCTCGTCGCCCAGCGGGGTGAGCCGCGTGCCGCCCCCGCGGGTGCCGCCCGCCTCGGTCTCCACCACCGGCCCGCGGAAGCTGCGGTTCATCGTATCGACCAGCAGCCACGCGCGGCGATACGACATCCCCAGCGCCTTCGCCGCCGCGGTGATCGAGCCGCTGGCCTCGATCGCTTCGAGCAAGTCGACCTTTCCCGGGCCGACGGCGATGTCGTCGCCCTTGCTGATGCGCAGGCGGAACTGGATCGTCGGGCGCGTCATGTCGTCGATGGGGTCGGGCGCGCTCGCGCGAGGGTGAAAGCGAGGGGCCAGGCCATTATGCCTCCCGCGCCGCGGCGGGTCTCGGCCTTGCTGCGGCAGCGGGCGGCGCCTGTTCAAGCAATACGCGCGAACGAAAACGCGCGCAGATCGAACGCGCCGCTGCGAGCATCGGCAAGGTCTGCCAGCGCTTCGCCGAGCGCCGCCGAATGCTTGAAGCCGTGGCCCGAGCAGGGCGAGGCGACGATCACGTTGCGCAGGCGCGGGTGCCGGTCGACGACGAAGCCGAAGTCGCGCGTCACCGTGTAGAGGCAGGTCGTCGAGCGCACGCAGCGCGCCGACACGGCGGGAAAGTACGGCGCGACGTAGTGCGCATGCGTCACCGCGATCTCTTCCGCCGTGATCGCGCGCGCCGCCGCGTGCGCGGTTGTCGTCGCCGCGTAGCTTTCGGTGGCGATCTTCACGCCGCCGCGCGGCCCGTCGATCGCCGGAAAGCCGTAGATCGACTGCGGCTTGCCGGTCAGCTCCCAGATGAACGCGGGAAAGCGCTCGCGCGCGAAAGGCGCGATCGGTCCGTCGACGTCGAACCAGAACAGCGCCTGGCGGTAGACGCGGAAGTGTTGCGCGAGATCGGCGTCGACGAGCTCAGGCAGCCACGGACCCGCCGCGACGATCAGCGTGGCGGCGCGGTACGTCGCTCGGTCGGTGGTCACCGCGACGCCGCCCGCGTCGCCGGCGAAGGATTGCGCGGGCTCGTCGACGTGCAGCGTCGCGCCGTGGCGCCGCGCCATCGCCAGGTTCGCGCGCACGCACGCCTCCGGTCGCAGCAATCCGCCGCCGGGCTCGAAGTACGCGCGCTCATCGTCGCGCAGGTTGAACGCCGGGAAGCGCGCGCGCACCGCCGCCGCGTCGAGCATCTCGTGCGCGATGCCGAAGCGCTTCGCGGCGGCGACGGTGTTCGCGAAAAAGCCGGGGACGTGGGTGAACGCGGTCGCGCCGCCGCCCGACAGGACCAGCAGCCCGCAGGCGTCGAACAGCGCGGCGCCCGTCTCGCGCTCGAGCTCCCGCCAGATCTCGTGCGAGCGCAACGCCAACGGCGTGTACTGCGCGCCCTCGCCGATCGCGCAGCGGGTGATCCGCGTGTCGCCGTGCGACGAGCCGAACGCATGCGGCGGCGCGTAGCGGTCGAGCCCGAGCACGCGATGCCCGCGCTTCGCGAGCTGGTACGCAGCCGCGCTGCCGGTGGCGCCGAGCCCCAGGACGATGACGTCGTACGCGGCCATGACCGGCGATCTTAGCGCGGCGCGGCCGTCCGC
>JBDSLT010000097.1:0-6717 GCA_039916265.1 Casimicrobiaceae bacterium | reverse complement strand
CGACATCGGACTCGAACCGAACTTCTATGCCGAGGCGGTGCGCAACGCCCGCTTTCTGCGCGACCGCTACACGTTTCTCGACTTCGCCGACGATTCCGGCAACGCGCAGCAAATGGCGCGACAATAGTGCGATGCCGTCTTCGAGCCGCGCCAAGCCACGCCTGACCCAGGACGACCGCTACCGGCAGATTCTGGCCTTGCTTCGCCGCGACGGCACGGTGCGCATCGCCACGCTGGCCAAGGCGTTTGCGGTAACCACCGAAACCGCACGCCGCGATCTTGACGATCTCGCGGCATCCGGCGCACTCAAGCGCACGTATGGCGGCGGCGCCGGCCGCTCACTGACCGACGAGCCGGGTATCGGCGAACGCAGCCGCGCCCATGCTGCCGAACGCGGCGTGATCGGTGCCGCCGCCGCCCGGCTGGTCGAGCCCGGCGACGTGCTGATGATCGATTGCGGCTCGACCACTGCGCTGTTCGCCAATGCGCTCGCCGCGCGGAATCTGCATCTGACCGTCGTGACCAATGCGCTGCCCGTGGCCCGCGCGCTGGGCACCAGCGCAAACTGCCGTGTCATTCTGTGTCCCGGCGACTTTATTCTGCGCGAAGGTGGCACGTATGGCGCTGACACGCAGGAGTTCATCCGGCGCTACCAGGCGAACAAGGCGTTTCTCGGCGCGGGCGGCCTCAATGCCGACGGGCCGACCGACGCCGACTCGGCGAGTTGCGCGGTCAAGCGCGCGATGATGGAGCGCGCGGACGACACCACGCTGCTGCTCGACAGTTCGAAATACGACCTGGTGCAGTTCGAACGCATCTGTGCACTGTCCGAGATCGACGCGCTGGTGTGCGATGCCGCACCGTCGAAGCGGCTGGCGGCGGGCCTGCGCAAGGCCGGTACGCGGGTCGTCGTGGCCAAGGAATAACCGGGGCAGAGACACCGCCGTTTCGCCGCTCGCTGCTTCGGTTGGTAACTCCAACATTGTCTATTGTGAACCACATACCACCATGCTATCGTCGCACGAGAGCGTCGATGCCCCGGCAATGTGTGCGGTCGATGCAAACCCGAAGGCGAACGCGGAGGCAAGCCATGACTGTACGAATCGGCACGTCCAGCACCGGAACATTCAGCATCGATAAATTCAAATTCCTCGCAGCGATCCTGTTAGCCTGCGTGTGCCTCACGGCGCGGGCCGGCGAAATCACCGCCTACACGTCGCTCGAGGAAGACGACGTGCGCGTCTACCTCGCCGCGTTCAACAAGGCCAAGCCGGGGATCAAGGTCAACGTGCTGCGGCTGTCCACCGGCGATCTGGCGGCGCGGATGCTCGCCGAAAAGAGCAATCCGCGACACGACGTGATCTGGGGCTGGGCGGTCACGCAGATGGTCGATCCGCGATTCCTCGAAATGACCGAGGTCTACCGGCCCGCGGGCGTCGACAAGGTCAACCCGCAGTTCAAGGATCCCGACGGCCGCTGGTTCGCCACCACCGGCTATTTCGCCGGCTTTTGCGTGAACACCGAGGTGCTGAAGAAGAACAACCTGCCGATGCCCACGTCGTGGAAGGATCTGCTGAACCCGGCGTATAAGGGGCAGATCGTGATGCCCAATGCCGCCAGCTCGGGCACCGGCTACGCGCAGGTGGTCAGCATCCTGCAGATGATGGGCGAGGAAAAAGGCTGGCAATACCTGAAGGATCTCGACAAGAACATCGCGCAATACATCAAGTCGGGCTCGCGGCCATGCAAGGCGGCGGCCACCGGTGAATACGCGATCGGCGTGTCATTCGCGTTCAGCGGCGTCAAGCAGATCATGGAGGGCTACCCGATCAAGCTGGTGATTCCGAGCGAAGGCGCCGGCTACGAGACCGAAGTCAACGCGTTGATGAAAACATCGAAGAACAAGGAAGACTCGAAACAGTTCCTCGACTGGCTGCTCACGCTCGACGCCGCCAAGCTCTACGGCGAGCGCGCGGAAATGTCGGCGGTGCCGGGCGCCAAGGCCAGCGACGCGGTGCTGAAGGCAGGGTTGCCGGCCGATGTATCCACCGTGCTCTACAAGATGGATTTCGCCGCGTCGTCGAAGAACAAGGACCGCATCATCGCCGAGTGGAAGCAGAAGATCGAACGCTGAGTCGCGGCTCCGGCGCGCGGCGCTGCCGCCGCCGGATCGCCTGATCGGGCCCCGCGCTTCCCCCCAACCCCTCGTCGTCCCGTCCCCGGGAGATCGATCGTGTCGCTCTCCCTGCGCAACATCACCAAGCGGTTCGGCGCCGTAGTGGCGCTCGATAGTGTCAGCCTCGACATCGACGAGGGCGAGTTCGTCTGTTTTCTGGGGCCGTCCGGCTGCGGGAAAACCACGCTGCTGCGAGTGATCGCCGGCCTCGAACTGCCCGACGGGGGCGATGTAGTTCTCGACGGCACCAACCTCGCGCAAATGCCGGCGCGGCTGCGCAACTTCGGCATCGTGTTCCAGTCGTATTCGCTGTTTCCCAACATGTCGATCGAGCGCAACATCGGCTACGGGCTCGAATGCCGGAAGTGGCCGAAGGCGGCGATTGCCCCGCGCGTCGAAGAAATGCTCTCGCTCGTGCACTTGACCGACCAGGCGGCAAAATTTCCGCATCAGCTTTCCGGCGGCCAGCAGCAGCGCATTGCGCTGGCGCGGGCGCTGGCGCCGAAACCCGCGGTGCTGCTGCTCGACGAACCATTGTCGGCGCTCGACGCCAAGGTGCGAGAAGAACTGCGCGCCGAGATCAAGGATCTACAGACGGCGCTGCGTATCACCACGGTGATGGTCACGCATGACCAGTACGAAGCGATGGAGCTCGCCGATCGCATCGTGGTGATGAATCGCGGGGTGATCGAACAGATCGGCTGCCCCGTCGACCTCTACGACCAGCCCGTCAACCGCTTCGTCGCCGAATTCATCGGCCGGATGAACCTCATCCGGTCGTCGGCGGCGAAACTGGGCGGCGACGCGCCCCCGGGCGACGACCCGTTCATCGGCATCCGCCCCGAGCACATCGAGCTCGTCCATGGCGATGCGCAGGCCGCGGACACGATGGTCGGCCGCATCACCAAATGCGTTTTCCTCGGCAGCTTCACGCGCATCACGCTGCTGATCGATGAGCAACCCGTCGTGCTCGAACTGCGCGGGCGACGCACCGACCTCGCCGCCGGCGCATTGCTCGCGGTGCGAATTCCAGGTGCAGCCATCCACCGGCTCGAGGGCGCCGCGCGGTGACCGGGTCCGTGGCGCCCGCCGCGCCGCCCCTGACGCCCGTGCAGCGTTGGGATTCCGACCGCGTGGCCGTCTTCGTGCTGACGGCAACCGTCACCCTGCTGATGGTGATCTTCGTCGTGATCCCTCTCGCCGGCATTCTCAAGCTGAGTTTTGCCACGCCGGACGGGCTGGGCTTCGGCAACTATGTTCGGTATTTCAGCGGGCCCAAGTTTGCGAAGGTCGTCGGCAACAGTCTCGCGGTGTCGATCACCACCACGCTGATCACCATGGTGCTCGCTTATGGCTTTGCGTACGCGATGCGCCGGACGCTGATGCCGCTCAAGAACGTGTTCGGCCTCGTCGCGCTGATGCCGCTGTTCGCGCCGTCGCTGGTGCAAGCGCTGGGAATCCTGTTCCTGTTCGGGCGCAACGGCGTAGTGAACCGCACGTTCGGGCTCGGAATCGACATCTACGGCTTCTGGGGCATCGTGATTTCCGACGTCCTCTACAGCTTTCCGCACGCTTACCTGATCCTGTCGGCCGCGCTCGCCGTCGCCGATGCGAGGCTGTACGAATCGGCGCAGGTGCTCGGTGCCACAGGCGCGCGCCTATTCCGCGACATCACGTTGCCGTCGTCGAAATACGGTCTGCTGTCGGCGACGTTCGTGGTGTTCACCATCGTCATCACCGATTTCGGCAATCCGATGGTGATCGGCGGCGACTACAACGTGCTCGCCACCGAAATCTACAATCAGGTATCGGGCCAGGCGAACTTCGAAATGGGCGCGGTGATCGGCGTGATCCTGCTGATCCCCGCGGCGCTGGCGGTGATCGCCGAAAAATGGATCATGCGTCGGCACTACGCGACCGTGAGCGAACGTTCGCAGCCACTGCAGCTTACGCCGCACCGGGGCCGGGATCTCTCGGGACTCGCCTTCGCGGCGATCGTATGCGGCATGATCGTCACGATCGTCGCCGTCGTATTCGTCGCGAGCTTCGTCACGCTGTGGCCGTACAACCTTCACCTCAGCCTGCGTCACTACCGGTTCGAAGTGCAGAACGGCCTCCAGCCGCTATGGACCAGCATCTGGGTGTCGCTGGCCGCAGCGGCAATCGGCGTGGTGGTCACGATCACCGCGGCCTGCGTGGCTCGCGCTCTGCGTCCGCTGCCCGCCCAGTTTTTGTACTTTCTCTCGATCCTGCCGGCGGCCGTTCCGGGCATGGTGCTCGGTCTTGGCTACATCCTGGTGTTCAACGATCCGCGCAACCCCCTGGAGCCGCTGTATGGGACGTTCGTGATTCTTGCCCTATGCACCGTCTACCATTACCACGCCCAGGGCTATCTGATCGCGGCCACCAGCGTCAAGCAGATCAGCCGGGTGTTCGACGAGGCGTCGACGTCGCTGGGCGGCGGTTTCCTCCGCACGCTACGTTCGGTGACGCTGCCGATGATCGTCCCGTCGATCGTCAGCGTCGGCGTGTTCTTTTTCGTGCGCAGCATGGTCACGCTGTCGGCCGTGATCTTCCTCGTCACACCCGTGACGCAGGTCGCAGCGGTGTCGGTGCTCCTGCTGGACGATGCCGGCAATCAAAATCAGGCCGCAGCGTATTCGGTCTGCATCATGGTCGTGGTAGCGCTGGTGCTGATCCTGTTTCACTGGCTGTTGCGCTTGTCCGGCAATAAGACCGTGTCGGTGATCCGCTAGCCGTTTTCGGGCGGCGGTACTGAACCGCAAGCCGTTTTCACCCGCGATTTTCCCCGCCCCGAAAAGGGGTGCAATCGTCGCGTCGCGGACTGCGGCCTGCGCCGGTTCCGCCGCAAGCCCCGAGTTAACGGTTGTGTTGGCCAACGAACGGAACCGTCCTGCCGGCTGTTCTACCCTCCTCCCTGAAGCAATCGAACCCGGAAGCGCCGCGGTCTGCGCACCTCCGGGCGATTACGGTTCCCACTTCGAAGGTTGGCGCGAGAACAGATTCGATGTCCAAGTTCGGAAAAATCGTCGGGTGCGTCGCCGCAATCGCTGCGGCGACAATCAGCATGAGCGCGGCCGATGCCGCCAAGCGCACCGCCTGCACGATCACCGTCAATTCCGCCGACGAAAAGGCGATGTTCCGGCGCTACCTTCCGGAGGACCAATTCGATTTCGTCGAACTGGTGGAGCGCGATCGGCCCGACTGGCTGGCGTCCGCGTGTCGCGTCGGCGTGCGTTGCGACGTGCTGATCATCTCCGGCCATTTCGACGGCGTCACCGAGTTCTACTCCGATCGTCTCGACGCAAGCGAGTATCTGCCGGTGGGCGAGCTGGAGCGCGTGTCGTGCAGCGACTCGTGTCCCGGCCTGTTCTCGCAGTTGAAAGAGGTCTATCTGTTCGGCTGCAACACGCTGAACTCCGACGGCATGATCAGCACGGCCACGGACGCCGCCCGCAGCCTGGGGCGTTCCGCCACGGCACCCGGCAGCAGCGTCCGCCCGATGCGTACGCTCGACCCGCGAAGCGCCGAAAGCAGCCGCGAACGGATGCGGCGCATTTTCCGCAACGTGCCCGTGATCTACGGCTTTTCCTCGGTGGCTCCGCTCGGCCCTACCGCCGCCGGCCACCTCAATCGCTACTTCCAGGCCACCTCCGGCGCCGAAATCGGCCGCGGTCGACCGAGTGCCCGGCTGCTCGCCCAGTTCGCCACCGAGTCGCTGACCACCACGAGCGGCATCACGGAATCCGACCCGCACGCTGCCTATCGACGCGACGTCTGCCAGTTCATCGACGCCCGGCGTTCGGCGGCCGACAAGCTCGCGTTCATCCACGAGCTCCTCGGTCGCAACATTGCGCAAGTCGGGATGTACTTCGAGCGCATCGAAACCCTGTTTTCCGGATTGAGTGAGATTGAGCGGCAGTCGCCGGAGTTCATCGCCGCACTGTCGTCGATTTCGACGGATCGGGCCGCGCGCGACCGGTTCCTGCACTCCACCGAAGGTTCCGATCAGCCGGTGATTCGCGCCCGGATGATCCGGCTCGCGGGCGCGCTGGGCTGGTATTCACACGACGAACAACGTACCGAACTCGCCGACATGGTCGGCGAACTCCTCGCCCGCCCGAATCTCGGCGCGCCGGAGGTCGACCTCATCTGCACGCTGAACAAAGACCATGCGCTGGACGGTGAACGCGAGCGGTTGCAGCGCGCGCTGGTGCCGTCGGCCAAGGTTGCGCAGGCGGCGGCGCTCGCGTGCAATTCATGGGGACGAAACCAACGCTACTGCCATAATATGGCAGCATGGCGTGCCAGCGCCGCGCTGCCGGTCGTCGCGACCCTCGGGGTGCGTGAAATACCGGTCCGCGCCGAACGCGTGTACGCCGCCACGCACCCGTGTCCCGCGCCGAACGCCTGCTCGACCTCCTCCAGCGCCTGCGCGCGCACCGCTTTCCGGTGAGCGGCGCCGCGCTGGCGCGCGAACTCGGCGTGAGCCTTCGCACCGTCTACCGGGACATCGGCGC
>JBDSLT010000096.1:0-5367 GCA_039916265.1 Casimicrobiaceae bacterium | reverse complement strand
ACGATGGCGGATGTATAGGGCGCATCGAAAAAGACGCGGCGCGCGAACGTGAGGTCCTGTGCGGCTGCGACCGTTGCGAGCAGAACGCCGGCGAGCGCCGCAGCGGCTGCGCGCAGCGACTGCGACGATGTCAATCGCGCGGCCGCGCCGTTCTGAATGCGCCTTTCGCGCGTCAATCCGAGACGGCGACCTCGAGGACGGTCTCGCCGTCCGGCCACCGCGCGCACGAACCCGTCCCGGTGATGATCACCGATTTTCCGGCAGCCTCCGCCATCATGACCAGCGCCAGCTGCTGCTTGCCCGCGTTGGTCGATTCGCCTGCAATCACCCAGTAGGGCTGCGAAGCGCACGCCGGCTGGGCGGAGCGAGGTCCCCCGACGTAGAAATAGATGAGGCCATCCGACGAGCGGACGTGAATGCGGACGATGTTTCCGTACTGTGTGGATTGCGCGATCGCCGCCTCGGCGCCCACGGCAAGAACAGCCGCCGTAATCGCGAGTGCGAGGGATCGTAGGAGGGAGTGCGCGCCCAGGAGCTTGGGGGTCATCACCTCGTGAGATTGCCGCTGCCCGTCATGGTTCCATCAGTCTAAACGCGCCCTGCCGGGGCTTGCAACGCTTAGGCGAGGGAAAGCTTCCGGCAAGCGGCTTCAATGTTGTAACGACCTCCTCTCGCGCTCATCCTTCGCCTTCGCGCTGGCCGTACGCGCCGAACTGCTCGGCGACGTCCTGCATCTGCAAGGGCGTCAGGAGCGCGGGTTCGCCGATCGCCAGCGCGCGGCAGTAGATTTCGGCAAGCGCTTCGACTTCCACGGCAAGCGCCAGCGCGCGATCGAGGTCGGCACCCGCCGCGACGAGGCCATGGTGCGAAAGTAGGCATGCGCGCCGGCCGGCGAGCGCGTCGACCGTGTGCGCCGCGAGCCCCGGGGTGCCGAACGTCGCGTACGGCGCGCAGCGGATATCGTCGCCTCCCGCGACGGCCACCATATAGTGGAACGGCGGAATGCCGCGGTCGAGGCACGCCAGCGCGGTGGCGAAGGGCGGATGCGCGTGGACGATCGCGTCGAAGTCCGCGCGGGCCGCGTAGATCGCCTGGTGCAGACGCCACTCCGACGAGGGCGCCCGCCGGCCGCGGGTCGTCCCATCGGCCATGACGGCGACGAGATCGGCGGGCTCGAGGGCGTCGTAGGCCATGGCGGAGGGCGTCACGACGAATCCGCCCGCGATGCGTGCGCTCACGTTGCCGGATTTGCCGCGGTTGAGTTTGCGCGAGTTCATCGCCTGCGCGGTGGCGATCGCCCGCTCGCGCAGTGCGCTCGTGTCCGAAGCGCTCGCCACGCTACGCGTACCGGCGCTGCTCGTCGGGAAACATCGCGGACAGCCAATCGGCGCTTCGCGCGATGCCGCGCTCGGTGATCAAGCCGCTCACCAGCCGTGCAGGTGTCACGTCGAAGGCAAAATTGATTGCCCGCGTTCCCGGTGGCGCGAGCGCGACGCGCATCGTCTGGCCGTACTCGTCGCGGCCCAGGACGGTCAGCACTTCGTCCGCGTCACGCGCCTCGATCGGGATGGCGTCGCCCGATGCCAGGCGCCAGTCGATCGTCGGTGACGGCAGCGCAACGTAGAAGGGCACGCCGTTGTCGCGTGCGGCGAGCGCCTTGTCGTAGGTGCCGATCTTGTTGCAGACGTCGCCGTTGCGCGCCACGCGGTCCGCGCCGACGAAAATGGCGTCGACCTCACCTCGGCGCATCAGCAGCCCGCTGGACGAATCGACCAGGAGCGTGTGCGGGATGCCCCGCTCGCTCAACTCCCACGCGGTGAGGTTGGCGCCCTGCAGGCGCGGGCGCGTTTCGCTTACCCACACGTGCAGCGGCAGGCCTTCGGCGTGGGCGAGAAACAGCGGCGCGGTCGCCGTTCCCCAGCCGCAGGTCGCGAGCGCGCCGGCGTTGCAATGCGTCATCACGTTGACGGGGCCGGAGTGCCGCCGCGCGATGTCGCGCAGGAGCTCGAGGCCGTTCCTGCCGATCGCATGGTTGATTGCGACATCTTCGGCGCAGATCGCGTCGGCTTCCTGCCAGGCGGCGTCGGCACGCTCCGACGGCGGCAGTGACGCGACCGCGCGGCGAACGCGATCGAGCGCCCAGCGCAGGTTGATCGCGGTGGGGCGCGTCGCGTCGAGTGCGGCGTGCGCCCGCGCAAGCGCTACGTCGCTCGCGTCGCGGTCGAGCGCCAGCGCAAGGCCGTACGCGCCGACGGCGCCGATCAGCGGCGCGCCGCGCACCATCATCCGGCGGATCGCGAGCGCGGCGCCGTCGGCATCCGCGATGCGCGCTATCACGCGAGCGTGCGGAAGGGCGCGCTGGTCGATCGCCTCGATGTGACGCGCGCGCGGCGGGCGGCGCAGTGCCTGATAGGAGGCGGGATCCCGGGCGGCAGCGGCGGGATCGACGGGGGTCATGCGGGAATTCTACGCGCGCGACAGGGGCCGGTCAGCGCTTCAGCACCTGGACGAGATTGTTGAAGTCGTCGGTCCAGAGCCGCCACTCGGGATGCTCGACGAATTCGCTCGACGCTTCGGCAACGCGCGCTGCGTCCAGCACCGTCCCCGCGTCGGAAAGCAGAACCCAGTCGCTGCGGCTCGCGAGCGCGCCTTCGCCCTCGTCGCGCACCCACACCGCATGGAGACCTGCGTGATCGGCAAGCGCCTTGACGACCGGGACCAGGTCCAGAAACCGGTTGGTGACGTGGAATGCGATCACGCCCCCGCGCTTCATGTGGCGGCGATAGACGTCGAGCGCCTCGGCGGTGATGAGATGCACGGGAATCGCGTCGCTGGAAAAGGCATCGATCGCGAGCAGGTCGAAGCCCTGGGGTGGCTCGCGCTCGAGCGACAAACGCGCGTCGCCCAACGCCGTTTCGATCGTCGCGTCGCTGTCGCCAAGATAGGTGAAGTAGTCGCGCGCGATGCCGAACACCGCGGGGTTGATGTCGTAGAACCGGTAGACGTCACCGGTGCTGCCGTAGGTGGCGAGCGTTCCCGTTCCGAGCCCGATCACTCCCACCTTGAGCGGATCGGTGCGCGGGTGCATCGACTCGAGCGCCCGCCCCACGCCGGACGTCGTTGTGTAGTAGGTCGACGGCTGCCGGCGAAATACCGCGCCAAGGTACTGGTTGCCGTGCAGGATCGTGCCATGGATCAACTGCCGCTTCCTGCTGTGGTCGTCGCCGCCCACTTCCTGCACGCGGAGCACGCCGTAGAAATTGCGCGCGCCGAAAATCGTCGACTGATAGAACTCCTGCATTCCCCACCCGGCGCAGCCGACCGTCGCCACGGATGATGCCACCGCGAGGGTCGCGAAGGCGGCGCCGTCGCGGCGCACCTGCCAGACGAGCAGCAGCGCGCACGCAACGAGCCCGAAGGCCAGCTCGAAATAGGCAGGCAGCGCAAGCGGCGCGACGATGCCGACGAGCGCCGCGCCGAGCGCGCCGCCCAGCGAGATCATCAGGTAGAAGCGCGTCAGATGGCGCGGCGCGGGCTTGCTTCGCGCCAGCTCGCCGTGGCAGAACATGCAGGCGATGAACAGCCCGATGCAGAACACGCCGAGCTGGATATCCAGATCGTGCGTGAGGCGCGGATCGGCGAGTGTCCAGGCCATCACGCCGAGCGCGGCTGCGCCCATCGACAGGAACATCTCCCGCCGGTACCAGACTGTCGAGTCGAAGCAGAGGATGAACGTCAACAGGTAAATCGCCAGCGGAACGATCCAGAGCAGGGGCACCGCCGCGATGTTCTGCGTGATGTGGTTGGAGACTGCGAGCAGGAGCAGCGAGCCGGTCGCGGCGAGGACGCACCAGAGCATCTGCCTTGCGACGCTCGGCGGGCGCTCGCCGAGCCTGGTTGCCGGGTCCGCACCCGCACGGGCGCCCGCCGCGGGCGCGCGCAATCCTGCGAACGCGGTGACGATGCACAGCAGGACGAACAGCGCATACCCAGCCGACCACCCGTAGGCCTGCATCCGCGTCGCGACCCATGGCTCGAGCAGGAAGGGGTAGCCGATCAACGCGAGCATCGAGGCCAGGTTCGACAGCGCGAACAGCCGATACGGACTGCGCCCCGGGTGGCGGCGCGCGAACCATGCCTGCACCAGCGGGCTCGTCGTCGACAGCAGGAAATACGGCAGGCCTATCGTGGCGGCGAGGAGGCCGAGGATGAGCCAGATCGGGTTCTCGGTTCCCGCGGGCTTCCAGCCGGCGCCCGGAACGATCGGAAGCAGCGCGACGCTCAGGAGCAGAAGCGCAACGTGGACTTGCGCTCCGCGCATGGGCGCAAGCCGGCGCACATTCCAGTCGGCGTACGCGTAGCCCGCGAGCAGCGCACTCTGGAAGAACACGAGGCAGGTCGTCCACACCGCCGCCGAGCCGCCGAACCAGGGCAGGATCTGCTTGGCGATGATCGGCTGGACGAGGAACAGCAGGAAAGCGCTGGCGAAGATCGTGAGTGCGGAAAGCAGCATCGCGCTTGGGCGGCCGACGGGCAGGCGCGTCACGGGGGCGCGCGAAGTCCCGGATTCTACGATAGGGGGAGGGGGTGCGCTGTTGCGGGCGGCGCAGGGACCCCATCGCTCGCCGCCGCCGTGCCCGAGAGACACGCCGCTCACCGCCGCCGTGCCCCGAGAGAACACCGCTCCCGGTCGCCGCCGCACGCTCAGTACATCGTCTTCGGGCGGAAGTACTCGGTGCGATCGATCGAGCGGACCTTGACCTCTTTCACGTCGATGCCCTGCAACACCCTGAGCGGAATCTCGTCGCCGGCGCTGCCGCCGCTCCACACGCGCGTGTAGAACTCCGATTGCGTACGCACCGCGTCGCCGGCGACTGCGAGGATGATGTCGCCTGTCCTCAGCCCCGCGCGGTCGGCGGGCCCCTCGGGCGATACGCGCGTCACCAGCAGCCGGCCCTGCGCCTCGTCGGTGGCGACACCCAGCCACGGCCGTACCGGGCCCGCGCGATGCCCGTCCTTCAGCATGTCGGCGAGGATCGGCTTGATCAAGTCGATCGGGACGAATACGTTGCCTGGAAGTTTCGGCTCGCCTTCGGTCGCCTCGCGGACGATCAGCGAGCCGATGCCGAGTAGCCTCCCTTCCTTGTCGATCAGCGCTGCACCGCTCCAGTTCAGCGACGGCGGGCTCGTGTAGAGCGCCTGGTCGAGCCGGTATTCCCAGTTGCCGGTGAAGGCGCGCTTCGAGACGATCCACGCGAACGTCGCGTTGTCGTCGCCGGCGCTGGCGATCAGCACCGGTTCGCGCTCGGGGGTCGACGAAGAGTCGCCGAACGCGACCGGCACGGCGTCGAGCGGGACGACGCTGCG
>JBDSLT010000095.1:0-2858 GCA_039916265.1 Casimicrobiaceae bacterium | reverse complement strand
CCGGAATATGTGGTGACGCGCGGAACGCGGGCGCCTTAGCGCGACGCGCAGCGACATCGGACGACGAGGAAGCGAATGGCAGCGGTGACGATCGCGGGGGTGGAAAAATACTTCGGCGGCACGCATGTGATCCGCGGCGTCGATGTGGAAATCGCCGACGGCGAATTCTGCGTCCTGGTCGGCCCGTCGGGTTGCGGCAAGTCGACGCTGCTGCGGATGATCGCCGGGCTGGAGGAAATCACCAAGGGCGAGATCTCGATCGGCGGCCGCGTGGTGAACCGCGTGCTGCCGAAGGAGCGCGACATCGCGATGGTGTTCCAGAACTACGCTCTCTATCCGCACATGACCGTGCGCGACAACATGTCGTTCTCGCTGATGCTTGCCAAACTGTCGAAGGCGGACATAACGTCGCGCGTGGCAAAGGCGGCGGGAATACTCGGCCTCGACCCGTTCCTCGACCGGTATCCGCGCCAGCTCTCCGGCGGCCAGCGGCAGCGCGTCGCGATGGGCCGCGCGATCGTCCGCGACCCGCAGGTGTTCCTGTTCGACGAGCCGCTGTCGAACCTCGACGCCAACCTGCGCGTGCAGATGCGTACCGAGATCAAGGAGCTCCACCAGCGCCTCGCGACGACGTCGATCTACGTCACGCACGACCAGATCGAGGCGATGACGATGGCCGACAAGATCGTCGTGATGAAGGACGGCGTCGTCGAGCAGACCGGCGACCCGCTGTCGCTCTACGACAAGCCGGTGAACACCTTCGTGGCGGGTTTCATCGGGTCGCCGGCGATGAACATGATCCCTGGAATCGCCCGTGGCCACGGAGCGGCGGCGACGGTAGAGTTCGGCGGCGGCGCCATCCTACCGATGCCCCGCGCCGCCCGCGCCACGGACGGACAGGAGGTCCTGTACGGCATGCGGCCCGAGCATTGCTCGCTGGCGGACGCCGGCGGCCTTCCCGCCGATGTCGCCGTCGTCGAGCCCACCGGCGCCGACACGCAGCTCTACTGCCGCTTCAACGGCCAGGAACTGACCTCGCTCGTGCGCGACCGCGTCACCTGCCGTTCCGGCGACAAGGTGCGTCTCACGCCCGATCTTGGCCGTGCCCATCTTTTTGATCGTGCGAGCGGTCTCTCGCTCGCGGGGTAGTCCGTGTCGATCGTCTTCGCGTCACCACCAAGGAGCAGACCATGAGTGATATCAAGCGTCGCGATTTCCTGAAGGCCACCGCCGGCGTCGCCGCCGGAGCCGCGCTCGGCAGTGGAGGCGTGCTGCTGCCCGCCGATGCCGCTGCGCAGGCGCCGGCCTGGAACCTCAAGCCCGAGAAGGGCGCCAAGCTTCGCGTGCTGCGCTGGAAGCGCTTCGTCCAGGGCGACGAGGACGTCTGGACCGCGAACACCAGGAAGTTCACCGAAATGACGGGCGTCGAGGTGCGCGTCGACGCCGAGGGCTGGGAGGACGTGCGGCCGAAGGCCGCGGTCGCCGCCAACGTCGGCAGCGGGCCGGACATCATCATCAGCACGATGGAAGACGCGCACATGTATCCGGAGAAGCTGGTCGACGTCACCGACCTCGCCAACTATCTGGGCGTGAAATATGGCGGGTGGTTCGACTCGGCGCGCGCGTACGGCATGCATGGCAAGAACCGCTGGGTCGCGATCATGATGGGCGCCGCGGGCAACGCGCTCGTCTACCGAGAAAGCGCCGTGAAGGCCGCCGGCTTCGAGACGGTGCCGAAGGACATGGCCGGCTTCCTCAAGCTCTGCCAGGCGCTCAAGGCCAAGGGAACGCCGCCCGGATTCGCGCTCGGCAACGCGACCGGCGATTCGAGCTGGACGCACTGGCTGGTGTGGGCGCACGGCGGCAAGCTTGTCGATGCAAAGAACAACGTCGTCATCAACAGCCCCGAGACCGTCGCCGCGCTGGAATACTCCAGGCAGCTTTACGAGACGTTCATTCCCGGTACGCTGTCGTGGCTCGACCCGAACAACAACAAGGCGTTCCTGGACGGGCAGCTCTTCCTGACCGCGAACGGCATCTCGATCTACTACGCGGCGAAGAACTCGCCGGACCCCAAGCTGCAGGAGATCGCCAAGGACATCCAGCACGCCTACTTCCCCGCCGGCGTCGACGGCAAGGCGCGGGAGCTGAACCTCGTGTTTCCCATGATGATCTTCAAGTACTCCAAGTACCCGAACGCGGCGAAGGAATACTTGCGCTTCATGATGGAAAAGGAGCAATACGTGCCCTGGCAGGTCGCGTCGATCGGCTACGTCTGCCACCCGTTGAAGGCATACGAGTCGACGCCGTTCTGGACGGCCGACCCGAAAAACACGCCGTATCGCGACTGCATGAAGAACATGACGCCGAACGGCTACGCGGGCGACCTCGGCTACGCGTCGGCGGCAGCCATCGCGGACTTCATCATCCCGAACATGGTTGCGGAGGCGGCGTCGGGGTCGAAGACGCCGAAGGAAGCAGCAGAGCGGGCGCAGAAGCGCGCGGAGCGCTATTACAAGGTATAGCGTCGCTGCGCGCCGCGGCGGAGGCGACCGCGCTTGAACGGCCGCGTTGCTTGCTTTGATCGCGTGTTGCACACTTGCGGCGCCGTCGCCCGACGGCGCCGCTCGTTCCCGGACAGGAGGTCGCATGGCTGGTAAGGCAAAGCGCACGGTGATGTACAGCTCCAAGGGCAAGAAGCTCTACGCGGTCCGCGACAAGACCGGCAAGTTCAAGGACATCCAGCAGTACTCGCGCGCGCACGCGATGGACATCAAGCGCACGAGCGCCGCGGAGAAGGCGGCCGCGGCCAAGAAAGCGAAGAAGAAGCCCGCCAAGAAGAAGGCTGCGAAGAAGGC
>JBDSLT010000094.1:0-4552 GCA_039916265.1 Casimicrobiaceae bacterium | reverse complement strand
AACCGGCTGTTTCTCGGTGGCCACGCAAAGCCGGCGGCCGCCGCGTGAAAAGCGCCGCGGCGCCGACCCCGTGCGACGTCCTGGTCGTCGGATCCGGCGCGGGCGGACTCGCGGCAGCGGTCACCGCACGGTTGCTCAAGCTCGACGTGCTTCTCGTCGAGAAGGCGCCCGTGTTCGGCGGGACGACCGCTTGGTCGGGCGGCTGGCTATGGATTCCCTGCAATGCCCACGCGCGCCGCGCGGGCTCGACCGACTCGATCGACGACGCGCGCAGGTATCTGCAGGCGGAGTTGGGCGACGCCTTCGACGCGGCGAAGGTCGACGCGTTTCTCCTCCACGGTCCGGAAATGGTCGATTTCTTTGAGCGTGAGACGGCGTTGCGCTTCATTCCCGGTCCCGCCACGCCCGACTTCCACTCGCAGCTGCCGGGTGCGGGTGTGGGACGCCCGGTCTGCGCAGCGCCGTTCGACGGCCGCGAGCTCGGCGGACTGGTAGCGAAGCTGCGTCCGCCGCTACCCGAGCTCTCGGTACTGGGGATGGCGATCGCCGCCGGCGCCGATCTCGCGCATTTCATGAATGCCACGCGCAAGCCGGCATCGGCCTTGCATGCGGTGAAGCGCTTTGCACGCCACGGCGCGGACATGCTGCGCCATCGGCGCGGCATGCACCTCGTGAATGGCAACGCGCTCGTCGCGCGGCTGCTCAAATCCGCGAGCACGCTCGGCGTGCGGATGTGGACCGACGCGGCGGTGAGCGAGCTCGACATCGCGCAAGGTGCGGTGGTCGGCGCGCGCATCGTTACCGCGGAGGGACGCGTGCGCGTCGTGACGCGCCGCGCCGTCGTGCTCGCCTGCGGCGGTTTTCCGCACGACGTCGCGCGGCGCCGCGCGCTGTTCGCGCATGAACGGAGCGGCCGCGAGCACGGGTCGGCTGCGCCGCCCCCGAATACCGGCGACGGACTGCGCCTTGCGGAATCGGCGGGCGCCGCAATCGTTACGACGGACCAGCCGGCGGCGTGGGCACCGGTCTCCGAGGTGCGGCATCGCGACGGCCGCGTTGGCTGCTTCCCGCATCTGGTCGATCGCGCCAAACCCGGCGTCATCGCAGTGACCGCGGCCGGCCGCCGCTTTGTGAACGAGGCGAACTCCTATCACGACTTCATCGCGGCGCTGCTCGCGGTCACGCCGGAGGGGAGCGATCCGGTCTGCTGGCTGGTTGCCGATCACCGGACGCTGCGCCGCTACGGGCTCGGCTTCGCCAAGCCGTTTCCGTTCCCGGCAGGCGTGTACCGGCGGATGGGTTACCTCCAGCGCGGCGCAACGCCCGAGGCACTGGCCGGGATCTGCGGCTTCGACGCTGCCGGCTTTGCGGCCACGCTGGATGAATACAACCGCTGCGCACGCAACGGCAGCGATCCGGCGTTCGGGCGCGGATCGACGCCATTCAACCGCTTCGGCGGAGACCCCGGACACGCGCCGAACCCGTGCGTGGCGCCGATCGAAGTCGCGCCGTATTACGCGGTCAGGATCCTGCCGGGAAGCTTGGGAACTTTCGCGGGTATTCGCACCGATGCGAATGCGCAGGCGCTCACCGCCGATGGCCGGGCGATCGCGGGCCTCTACGCCGTCGGCAACGACATGGCGAGCATCATGGGCGGAAGCTATCCGGGCGGCGGCATCACGCTGGGACCCGCGATGACCTTCGGCTACCTTGCTGCCCGGCATCTCGCCGGCGCGACGGACCCCTCCGGGGCCGGACAACCGGCGACGGAGACGCTCGCGCGCTCCGCTGCCCCATTTAATCGGACACGCGCATGACACGCTACGAATTCGCCACGCTCTCGATCCGCACCGCGACGGCGGGAAAGGCCCTCGCGGGCATCGAGCGCTATCTGGAAGCGCATGCGGCGCGGGCGACGCTCCACGCCGTCTGGACCGCGGAGATCGGCGTCCTCAATCGCATCCAGGTGGTTCGCAGTTTCGCTTCGAGCGACGCGCTCGCCGACGAGCGCGAGCGGATGCAGGTCGACGGCGACCTGTTCGGCGCCACGGATTTCCTCACCGGAATGTCCCTCGACACGTACGCGGCGTTTCCGTTCTTCGCGCCGCTTTCCGCCGGCGCGTTCGGCGCCGTTTACGAGGTGCGCAACTACGACATCAAGCCCGCCGGCCTGAAACCGGTGCTTGCCGCATGGGAGGTCGCGATCGGCGAACGGCAGAAGCTGTCGCCGATCCTCTTCGCCGGCTACGCGCTGGAGGGCGCGACTCCGCGCATGATCCATGTCTGCCCCTACCGCAGCACCGACGAGCGCGCGCGCATCCGCGCCGAGGCGGTGGCCACCGGCGTGTGGCCGCCCAAAGGCGGTCCCGACTGGCTCACCAACATGCAATCGACGATCTTCCTGCCGGCGCAGTTCTCGCCGTTGCACTGACCATGGCGCGCTCGATCGGCCTGGCCGCACTCACGGTGCTGGAGCTTTCGCCCCCGGATATGGTGTCGTGCGCGCGCGAGGCCGGCTACGACGCGATCGGCCTGCGCGTCCTACCTGCGACGCCGACCGAGGTGCAGCACGCGATCGTCGGCGATACACCGCTGGCGCGCGAGACCGCGCGCCGAATAGCCGAGACCGGCATGCCGGTGCTCGACATCGAGATCTTCCGTCTCAAACCCGACACGACGATCGGCGACTACCGCGCGGCGCTGGAAACCGGCGCGCGCTTTGGCGCGCGGGAGGCGCTTGTCGCGGGCAACGACCCCGACGAGGCACGGCTGACCGCGTCGTTCGCGGCGTTCTGCGAACTGGCCGGCGAATACGGGATTGCGGCGAATCTCGAGCCCATGCCGTGGACAGATGTCAGGACGTTCGCGCAGGGCGCGCGCATCGTCGCGGCGGCGGGCAAGGATAATGCGGGGGTGCTTATCGACCCGATCCATTTCGACCGCGCCGCTTGCGTCCCCGCAGACATCGCGGCAGCGCCTGCGACGCGATTGCGCTACATGCAACTGTGCGACGCGCCCGCGCAACGACCCGCGGACGCCGAGACGCTGCTCCACCAGGCGCGCGCCGAGCGGTTGATGCCCGGTGACGGCGGCCTCGATCTCATCGCGATTTTGCGTGCCGTTCCGCGCGACGTGCCGTTGTCGCTCGAAATACCGATGCAGGCGCTGACGCGCACGATGCCTGCCGTCGCCCGGACCAAGCTGATGCTCGACAAGGCGCGCCGGCTCCTGGCGTCCCTTTGACAGCGGCGCCGCGCCACGGGTCGGTTCCCGCGCTCGACAGGTAAATCTCCATGCGCAAGTGCATCGCGACCGTCTCGGTGAGCGGCCCTCTCGTCGACAAGCTCGACGCCATCGCCGCGGCACGCTTCGACGCCATCGAGGTGTTCGAGAACGACCTCATCAACTTCCCCGGCTCGCCCGCGGACCTCAAGCGGATGTGCGATGACCGCGGTCTCGGCATCGATCTCTACCAGCCGTTCCGCGATCTCGATGCGGCAACCGACGAGCAGTTCCGCCGCAACCTCGACCGCGCCGAGCGCAAGTTCGACATCATGCAGACGCTCGGCGCGCCGATGATGCTGGTGTGCTCGAATGCGTCGCCGGGCGCAGTCACCGACGATGCACGCATCGTCGCGCAGCTCTACGCCCTCGCGGACCGGGCGGCGCAGCGCAACCTCCGCATCGGATACGAGGCGCTCGCGTGGGGGCGGCACGTGAATCGCTACGGGCACGCTTGGTCGATCGTGAAGGCGGCCGATCATCCGCATCTGGGCATCGTCATCGACAGTTTCCACATCCTGTCGCTCGGCGACGCGCCGGAGGGCATCGCCGCGATTCCCGGCGAGAAGATCTTTTTTCTCCAGATGGCCGATGCGCCGCGACTCGCGATGGACGTGCTGCAGTGGAGCCGGCATTACCGCTGCTTCCCCGGCCAGGGTCAGTTCGATCTTGCCCGTTTCCTGGAGCAGGTGCTGATCGCCGGCTACACGGGACCCTTCTCGCTCGAAATATTCAACGACGTCTTCCGCGAGGCGCCGAACCGGCGCACCGCCGTCGACGCGATGCAGTCGATCCTCTACTGCGAAGCGCAGACGCGGGAGCGGATGGCGCGCGGCGGCGCGTCGACCTCGGCAGCAGACGACCAGCGCAGCCGTACGCTGGATCGCATCGAACTCTTCGACCCGCCGGAGCCGCCGAAGCTTTCGGGTTTCGCGTTCCTCGAATTCGCCGTCGACGAAGCGAGCGAATGGCTGCTCGACAACGTGCTGGAAACGCTCGGCTTCCGCCGGGCTGGGCGGCACCGCTCGAAGCAGGTCACGCTCTACCGGCAGGGCGCCATCAACCTGATCCTGAACGCCGAGCCCAACTCGTTTGCGCGCCTGCACTTCGCCGACCACGGACCCTCGGTCTGTGCGATCGGCGTGGCGACCGACGACAGCGTGCGCGCCCAGAACCGTGCGACGGCGCTGCATTGCGTGCGCTTCGACAGCCGGCTCGGGCCGCACGAGCTCACGATCCCGGCGGTGCGCAGCCCCGGCGGCAGCCTGGT
>JBDSLT010000093.1:0-3335 GCA_039916265.1 Casimicrobiaceae bacterium | reverse complement strand
GCTCGACGATCTCCTCGTGCTGGCGGTGAATCGTCGCGAGCCAGGCGGGGTCCTCCAGCGACAGGAAGCGCACTCGGTCGAGCTGCGCCTTCGCGTCCTCGACGGCGCGCCACACACGTGGGCGGCCGGCCATCGCCACGAGTTTCTGATGCATCCGGTCGTCGAGCGGGACGAACGCCGCGTGATCGCCGCGTGCAGCGATACGCGCCTGGTCCCTGAGCTGGCTGCGCAGCTCCCGGGCATCGGCGGCGGTCGCGCGCTTCGCCGCCAGGGCCACGGTGCGGCATTCGATCGCCTCGCGGAGGAACTGCACGTCCGCCACCGCTTCCACGTCGATCGGTGCGACGGTGGTGCCCACCTGCGGGCGGACTGTAAGTAAGCCCTCGCTTTCAAGCCGGATGATCGCCTCGCGGATCGGCGTCCGGCTCAGTCCCAGCCGCTGCGCCAGCTCGTTCTCGGACAGCGCCTGCCCGGGACGCATCCGGCCGGACAGGATCTCGTCGCGAAGCCAGGCGAAGGCGGTTCCCGACGCGCCGCGCCGCCGGGGCGTGGCGGGCGCCACCGTGCGGAAAGGCGCGGGCGCGGTGGACAGGGGCAGGGCGTCGGACATCTTGTATGCTAGTATACAAGTGATCTTCCGGCCGTCAACCCCGAAATTGGTCATACCACTTGACCACTTCGGGGGGGCGGCGGTAGCCTTGCGGCCCACTTGTCCCGGGAATACCGGCCTTCGCGGGCTCATGTCCTCCCATGCCGTTCCAGAGCATCGAACCGCGCCGGCTCTACCGCCAGATCGCCGATCAGATCCGCGGCCTCATCAAGGGGGGCGAGTTTCCGGCCGGATCGCGGCTGCCGCCCGAACGCGACCTTGCGCGGCAGCTCGGCGTTTCGCGGCCGTCGGTGCGCGAAGCGCTGATCGCGCTGGAGGTCGAAGGCAGGGTCGAAGTACGCATCGGCTCGGGAATCTACGTGCTCGCCACGGGCGAGGACTCGACGGGCACGAAGCCCGAGGCTACGGCCGGGCCGTTCGAGCTGCTGCGCGCACGGTATGTGATCGAAGCCGAATGCGCGGCGCTCGCCGCGAAGTCGGCGAAGAAAGGGCACATGCAGGCGATCGAGGACGCGCTCGGCGAAATGGAACGCGAGATGGCGGACAGCCGCCAGCCGCTCCCCGCCGACCGCACTTTCCACCTGCGCATCGCGGAGGCTACGGGCAACGGCGCGCTGGTCGCGGTGGTCAAGATGCTGTGGGAGGAGCGCACGGGCTCGCTCTACAAGCAGCTCGAGCATCATTACGATTCGCCTGCGCTGTGGCACGCGGCGATGGCCGAGCACCGCGCGGTGCTGAAGGCGATCTCGGCGCACGACGCCGACGCCGCGCGAAGCGCGATGCAGCGCCACCTGAACCACGCATACAAGCGCTTCTCCAAAGGTTGGGACACGCTTCACTGATAAGTAGGGTCAGACACCATATAACGCCGCCCAACAGCGCGGACGACCTCGGCGTCGCCCGCACGCAAACGAACGATCGGGAGGAAGCAATGCTGGCTTGCCGGATTCATGCAAAGGAAGACCTGCGCGTCGAGGACGCGGAAATGCCTCCCGTCGGCCCCGGCGAGGTATTGCTGAAGCTCGGTGCCGGCGGCATCTGCGGCTCCGACCTCCACTACTATTTCGAGGGCCGCAACGGCAACTTCGTCGTGCGCGAACCGCTGATCCCGGGTCACGAGGCGTCGGCCGTCGTCGCGGGTGTGGGCGCCGGCGTCACGCGCGTGCGCGTCGGCGACAAGGTCGCAGTGAGCCCGTCGCACGCCTGCGGACGCTGCGAGGGTTGCCGCGAAGGCCGCGAGCAGCTCTGCTCGAACATGAAGTTCCTCGGCAGCGCGAGCCTGTTTCCGCACGTGCAGGGGATGTTCCAGGAATATTTCGTGATGGGCGAACGCCAGTGCTATCCGGTCGGCGGCGACATCTCACTCGGCGAGCTCGCTTTCGCGGAGCCGCTGGCAGTCGGCCTGCATGCGGTCAACCGCGGCGGTCCCCTGCTAGGCAAGTCGGTGCTCATCACCGGCGCGGGAACGATCGGCTGCGTGACGGTGCTGGCGGCCCGGCTCGCCGGCGCGCGCAAGGTGACGGTGTCGGACATCCTCGACCGGCCGCTCGCGCAGGCCCGCACGGTCGGCGCCGACGCCACGCTGCATGCGGCGCGCGACGCCGAAGCGCTCGCGACGCCGCAGTTCGACGTTGCGTACGAGGTCTCGGGCAGCTTCGCCGCGCTGAAGACGTGCATGGCGGCGATCAAGCGCGGCGGCATCGTCGTCCAGGTCGGCACGTTGCCGCACGAGCCGATGCCCTTCGTCGTCAACGAGGTGATGGCCAAGGAAGTCGACCTGCGCGGCGCATTCCGCTGGGGCATCGAGTTTGACTGGGCGGTCGACTACCTGTCGACCCGCCGCGTCGACGTGCGTTCGCTGCTGTCCGGCCAGTACCCGCTGAAGGACGCCGTCGCCGCCTTTCACGCCGCCGCCGACAAGAACTTGAGCACCAAGGTACAGGTCGTCGCGTAGACGACCTCGAAGTCTCGAAGTCAACGCGACCGGCAGCGCCGGTCATTTCCAGGAGGAGTCATGCGTCTTTCAACGAAATGGTTCGCCGCGCTCGCCGCGGCATGCGCGCTCGCCGTAGGCGGGCCCGCGCTTGCGCAGCAGAAGCTCAAGTGGGCGCACGTGTACGAGACGTCGGAGCCCTATCACACCGAATCGGTGTGGGCTGCGGCCGAGATCAAGAAGCGCACCAACGGCAAGTTCGACATCGAGGTCTTTCCGGCGAGCACGCTCGGCAAGGAAACCGATATCAACCAGGGACTGACGCTGGGCACGGTCGACATGATCATCAGCGGGCCGTCCTTCGCGGCACGCAACTATCCGCGGCTGGGCATTGCCTACTACCCGTTCATCTTCCGCGACGGCGACCACCTGATCGCATACTCGAAGAGCGCGATCTTCAAGGAGATGGTGGACGCGTATCGCGAAAAGACCGGCATCCAGATCACCGCCTACACGTATTACGGCGCCCGCCATACCACGTCGAACAAGCCGTTCACCGACTGCGCCGGCATGAAAGGTCTCAAGATCCGGGTGCCCGACGTCCCGGTCTACATGGCTACACCCAAGGCCTGCGGCGCGAATCCGACGCCGATCGCCTTTGCCGAGGTCTATCTCGCGCTGCAGAACGGCACGGTGGACGCGCAGGAGAATCCGCTGACGACAATCGAGGCGAAAAAGTTCTACGAAGTGCAGAAGGCCATAATGCTGACCGGGCACATCGTCGACGGACTG
>JBDSLT010000092.1:0-3857 GCA_039916265.1 Casimicrobiaceae bacterium | reverse complement strand
TTGCGCGCTCGCGCTGGCTCTACGGCTTGCCCGGCGTGACGATCGCGCAGCTCATCACCTTTTCGCCGATCGCGTTCATGCTGCTGCACGGCGCGCTCGCGGCGATCAGCCCGGCGCTGGAAGAAGCCGCGCAGACGCTCCGCGCATCGCGCTGGCGCGTGTTCCGCACGGTGACCTGGCCGCTGCTGCGCCCGGCGCTCGCCAATGCGTTCCTGCTGGGCTTCGTCGAGAGTCTCGCGGATTTCGCCAACCCCATCGTGCTGGCCGGCAATTTCGAGGTGCTGTCGACCAAGATCTTTTTCGCGGTGGCCGGTGCGCAGCACGACCCCGGCCGCGCCGCGGCGCTGGCCACGGTGCTGCTCGGTCTCACGCTGCTCGCGTTCTGGCTGCAGCAGCGCTGGATCGGCCGCCTGTCATACGTGACGGTCACCGGCAAGGGGGATGGCGGCATCCCGGCGCGGCTGCCGCGACCGTTCTGGCTCGCGTGCTTCGGCACCGCGGCGTTCTGGGTCGTGTTCACGCTGGTCTGCTACGCGATCATCCTGACCGGCGGCTTCGTGAAGGACATCGGCCGCGGCGACATGACGCTCACGCTGCACCACTTTTCCCAGGGCTTCGGATTCGAGTGGAATCGCCTTTTGCCCACGTTCACCGGTTCGGCATGGGACAGCTTTTTCACGACGGTCGAGGTCGCCGCCGTCGCTGCGCCACTTACGACCATCGTCGGCCTGCTCGCCGCCTACGTCATCACGCGGCATCGCTTTGCCGGGCGCCGCGGCTTCGAATTCCTGACGCTGGTCAGCTTCGCGATCCCCGGCACCGTCATCGGCGTGTCCTATATCGTCGCCTTCAACGTCGCGCCGCTCGAACTCACCGGCGGCATGCTGATCCTGGTCGTGTGCTTCGTCTTCCGCAACATGCCGGTAGGTGTGCGCGCCGGCGTCGCCGCGCTGGCGCAGATCGACAAGACGCTGGACGAGGCGTCGTCGACGCTGCGTGCGTCCACGGGGCGTACGCTGCGCGAGATCATCCTGCCGCTGTTGCGGCCCGCCATCATCGCGACGCTGGTGTTCAGCTTCACGCACGCGATGACGGCGGTGAGCGCGGTGATCTTCCTCGCCACCGCCAAGTACAACCTCGCCACCGTCTACATCATCGGCCGGGTGGAAGCGGGTGAATATCCGCTCGCCATCGCCTATTCGTCGGTGCTGATCTTCTTCATGCTCGCCGTGCTGCTGCTGGTGCAGAAACTGGTCGGCGAGACGAAACTGGGACGCCGCGCCCCCGCGGCGCTCGCCACGGGACACTGACATGGACAGCACCACCAGCTCCGGGGTCGATTTCGACGGGGTGTCGAAACGCTACGGCGACGTCACGGCGGTCGACAACGTCTCGTTTCGCGTCGCGCCGGGCGAACTCGTGACGCTGCTCGGACCGTCCGGCTGCGGCAAGACCACCACCCTGAGGATGGTCGCCGGGCTCGAGGCGGTGACCCGTGGACGCGTGCTGATCGGCGGCGCCGACGTCACGCTGCGCGCGGCCAACGAGCGCGACGTAAGCATGGTGTTCCAGTCCTATGCGCTGTTCCCGCACATGACGGTGCTCGAGAACGTGTGCTACGGTCCCCTGTCGATGCGGATGGAGCGGGCGAAAGCGCGCAAACTCGCCCGCGAAAAGCTCGGCATGCTCGGCTTGTCCGAGTACGAGGCGCGACTGCCCTCCGAGCTTTCCGGCGGACAGCAGCAGCGGGTCGCGGTCGCGCGCTCGCTGGTCCTGGAACCGGCCGTGCTGCTGTTCGACGAGCCGTTGTCGAATCTCGACGCCAAGCTGCGCCGTCGCGTGCGCGAGGAGATCCGCGAACTGCAGCAGTCGTTGTCGCTGACCGTGATCTACGTGACGCACGACCAGGAGGAGGCGCTCGCCGTGTCCGACCGCGTGATCGTGATGGAGGGCGGCCGCATCGCGCAGCAGGGAACGCCGCACGATCTCTACGAGAAGCCGCAGAGCCGCTTCCTCGCCGACTTCATCGGTGACGCGAACCTGGTCGACGGCGAGTTGACCGGCAACGGCGCCGGCGCCGCGTTTGCCGCCGGCGGCGTGGCGGTGCCGGTGCGCGCCGACGGCAGAAGCCCGGGCGCGGCGACGCTGGCGGTGCGGCCGCAGCGGTTGCGCGTCGTCGACCCTGGAGAAGGCGTGCTGCCGGGTGTGTGCAAGCGCGTCGCGTACCTGGGCAGCCGCATCGAGTACGTCGTGGCCACCGCGTGGGGCGAGCTCCTCGTGTTCGATCCCGACCCGCGCACACGCCGCCAGCGCGATACTGCGGTGGGCATCGCCTTCGACCCCGATGCCGTGATCGTGTTGCCGCGCTGAACTGATTGCGGCCGTCACTGGCCCAACATACAGCGGTGCCACGCACATCAACGGTCGCATCGTCAACCTGTCGTCCAAGGGTTCAGACGCCGATATCACTGGCCGCGAGACCGAAGGCTTGAACATCGCGGCGCATGGCTTTGCACTTGAGCCCGGCGACAACGTCGTGCTCACCAACATGGAGCACGTGGCGAACGTCTGGGTGTGGCGGCATTGGGAAGATAAAGGGGTCGAGATACGCTTTGCGCAGCATCGGGACGGTCGGCTGCCGCTTGCAGCGTTCGTCGAGAAAATGGATCGCCGGACCAAGGTCGTTTCCACGGCGTATATCACCTACGGCAACGGCTTTCGCGTGAACCTCCCGGAGCTTTCGCGGGTATACCGGGATGTCGTCGCCATCGGCGGCCCCAAGGGCCTCTTCGGGCTGACGGGCTCGGCATCGTCTATTGCCGCGAAGAACTGGTGGATGCGCTGCAAACGCCGTTCATCAGACCGCCGGCGCGAGACGGTGCATCCGTCGCCAGTGCGCACGCTAACAGCCAGTTCGACTACATGCGGGTTGCACATCGCCTCGAGGGCGGCAACCCCAACTTCCTCGGCATTCGCGTCCTGCGCAAGGGCGCCGAGTTCCTCCACTCCATCGGCCTGCCGAACATCGAGCAACGCTTCCGTGGCCTCTCGACCCACTGTCTGCGCCTGCTCCGGCAGGCGGGCCTTAAGACGCCGTGCGCGTGTCGATGTCGTTCTTCAACAACGAAGAGGATATCGAACGGACCGTGCATGCTCTGGCGAGCTGAACGGAAGAGAGCGGCCCGGGCATGAGTCGTCGAGCACTTCGCCGGGCATGCGCCGATGGTCTACTCTCTCGACCCCTGTCCGGCTGCGTGGACCGTAATGCGGAAGCGGGCCGGCGTCGTTGTCATCAGCCCGCGAAGTTCACTGCCGGCAAGCCGGCGACCGAGGCGCGCAGCGCGAACAGGGCACCCGCCAGCGGCTGCGCGGCGCGCTCTTCCTCCGTCAGTCGGTAAGACGAGGCGGTGATGTTGCGCGCTGATGACGGAGATGGAGCGCGACGGCGTGTTTCGTATCGCCGAATTAGGTCGAAAGATCCGGCGAACGACCAGGTCAACATCATTACCGGCGTTTCCGGCGGCAACTTCACCGCGCTGGCGTACGGTCTCTACGGCGACAAGCTGTTCGACGACTACGAAACGCGCTTCCTGAACCGCGCAGTTCCCCGTGCAGTCGCGCGTCCCTGAATCTGATTACGGCATTGCGTTGCAACCTCGCACAGTGAGCGATTCCGCCGCTGCCGACCTTCGCGGCTTGAGCCGGCTCACGCTGGACGCGGTCGCGGGTGTCGTCGGTCTCGTCGAAGCGATGCACTACAACATCGCGAGCCTTCCGGGAACGCCCGGCGCCGGCGCGCAACGGCGTACGACCGGGATCACCGGTCTCGTATACCGTGGCATCGGCGGCGTGGTCGG
>JBDSLT010000091.1:0-3500 GCA_039916265.1 Casimicrobiaceae bacterium | reverse complement strand
GCATCGCCGGATTCATGCAGCCTTCCGAAGGCGAGATCATTCTCGACGGCCGGCGGGTGATCGGGCCCGGCGCGGAACGCGGCGTCGTGTTCCAGAAGCACGCGCTGATGCCGTGGCTCAACGTCGTGGAAAACGTCGAGTTCGGCCTGCGGATGCGCGGAATGGCAAGGACGCAGCGTCGCGCCGTCGCGCTCGACAAGCTCGCCACCGTGGGGCTGGAGAAGTTCGCCGACGCGCCCGTCTACCAGATCTCGGGCGGCATGCAGCAGCGGGTGGGCCTCGCGCGCGCGCTCGCGAGCGATCCCGAGGTGATGCTCATGGACGAGCCGCTCGGAGCGCTCGACGCGCTCACGCGCGAGCAGATCCAGGAACTGATCCTCGCCCTCTGGTGGAAAACGCGCAAGATGTTCTTTTTCATCACCCACAGCGTCGAGGAAGCGCTGTTCCTCGCCACCGAGCTGATCGTGATGACGCCATCGCCCGGCCGCATCGCGCATCGCTACAAGCTCGACTTCGGCCGCCGCTGTGTCGAAGGCGCGAATGCGCGCAAGGTGAAGGCCGACCCCGAGTTCATCCGGCTGCGCGAGGACGTGCTGGAGCTCATCCACTCCGCGCCCTCGTCGGCGGAACAGCAGGCGGCCTGAGTGGCGCCGCAGGATGCCTCGGGTGCGTGACGAAGCGCTGGCGGCGGAGGCGCCGAACGCGCCGGCAGCGGCGGCAGCGGCAACGCCGGCGGCACCCAGGGACGACGCAGCGAAGCCCGTGCGCGCCATCAAGGGCTACAGCCTCCCCGGCGAAGGTTCGAGCACGCTGATCAGCGTCGTGACGGTGATCGGGCTGTTCGCCGTCTGGTGGGTGGCGACGCATTACGGCTGGATCCGCGACCTGTTCCTGCCCACGCCCGAACGAATTCTCACGAGCTTTGGCGACGCATGGAAGGGCGACATCCAGGGCGGCAAGCCGCTGTCCGAGCACTTCTGGTGGAGCCTGTGGCGCGTGTTCGCCGCTTTCGTGCTGGCCTGCCTCACCGCCGTTCCCGTCGGCATTGCGATGGGCGTGTCGCGCATCGCGCGCGGAATCTTCGACCCGCCGATCGAGTTCTACCGGCCGCTGCCGCCGCTCGCCTATCTGCCGCTGATCGTCATCTGGTTCGGCATCGAGGAGACGGCGAAGGTGGTGCTGATCTATCTCGCCTGCTTTGCCCCGCTGGCCATGGCGGCGCGCGCCGGCGTGCGCGGCGTCACGCTGGAGCAGATCAACGCCGCCTATTCGATGGGCGCCTCGAAGTGGCAGGTCATCTGGCACGTCGTGGTTCCGTCGGCGCTGCCGGAGATCCTCACCGGCATGCGGATCTCGATCGGCTTCGGCTGGACCACGCTCGTCGCCGCGGAGATGGTGGCGGCCACGGCCGGACTCGGCCAGATGGTGCTGAACGCGTCGAACTTCCTGCGCACCGATGTCGTCATCATGGGCATCGTGGTCATCGGCGCGGTCGCCTACGCGTTCGACCTCCTGATGCGCCACGTGGAGCGCCGGCTCGTCCCGTGGAAGGGCCGCGCCTGACGCAGCCCACGCTCGCCCGCCGCCTGTTCCCGTTCCTCGCGTGGCGTCACCGCGTCACGCGCGAAACGCTGCACTTCGATCTCGTCGCCGGCCTGATTTCCGCCGTCATCGTCGTTCCCCAAGGCGTCGCCTTCGCGACGCTCGCCGGCATGCCGCCGGAATACGGGCTTTACGGCGCCATGCTGCCGGCCATCGTCGGCGCGCTGTGGGGCTCGTCATGGCACCTCGTCTCCGGCCCCACCAACGCGACGTCGCTGATGGTATTCGCGACGGTGAGCGCGCTCGCCGCACCCTTCTCTCCCACCTACGTCACGCTGGTGATCACGCTGAGCCTGATGGTGGGGCTGATCAAGCTCGGGCTCGGCTTGGCACGGCTCGGTGCGATGGTCAACTTCATCTCGACGACGGTGATCGTCGGGTTTACGGCGGGCGCGGGCCTGCTGATCATCGGCGCGCAGTTGCGCAATTTCTTCGGCATCGACGTGCCCCAGCACCGGAGCTTCGTTCGCGCGCTCTCCGAAGTGTTTGCGCACCTGCACGAGATCGAGCCCTGGACCGTGATCGTGGGCGTCACCACGATCGCCGCGGCGTGGGTGGGCAAACGCCTTATCCCGCGCGTGCCCTACATGCTGACGGCCATCGTCGCGGGGGGACTCGCTGCGTTCGCGTTCGCGAAGTTCGGCGTGGCGAACGTCGCCACCGTCGGCGCGCTGCCCTCGGCGATCCCGCCGCTGTCGACGCCGGACCCGGCACCATCGGTCTGGTACGAACTCGTGCCGGTCGCACTTGCGCTGACGCTGATCGGCCTCGCCGAGGCGATTTCGAGCGCACGCGCCGTCGCGCTCAAGACGGGCCAGCGTATCGACGGCAACCAGGAATTCATCGGGCAGGGACTCGCCAACATCGTCGGCGCATTCACGTCCTCGTACCCGACGTCGGGATCGTTCAACCGGACCGGCGCGAACTACGCCGCGGGCGCACGCACACCGCTTGCCGCGGTTTTCTCGGCGATCCTGCTGCTGCTGATCCTGCTTTTCGTGCGCCCGCTCGCGGCCTACCTGCCCGTGGCGTCGATGGCGGCGATCCTGTTCATTGTCGCCTGGAACCTGATCGACGTGCCGACGATCCGCCGCATCGTTGGCACCAGTCGCGGCGAGGCACTGACGCTGCTCGTGACCTTCGTCGCGACGCTGACCATCCGGCTCGAGGTTGCGATCCTCGTCGGCGTGCTGGTGTCGCTGCTGATCTACCTGCGCCGGACGACGCACCCGCGGATCACGCGCGTGCTCCCGGATGCCGATTCGCCGGAACGCCGCTTCGTCGCGCTGGCGCAAGGCGCGCCGGTGTGTCCGCAGCTCGATGTGCTGCGTATCGACGGCTCGCTGTTCTTCGGCGCCGTCGAACACGTGCGCGACGCGCTGGACGCCGTGCGTGCCGACCGTCCGGGCGTTCGTCATCTGCTGCTCGTCTGCAGCGGGATGAACTTCGTCGACGCGGCGGGCGCGGACATGCTGGCGCAGGAGGCGATCGCAATGCGCGAGGCGGGCGTTGCGCTGCACCTGTGCAATCTCAAGCCGCCGGTGCGCGATGTGCTCGAAGCGAGCGGCGCCATGGCAGCGCTCGGGGCGGCGCAGGTCCACTTCTGGAAGGCCGATGCGCTGCGCACGATCTACGCGACGCTCGACTCGGACACCTGCGCAACGTGCACGGCGCGCGTGTTCAACGAGTGCCAGGCGGCCCTGCCGGACGGGCGGCTGCGCGATCCGCCGCGTCCGGATTTCGCGCTGGGATCGCCGGCAGGCAGCGACCCCTAGACGGCCCCTGCCGTTTCCCGCTACTTGCTCTCGACGCCTTCGGCGATGCGATTGCCGAGGTGCTTGTCGACGTTGCGCCAGTACTCGAGCGCCCGTTCCAGCACGGGACCGGACACCCCGTTC
>JBDSLT010000090.1:0-8945 GCA_039916265.1 Casimicrobiaceae bacterium | reverse complement strand
ATCGCGCTGGCCGAGAAGGGCCGCGCGCAGTTCGAGCGCGACGTGCTGCCGGAGTTCGTCGCCGGCCGGCGCTGGTACGCCGCCAAGGGCGAGGCCGTCCAGCGCGTCGCGCTGATCGACCACGCGGAGTGGAAGCAGGAGCGCCACGAATGGATGATCGCGCTGGCGCGCGTGGAGACCGCAAGCGGGGAGCCGCAGACCTACTTCCTTCCGCTGACGCTCGCCTGGGAGCCCGACGACGACCGGCTGCGCGCGCTCGCGCCGCTCACCGTCGCGAAAGTGCGCCAGCAGGCGAAGATCGGCGTCATGGCCGACGCCTTCGGCGACGAGGCGTTCAGCCGCGCACTGGTGGCGGCGATCGCCGCGCGCCGCGAAATCAAGATGGCGAAAGGGAAGCTCCGCTTCGTCGCCACCGATGCATTCGAGCGACTTGCCGGGGATGCGCTCGACGCGCTGCCGGTCACGCAGCCGGCGGCGCAAAGCAGCAACACGGTCGTCGCGCTCGGCGAGCGCCTGTTCCTCAAGGCCTACCGCCGGATCCAGCCCGGCGTCAATCCCGAGGCGGAAATCGGCCGTTACCTGACTGACGTCGCGCGCTTCGAGCACAGCGTGCCGGTGGCCGGCACCATCGACTACGTGGCGGACGACGGCCACATCGAGACGGTCGCCCTGCTGCAGGGCTACGTCGAGAACCAGGGGGACGGCTGGACCACGACGCAGAACTACCTCGAGCGCTTCCTCGAGCAGGCCCCGGCCGTCGATGACGACCCCGCGCCGGCGGCAAGCCGTCACGGCGGTTTCCTCGCACTGATGCACACGCTCGGCACGCGCACTGGCGAATTGCACGCTGTACTCGCGCTCGCTCGCGGCGACCCTGCCTTCGAGCCTATGCCGGTGACTCCGGCCGACCTCACCGCCTGGACAAAGCGCACCCACGCCGAGGCCATCGCGATCCTCGACCGGCTGGAGCGCACGCAGGCGACGCTGCCGGAGGCAGCGCGCGACGACGCCGCGCAGGTGCTCGCCGCGCGCAAGGCGCTCCTTGCGCGCATCGACGCGCATGCATCGGACCGCGACGCGGGGCGCCGGATGCGCATCCATGGCGACTATCACCTCGGCCAGGTCCTCGTCGTGCAGAACGACTTCGTGATCGCCGATTTCGAGGGCGAGCCCGCGCGCTCGCTGGCGGAGCGGCGCGAAAAGCAGTCGCCGCTGAAGGATGTCGCCGGCATGCTGCGTTCCTTCGACTATGCATTGCACGCGACCGTGAAGCGCATCGACGGCGAGGCGAGCGATGCGCGCGAGCGGCGCGAAAGGCTCGGCAGCGAATGGCTGCACGAGACGCGCGCGGCCTTCCTCGAGGGCTATGACGCCGCAGCACAGCGGGCGGGGCTGCCGGGCGCGTCCACGCAGCCGCGCGGGCTCCTCGACCTGTTCCTGCTGGAGAAGGTGCTCTACGAGCTCAAGTACGAAATGCAGAACCGGCCGGACTGGGTGGGCATTCCGTTGCGAGGCCTGGTCGAACTGGCGCAGTCGGCCCCTTGACGCGATGATCGCGGCGGGAGGCGCTAAGCGCGCCGCCCGCCGGAAACGGAGGACGCAATGGAAGACATGCAAATGCTGCTCGAGCCGATCCGGACCTCGCTGCACCAGGTCGGCGAATTCCTTCCCCGCGTCCTGCTCGCGATCGTGATCCTGATCGTTGGCTGGCTGCTCGCCAAGGCGATACGCTTCGCAGTCGTGCGGATGCTTCGCGCGGTCAACTTCAACATCGTCACCGAGAAGGCGGGCATCGATCGCTTCCTGCAGCAGGGTGGCGGCGAAACGGACACCGTCGACGTGCTCGGCGTGCTGGTCTACTGGCTGGCGCTGCTCGCGACGCTGATGATCGCCTTCAACAGCCTCGGCCTTGCGTACGTCACCGACCTGATCGGGCGCATCGTGCTGTTCGTGCCCAAGGTGATGGTCGCCGTCCTGATCCTCGCGTTCGGCGCTTACTTCGCCAATTTCGTCGGCGCGGCAGTGACGACCTACTGCCGCAACGTCGCGATGAACGATGCGGAGCTCCTCGGCCGCTTCGCGCTCTATGCGATCATGATGTTCGTCATCCTGATCGCGCTGGAGCAGATCGGGCTCGGCGACATCATCCGGCAGACGTTCCTCATCCTCGTTGCGGCGATCGGGCTGGCGCTCGCGCTGGCCTTCGGCATCGGCGGCGCCAAGCGCGCGGGAGAGTTGCTCGAGCGCTGGTCGCGTCAGTCGCCCGACGGCGCCGACAAGGGCACCAAGCCACGTTGAGGGCGCGCGGCCCGGAGACACGCCCAGCGAGGGGTGTCGATCAACCAGGGAGATCGTCGGTGGGACCACGTTGGATCAAACGAGCTTGAAGCCCATCACGGTGAAGTGGCCGGGGCGGCCGGACCCGCGCGGCGCGACCTGGGACGGCGAAGGCGTCAACTTTGCGCTGTTCTCGGAGCACGCGGAGCGCGTCGAGCTGTGCATTTTCGACGCGAGCGGCCGGCGCGAG
Organism: Casimicrobiaceae bacterium; assembly: GCA_039916265.1. GTDB lineage: Bacteria > Pseudomonadota > Gammaproteobacteria > Burkholderiales > Casimicrobiaceae > VBCG01. The sequence goes on along the minus strand of JBDSLT010000090.1, from coordinate 6,418 downwards.
TTGCAGCGCGTCGAGCTGGTCGAGCGCACCGACGGCGTTTCGCACTGCTATCTGCCCGAGGCGCGGCCGGGGCTGCTTTATGGGTACCGGGTCCACGGCCCCTACCGTCCCGAGGAAGGGCTGCGGTTCAACGCGCACAAGCTGCTGCTCGACCCCTATGCGCGCAACATCGTCGGCACGCTGCGCTGGAGCGACGCGCTGTTCGGCTACACCGTCGGGCACAAGCGCGGCGACCTTTCCTTCGACCGGCGCGACAGCGCCGCCGGCATGCCCAAGTGCAAGATCATCGAGCCGGCCTTCACGTGGGGAGACGACCGTCCGCCGCGTGTTCCCTGGCACGACACGGTCATCTACGAGCTGCACGTGCGCGGCTTCACGATGCAGCATCCCGACGTACCCCCGCCGCTGCGCGGAACCTACGCCGGCTTGGGGACGGCGCCGGTCATCGACTACCTGAAGCGGCTCGGCGTGACCACGCTCGAACTGCTGCCGGTGCACACCTTCGTCGACGATCGCCGGCTGGTGCAGGCGGAGCTGCACAACTACTGGGGCTACAACAGCATCGGCTTCTTCTCGCCGGATGCGCGTTACTCCGCGTCGGGCAAGATCGGCGAGTTCAAGACGATGGTGAAGACGCTGCATTCGGCGGGCTTCGAGGTGATCCTCGACGTCGTCTACAACCACACTGCCGAAGGCAACGAGCTCGGTCCCACGCTGTGCTTTCGCGGCGTCGACAACGTCTCGTACTACCGACTCGGCGGCGACGCCCGGCGCAGCTACGTCGACTTCACCGGAACCGGCAACACGCTCAACATGCAGCATCCGCGCGTGCTGCAGCTCATGATGGATTCGCTGCGCTACTGGGTCACCGACATGCACGTCGACGGCTTCCGCTTCGACCTCGCGTCGGCACTCGCGCGCGAATTGCACGACGTCGACCGGCTGGGCGCTTTTTTCGAGGTCCTGCGGCAGGACCCCGTGCTCGCGCGCGTCAAGCTCATCGCCGAGCCGTGGGATCTTGGCGCCGGCGGCTACCAGGTCGGCAATTTCCCGCCCGGCTGGACCGAGTGGAACGACCAGTATCGCGACACCATGCGCGGGTACTGGAAAGGCGACGACGGATTGATCGGCGACTTCGCGCGTCGCCTGACCGGCTCCTCCGACCTCTACGGGAGCAGCGGCCGGCAGCCGCACGCCAGCATCAATTTTGTCACCGCGCACGACGGTTTCACGCTGCGCGACCTCGTCTCCTACGATGGCAAGCACAACGAGGCCAACCAGGAGGAGAACCGCGACGGCAGCGACAACAACCGTTCCTGGAACTGCGGCGTCGAAGGTCCCACCGACGACCCCGAGATCAACGCGTTGCGCGCGCGCCAGGCGCGCAACCTGCTTGCCACGCTCTTGCTCTCGCAGGGCGTGCCGATGATGGTCGCCGGCGACGAGATCGGTCGCACGCAACAGGGCAACAACAACGCCTATTGCCAGGACAACGCGATCAGCTGGGTCGACTGGACGCCGGACGAGGCGCGCACGCGGCTGCTCGAGTTCGCCCGGCGGATGCTGCGCATCCGCCGCGAGCACAAGGTGTTTCGCCGCAAGAACTTCTTTCAGGGACGCGCCCTGGCCGGCGGCACGGTGTCCGACATCGCGTGGCTTAAGCCCGACGGCTCCGAAATGACGGAGGACGAGTGGAATCACGGATTCGCGCGCGGCCTCGGAGTGTTCCTCGCCGGCGACGCGCTCGACGAAGTCGATCCGCGCGGCCAGGCGGCGCGCGACGACAACTTCCTGGTGCTGTTCAACGCGCACCACGACGCGATCGAATTTCGTCTGCCCGATTACTCCGCCGCCGGATGGCTCGTGCTGGTGGACACCGCCCGCGACGACGGCCTCACGCCCGACGGAACGTTTCAGCCGCACGGCGTCTACGCGGTCGCGGGACGCGCGCTCGCGCTGCTCCAGCAGGTGCGGCCGCCTCGATGAGGCGCGCGCACCGGATGCGCTTCGGCGCCGAGGTCGAGGACGGCGCCACGCGGTTTCGTCTCTGGGCACCCGGTGCGCGCGGGGTCAGCGTCGTGCTCGGCGCCGACGGCCTCGACGCACGCCCCATGGAAGCGCTGGAACAAGGCTGGTTCGAGCTGCGCGTTGCAGCCGCCGGCGCCGGTACGCGCTACGCGTTTCGCTGCGACGGCGGCGCGGAGGTGCCCGATCCCGCGTCGCGTTCCAATCCCGACGGCGTCCACGCTTTCTCTGCGGTGGTGGACCCGCTCGCGTTCGAATGGCGTGCGCAGGATTGGTGCGGTGCGCCGTGGGAGTCGGCGGTCGTGTACGAGCTTCACGTCGGCGCGTTCACACCCGCAGGCACCTTCGCCGCCGCCGCGGAGCGCCTCGACTACCTCGCGGACCTCGGCGTCACCGCTGTCGAACTGATGCCCGTTGCGGCGTTCCCCGGATTGCGCAACTGGGGCTACGACGGCGTGTTGCCTTACGCGCCGGCATGCGCCTACGGCAGCCCCGAGGATCTCAAGCGCCTGGTCGACGCCGCGCATGCGCGCGGCCTCATGATGCTGCTCGACGTCGTGTACAACCACTTCGGTCCCGACGGCAACTATCTGCACACGTACGCGCCGCAGTTCTTCGATCATTCCCGCCAGACGCCGTGGGGCGCGGCAATCGACTTCGACGGCGGGCACTCCCGCGCGGTGCGCGATTTTTTCCGCGAGAACGCGCTGTACTGGATCGACGAGTACCGGTTCGACGGCCTGCGGCTCGACGCCGTGCATGCGATCGTCGACGCGTCGCGGCCCGACATCGTGACCGAGATCGCTTCCGCGGTGCAGCGTTTCGCGGAAGCGGAACAGCGCGCCGTGCACGTCGTGCTGGAGAACGATCGCAACGAGTCGCGACGGCTCGAACGCGACGCCGCGGGCCGGCCCCGGCATGCGACGGCGCAATGGAACGACGACGTGCATCACGCGCTCCACGTGCTGCTGACAGGCGAGAGCGACGGCTATTACACGGATTACGCGACGCGTCCGCTGTGGCGCTTCGGCCGCTGCCTCGCCGAGGGTTTCGGCTACCAGGGCGAGCCCTCCCCCTTCCGGGACGGCGCCCCGCGCGGTGAACCGAGCGGCTCGCTGCCGCCCGCCGCGTTCGTCGCGTTCACGCAAACGCACGACCAGGTGGGCAACCGCGCACTGGGTGAGCGGCTCGTGGCACTCGCCGACCCGCGCGCGCTGCGCGCTGTCGTCGCCTGCGTGCTGCTCGCGCCCGCCGTGCCGATGCTATTCATGGGCGAGGAGTTCGGTGCGTCGGCGCCATTCCTGTTCTTCTGCGATTTCGGGCCAGAGCTCGCGCAGGCCGTCGCGAACGGTCGGCGCGCCGAATTCGCGCAGTTCCATCGATTTCGCGATCCGGCGGCACGCGCGGCAATTCCCGATCCGAACGAGCCCGCCACCTTCGCGGCGAGCAGGTTGGCGTGGGCGGAGGCCAACCACGGTGCGGGCGCGGCGTGGCTCGCCTTCTATCGACGCTGCCTCGCGGTGCGACGCACCGAACTCCTGCCGCGCCTCGCCGGCGCCACCGCCGGGGAATTCGCCGTCGAGCGCGATGTCATCCTGCGCATTCGCTGGAAACTGGGCGGACGCGCGACGCTGCACCTGTGCGCGCATTTCTGCGACGCCGAGGCCTTCGCGCTGGACGCGCTGCCCGGCAGGCCGATCTACGAAAGCGATCCGGGCCTGGCGCAAGGCGGCCGCTGGCCGGGGCACGCCGTCGCCTTCTCGATCGAGGAGGAGGCTTGAGCGCACCGGGCCGCTCCCACGCGCCAATCGCACCGCAGCGCGCAGCGCGAAGGGTCGGCGCATGAACGACGCGCTCGCGCGGCTGGCCGCTGCCTGCGGCATTGCGCGGGACTACCACGACATCTGGGGCAAGCGGCACGAGGTTCCCGAGGCGACGCTCGTGGCGCTGCTGGCGGCAATGGGCGTCGCTGCCGGCGACGCGGCGGCCGCAGCCGCGGCGCTCGTCGCTCTCGACGACGCGCAGGCTGCGCCCGGCATGGCGCCCCTCGTCGTGCTGCGCCAGAACGTCCGCCCGTGGACCGTGCGCGCCGTGGTGCCCGGCGCAGTGGCGCGCGGGCCGATCTGCGCGCGGGTGACGTGCGAGGACGGGACGCTGCACGCCGCCGACGTCGTTTTCCACCCGCCCGATTCTTCCACGCGCGCCGTCGCTTGCGTCGCCGTCGACATCGCGCTGCCGGCGTCCCTTGCGACGGGCTATCACCGGCTCGAACTCGTCGCCGACGGCACGACCGTCGCACGCACCTGCTGCGCCGTCGCACCCGCCGCATGCTACCTGCCCGCGGGGCCGCCGGACCGGGTCTGGGGCGCCGCTGCGCAGCTTTACGGCCTGCGTTCCGAGCGCAACTGGGGAATCGGCGATTTCACCGACCTCGCGACGCTGCTCGAGCAGTGGGGCGGTCGCGGCGCCGATGTCGTCGGCGTGAATCCGCTGCACGCGCTGTTCCCGCACCAGCCCCGCCACGCGAGCCCGTACAGCCCGTCGAGCCGCCTGTTCCGCAACACGCAGTACCTCGACGTCGAAGCCGTGGCGGATTTTGCGGTGTGCGAAAAAGCGCGTGCCCTCGTCGCCTCGGCGCAATTTCAGCAGACGCTCGCGACGCTGCGGGAAGCGACGCTGGTCGACTACGCTGGAGTCGCCGCCGTCAAGCAGCCGGTGCTCGAGTTGCTGTTCCGTCATTTTTGCGACCGCCACCTCGCGTTGGGCGACCCGCGCGCGCAGGCCTTTCGCGCGTACGTCGAGGCGGGAGGCACCGCCCTGCGCCGCCACGCGCTGTTCGAGGCGCTGCAGGAGCATTTCCACCGCGGCGACCCCGGCGTGTGGGGGTGGCCCGCGTGGCCCGCCGCGTTTCGCGACCCCGGATCGGCTGCGGTCGCGGGTTTCGCCGCCGCCAATGCGGCGCGCATCGATTTCTACGCGTATCTGCAGTGGCAGGCCGAGTTGCAACTCGCTGCGGCGGCCGGGCGCGCACGCGCCGCCGGCCTGTCGATCGGCGTCTACGCGGACCTCGCCGTTTCGATCGACCGCGGAGGTGCGGAGGCATGGGCGCAACAGGATGTGTACGCGCTCGGCGCGAGCGTCGGCGCGCCGCCGGATGCCTTCAATCCGCGCGGCCAGGACTGGGGGCTGCCGCCGCAGATTCCCGCGCGCCTGCGTGCCGAGGGCTACGCGCCCTTCCTCGCCACGCTGCGCGCCAACATGCGCCACGCCGGGGCGGTGCGTATCGACCACGTGATGGGGCTGGCGCGGCTGTTCTGGGTTCCGCAGGGGAGCAACCCCGCCGACGGCGCCTACGTTCACTATCCGTTCGACGATCTGCTCGGCCTGACCGCGCTCGAAAGCCATCGGCATCGCTGCATGGTCATCGGCGAGGATCTCGGCACGGTCCCCGAGCACGTGCGCGAGGCGCTGGCGCGCAACGCGATCCTGTCGTACCGCGTGCTGTTCTTCGAGCGCGACGCCGCCGAAGAATTCACGCCGCCGGCGGCGTACCCCGCGACGGCGCTGGTGACGACGAGCACGCACGACCTGCCGACGCTCGCCGGGTGGTGGGCCGCCGCGGACATCGATCTGCGCGCCGATCACGGCTTGCTCGGCAACGACGTCGACCGCGATGCGCTGCGCAACGAGCGCGCGCTCGACCGCTCGCGCCTGCTCGCGGCGCTGAAGCGCGCCGACCTGCCTGCGCCCGAACTGGCGCTCGACCCGGCCCTCGACGTCGCCGCGGCGGTGCCGATGACGCCGGCGCTCGCGCGCGCAGTCCAATCGTATCTGTGCGCAACCCCGGCGCGACTGCACGTGGTGCAGCTCGAAGACGCGGTGGGCGTAACGGCGCAGGCCAATCTGCCCGGCACGGTCGACTCGCACCCCAACTGGCGCCGCAAGCTCCCGCTGACACTCGCGCAGTTCGCCGACGACGAGCGTTTCACAGCACTCGCTGCCGCGCTCGGCCGCGAACGGCCACGCGCACGCGCAGCGACGCGGGCTCCGGCGCCGCGCGTACCACGCGCGACCTACCGCCTGCAGCTCAACGGCGATTTCACGTTCGCCCATGCGACGCAACTGGTTCCCTACCTTGCGATGCTGGGCGTGAGCCACGTGTATTGCTCGCCCTACCTCCGCGCGCGTCCCGGAAGTCTCCACGGCTACGACATCGTCGACCACGGCATGCTCAATCCGGAGATCGGCAGCCGCGCGGATTTCGACCGGTTCGTCGCAGCGCTCGACGCGCACGGCATGGGCCACCTGTGCGATGTGGTACCGAATCACGTCGGCGTGATGGGCGCCGACAATCGCTGGTGGATGGACGCGCTGGAGAATGGTCCGGCTTCCG
>JBDSLT010000089.1:0-3650 GCA_039916265.1 Casimicrobiaceae bacterium | reverse complement strand
GATCATCTCCCACACGCCGCTGAAGCGCGAAGGAACGCCGGAAGACATCGCGCGCGCCGTGCATTTTCTGCTGGCGGATGCGGGCTACGTGACCGGCGAGACGATTCACGTCGACGGGGGCCGGCACATTGCGATCTAGGCCGCCCGGGTGCGGAAAATTCACATCCGGAAGGCCGATTCCCCTGCTTTGCAGCCCGCCGGGGTAAACGCATAATTCCAAGGTAGCCCGCTTTGAGCGCATATAACGGAGAATCGGAATGAAGACGAGTACATTGACGTTGGCGGTTCTGGCCTGCTTTACTGTCGCGAGCTGCGCGACGCCCCAACAGCGGATGTTCCCGCCACCGCAGGCGAAAATCTGCAACTCGGCCTCCGCCGCCTGCGACGTCGCGGTCGATCCCAAGTGTCCCTCCGAGGTCAACCTGCCGTGCTACGTCACCATCGAATACGATTTGGTGCTGCTCAACACGCGCAACGGCGCCAACATGGTGAACTGGCGTCTAAGGGCCGGCGGCGACTTCGAATTTACGTCGGATGGCATCGTCATCGATCCGGATGCCTTCAGGTGCATGCGCAACGGGCCGTTCATGTTCACCTGCCGGGCCAACAAAAACGATTTCGCATCGTACAAATATACGATCAAGGTGATGCCGCGGAGTGGCTCGCGGCCCGTCGATCCGCTCGACCCCTGGGTCGTAACCAACTGACGCGGCGCGCGTGAACCAGTCGGCCGCGTCCGGTCACGGGCGGCGCCCCAGCCACTCACGCGCTTCTGCGATCGCGTCGTCGTAAGGCAGCGCCCGCCCGGCGTCGTTGGCGCGGGCGAAATCGCGCTCGCCGAGGGATTGGCGCGCCGCGTCGATCAACGGCGCGAGGAAGGCCTCGTCCGTGGGGTCGCGGTGAAGCCCTGTCGAGCTCATGTGGGCTTCGGCCGCACCGAACAGTCGCGCCACGCGTATCCAGTCGGCCGACGCCGCCGCGAGACCGGCACACACTTCGAGCGCGCTCTGTCCCGCCGGCTTCGAGCCGATGTCTTCGGCGATCGCGAGCACTTCGGCGAGCATCTCGGGGACGCGAGCCTTCGTATCGCGCCCGATCAAGACCATCGCGAGATTGAGCAGCGCGATGCAGACGATCTCGCGATCGCCCATCTCGCGCGCCAACGCGAGCACGTCCAGATAGATCGGCTCCGCTGCATCAAGCGCTCCCTGGCCGCGATGGAGTTGCGCGAGGCCGTTGAGCGCGGCGGCGAGTCCACGCTTGTCGCCGAGCTCGCGCGTGAGCTTGATCGCCTCTTCCAGATGGCCGCGCGCCGCATCGACATCCGACCGTCCCAGCGCGGCCATGGCCAATGCCTCCAGGACCGCAGATACCCGCCGACGGTCTTCCAGCTCCCGCGCGATGGCGAGGCTCTCGGTCAGATATCCCTGGGCTTCGCCATAGCGTCCCATGAAGCAGGCGAGCTGACCCGCGGTATGCAGCGCACGGCAGCGGACCTGGCTGCGCTTCTCCGCACCCGAACGCGTGAGCGCCTCCACGGTAATCCGATGCAGCAGCGCGAGGAGGCCCCGATTGATCATGAACAGCTTGACGGCGAATACGAAGCGCAGTCCGAGCTCGGCGCCGCGGTCGGCGCGATCGCACCGCGCGTGCGCGGTCAGCAGGTTCTCCCGCTCGAGATCGAGTCGCGCAAGCCATGTACCTTGATCGGGGCCGACAAGCTCTTGGCTCGCGCTCTCCGCCAACTGCAGGTAGAAATGCAGATGCCGGCTGCGAGTAAATTCGATATCGGGCGAAGCGTCGAGCCGCTCCAGCGCATACTGGCGGACAGTGGAGAGCATCCGGTAGCGCCCACCCTCGGTTTCCATCTCGACCAGCGACTTGTCGACGAGCTGCGCCTGAAGGTCCACCACGTCTGCCGTGTCGATGTCGCCGCCCGCGCCGACCGCCTCGACGGCCTCCAGCGTCCAGCCGCCGGCGAACACGCCGAGCCGGCGGAACAGTAGGCGCTCCTTTTCGTCGAGCAGGTCGTAGCTCCAGTCGATCAGCGCGCGCAACGTCTGCTGGCGAGGTATGGCGGCCCGGTCGCCGCGCGCGAGCAACCCGAAGCGATCGGACAGCCGCGCGGCGATGCTCTCGACTGCAAGTGCACGCACCCGCGCGGCGGCGAGTTCCAGCGCCAGCGGAATGCCGTCCAACTGCCGGCAGATCTCGACGATGGCAGGCGCGTTACGCGGGGTGATCGCGAATGCGGGATCGACGCTCGTCGCACGTGCGACGAACAGACGCACGGCGCCGTATTCCCAGAGCTCGGCTGGGGTCGGTACGAGCTGCGCTTCGGGAACGCCCAGCGCCGGCACCGGATAGGTATGCTCGCCGGAAACGTTCAACGCCTCCCGGCTGGTCGCGATGACCTTCACATTCGGCCCCGCCTGCAGGAGCTCCGCGACAAGCTCGGCGCTGGCGCTTATCACGTGCTCACAGTTGTCCAGAATCACAAGCAGGCGCCGCTCGCGCAGATACCGCACCAGTGCCTCGGCGACCGGGCGACCGGCTTCCTCCTTGACGCCCAGCACCGACGCCACCGCCTGCGGCACCCACAGCGCGTCGGCAAGCGGCGCGAGATCGACGAACCACGTTCCGTCGGGAAAGTCGGACAGCGCGTCCGCCGCCGCCTGCAGCGACAGCCGAGTCTTGCCGATACCGCCCGTACCGTGCAGCGTCACCAATCTCGACGCCGCCAGCATCTTCCCCACTTCGGCCAGCTCGCGGTCGCGGCCGACGAACGACGTTAGCTGCTGCGGCAGATTATTCGGAACGGACTCGAGCGTGCGCAGCGGTGGAAACTCGCTCGATAGCCGCGGGTGAACGAGCTGGTGGATGTGCTCGGGGCTCGCAAGATCGCGCAGCCGCAGCGCCCCCAAGTCGCGAAGCGTGACGTCGTCGGGCAGGCGGTCGGCCACCAGCGCCGCGACCGCCTGCGACAGCAGAACTTGGCCGCCGTGCGCCGCGCTCATGATGCGTGCGGCACGGTTGACGGCGGCGCCGAAAAAATCTTCGTCACGGCGCTCGACAACGCCGGCATGCAGGCCGCAGCGCACGCGCAGCGCCACACCTTCGGTTGCCCGCGGATCCAGCAGCGCGTCCTGCAACCGCAGCGCGGCGATCACCGCGTCGAGCGGATCGTCGAACGCCGCATGCATGCCGTCGCCGATCATCTTGACGACCGTGCCGCCATTCGACTCCACCGCGGCGCGCGCAAGTGCGTCGTGCCGCGCCAGCGCGGGGCGCATCCGCGCCGGCTCCTGCTCCCACAGACGGGTGCTGCCCTCGATGTCGGTGAACAGGAACGTGGTAACGACGGATGGATCGGGCACGCCCAATTTCCCCGGTGGCGGCGGCTGCGGGACGCCTACTTTACGGCACCGGCGGAACCTTCACCCGCACGCGGCGCCACGACCAGGGTGCGCGCGCCCTTCAGAGTGCGAGCGCAGAGGGCTCGACGCACGTGCGTTGCCGTTGCTCGACGTCGCGCGACAGCGTCTCGAGATAGCGGTCGACGATGCCGTGCGCGGCGAGCGCCGCGCGCGTGCGCATCAGGTAATCGCACGACGAGCCGAAGGCGCCGCAGGCGTCCGCGATGATCGTCG
>JBDSLT010000088.1:0-3863 GCA_039916265.1 Casimicrobiaceae bacterium | reverse complement strand
GTCGCGGGCCCTGCGGTCGCGCCGTCCAAACTCTCGCTCGCGGTGGGCCCGGTGTCGGTGCCGGCCGCCGTCGACCGCCCGCAGATCGTCGTCAGCACGAGCGCCAATCAGGTCGCGCTCGACGAGTTCAACCGCTGGGCCTCGCCGCTGCAGGACAGCCTTTCGCGCGTGATCGCCGAGGACCTCGTCGCGCTTCTCGGCACCCCGCGCGTCACGCTTTATCCGCAGACGTCGGGCGCGGACGCGGACTATCGCATCCAGGTCGAAGTGCGCAGCTTCGAATCGAGGCCCGGCAAGCTCGCGTCGCTCGACGCCGTCTGGACCGTGCGCCGTGCGAAGGACGGCAAGTCGGAGACCGGGCGCACGAGCGCACGCGAGCCGACCGCCGACGCCAGCTACGACGCGCTGGCCGCCGCGCACAGCCGTGGCATCGCGCGTCTCAGCGGCGACATCGCGGACGCGGTGCGCGCGCTGGCGTCACAGTAGCGTCGGCTACAATCGCCGCTCGTCCGTTCCCCCTTCCGCTCGGATCCCCGTATCGTGATCTCGGTCGAGTATTGCCAGCTCGAGGCGCGCTACAGCCGCTGGATGAACGAGCGGCTGTTCGCCGTCGCGCGCGAGCTCCCCGACGACCAGAGGAAGCGCGACCGCGGCGCGTTCTTCGGCTCGATCCACCGCACGCTGAATCACCTCCTCTGGGCCGACCGCACCTGGCTCGGCCGCTTCACCGGCGCGCCGTACGGCGTCGCCGCCTTTGGCGCCGACACCTACGAAGATTTCGACGCGCTCGCCCGCGAGCGCGACGCCGCCGACGCCGCGATCTTCGCGTGGGCCGGCGCGCTGTCGCCGGCGTGGCTCGCGGCAACGCTCAGCTATCGCGCAGCGTCCGACGGCAAGCAACGTGAGCTGCCGGGATGGATCGCCGGGGCGCACTTCTTCCAGCACGCGATCCATCATCGCGGCCAGGTCGGTACGCTGCTGAAGCAGGCCGGCAAGGACGTGGGCGTCACCGACCTCCCGTACCTTCCTGGCGTCACGCGCGTCCTGTAGTCGCCTGCCGCCGCCTGCCGCCGCCTGCCGTCCGCCTGCCGTCCGCCCGCGATGCTGCGGATCGTCCTGTCGAACCGTTACGAAGTGCTCGAGCACGCGCTGCTCGCGCGCCTGGACCTGGCGCCGTCCTCGCCGTTCGACGCGCAGCAGGTCATCGTGCCGAGCGCAGCGATCCGCCGCAAGGTCGAGCTGGCGATCGCCGATCGCACCGGCATCTGCGCCCACGTCGAGTTTCCGTTTCTGGCGCAATGGCTATGGCAGGAAATCGGACGCGTCGTCCCGGTGGCGCAAACGTCGCCTTTTGCGCCCGAGATCCTCGCCTGGCGCGTGTACGCGATCCTGGGCGACGCGGCGTTCGTCAGCGCGCATGCGCCGCTCGCGCGCTATCTCGCGGAGGCCGACGAGCGCATGCGCTTCGATCTCGCCGGGCGCCTCGCCGCGCTGATCGAGCACTACATCACCTATCGTCCCGAGTGGCTCGCCGCATGGTCGGAGGGACGCGCGCTCGGGCTGTGCCGCGACGGCGCGCCCGCGGACGACGAGCGCTGGCAGGCGGCGCTGTGGCGGCGCATCGCCAAGGAGGTCAATGCCGGACGGCGCCATCCGGCGCACCAGTTCCTCGACACCCTCGGCGCAGGCGCACCGCCAGCGGCCGCGCCCTCGCGTCGCGTCCAGCTGTTCTGCCTCCCGGCGATGCCGCCGCTCTATCTGCATATCGTCCGCGGGCTCGCGCGCGCGTTCGATGTCGATCTCTATGCGCTCGACCCGTCGCAGGAATACTGGTTCGACGTCGTCGATGCGCGGCGCCTTGCCTGGCTGACGACGCGCGGCCGCGACGCGCACCACGAGACCGGTAACCGCCTGCTCTCGGCGTGGGGCAAGCCCACGCAGGACTTTCTGGCATCGCTGTTCGACGACCAGGGCGAGGCTGCGCTCGACGCGTCGGTGTTCGTCCAAGCCGACGGCGACTCGCTGCTCGCGCGCCTGCAGAATTCGATCCTCACGCTCACCGACCCGGCGCCTGCCAGCCTCGCGGTCGATGCGCGCGATCGCAGCCTCGAAGTCCATGTCTGCCATTCCCGCACCCGCGAAGTCGAGGTGTTGCACGACCGCCTGTTGGCGCTCTTCGCCGGCGATCCGTCGCTGTCCCCCGCCGATGTTCTCGTCGTCACGCCGGATCTCGCCGCCGACGCGCCGCTGATCGACGCGGTCTTCGGCAATGCGCAACGGCCGCGCCACGTCCCCTACGCGATCACCGGACGCCCGCGCAGCGAGGAAAATCCCGTCGCCAGCGCGCTGCTCGCCGTGCTGGCGCTGGCGTCGTCGCGCTTTCCCGCGAGTGCGGCGTTCGAGCTGCTGGAGCGGCGCGTGGTGGCGCGGCGCTTCGGTCTCGACGCGACCGATCTCCCGACGCTCCATCGGTGGCTGCGCCAGTCCGGCATCCGCTGGGGCCTCGACACGCGCGACCGCCGGGCGGCTGACGTTCCCGACGATCCGCGCCATAGCTTCGACGACGGGCTCGACCGCCTGTTCGCCGGTTACGCGTGGCCCGCCGGGGCAACCGCAGCGTTCGACGAGTGCCTGCCGGCGGGCGATGCCGAGGGGACCGAGGCGGTGGCACTCGGCGCGCTCGCGCAATTCGTCGCCGCTCTCGTGCAGGCGCGCGACGCTGCCGCGCGGGCGATGCCGCCGGCGGCGTGGTTCGATACGCTGCACGCCCTCGCCGCGGCCTTCATCGCGCCGGCCGCCGACGACATCGAGTCGCATGCCGAAGTGGACGTCGCGCTCGCGACGCTGCGCGACAACCTGGAGCAAGGCGGCGTTGCAGAGCCGCTGCACCTGCCGGTCGTCCGCGCCGCGCTGGCGGCGGTCGTCGATGCGCCCGCGCGCGGCGGCGTCCCGACCGGCATGGTCACGTTCGCATCGATGGCGAGCCTGCGCGGACTGCCGTATCGCGTGGTGTGCGCATTCGGCCTCGACGACGGCGCCTTTCCTGCGCTGCCGCCACGGATTGAGTTCGACCTCATGCGGCTCGCCCCGAGGCGGGGCGACCGCCAGCGCCGCCTCGACGATCGCAACGTGCTGCTCGACCTGCTGCTGGCGGCGCGCGACGTCTTTCACGTTTCGTACGTGGGCCGCAGCGTGCGCGACAACGCGCCGTTGCCGCCCGCCGCGGCGCTGGCGGAGCTGATCGATTACGTGCTGCCCTTGCTCGCGTGCGCGCCGGGCGCGCCGCGCGACCCGCTGCGCGTCGCGCATCCGCTGCAGCCGTTCTCCCTCGACGCCTTCACCGGCGCCGACGCGCGCATCCGCAGCTTCGACGAGGATTACGCGTCGGCACTGCGTGCGCGCCTGGCAACGCCTGCGGAGCCCCTCGAACACGCCGCGGGCGACGACGAGACGGACGAGTTCGACGACGACGTCGATGTCGCCGCCGCGGCGCGCCCTCCCGACGCGCAGTCGCCGTTCTTCAACGGCGCGCTGCCCGCGCCGGGACCGGAATGGCACACGATCCCGTTCGACCGCTTCCTGCGCTTCTTCGACAATCCGAGCCGCGCGCTGCTGCGCGACCGCCTGGGCGTGGCGCTGCCCGACCAGCCCCTCGAGCTCGAAGACGACGAGCCCTTCGTGCCCGACCCGCGCACCCGCGGTGCGCTCGCCGAGCGCCTGCTCTTGCGGCTGCGCGCCGGCGAGCCGGTCGGCGAGTTGCGCCGGATCGCGCGTGCAGGCGCCGAGTTTCCCTCGGGACCGTACGGAGCGCTGCTGCTCGATCGCGAGCTCGCGCTGCTCGCTTCGTTTGCGCAGGCGCTCGC
>JBDSLT010000087.1:0-4739 GCA_039916265.1 Casimicrobiaceae bacterium | reverse complement strand
AGGTCGACGCCTTCGCCCGGCGGCAGCGCGAAAGCCTGCTGGAGTTCGAAGCCGAGCTGCATCCGGGGCTGATCACGGGCCAGCGCCTCATCCCCGTCAACGTCGCCGGCTGTTACGTCCCGAGCGGCCGCTACGCGCACATCGCGTCGGCGATCATGAGCATCACCACGGCGCGCGCCGCCGGCGTGCCGACGATCATCGCGTGCTCGCCGTCGTTCCAGCGACGCGGCATCCACCCGGTCGTGCTGCACGCGATGGCCATCGCGGGCGCCGACGTCATCCTGACGCTGGGCGGCGTGCAGGCGATCGCCGCGCTGGCGTTCGGGCTCTTCACCGGCAAGCGCGCGGACGTCATCGCCGGTCCGGGCAACAAGTACGTCGCGGAAGCGAAGCGCGTCCTCTACGGCCGGGTGGGCATCGACGTGTTCGCCGGCCCGAGCGAAATCTGCATCATCGCCGACGACAGCGCGAACGCCGAAATCGTCGCGGCCGATCTCGTCGGACAGGCGGAGCACGGCGTGGAGTCGCCGGCGTGGCTCGTGACGACTTCGGAAGCGCTGGCGCGGGCGGTTCTCGCGCGGGTTCCGGCGCTGATCGATGCGCTGCCGCCGGACGCGGCGGCCGCCGCCGGCGCCGCGTGGCGCGACTACGGCGAGGTCGTCGTCGCCGCCGACCGCGAGGAGGTGGCACGCATCAGCGACGACTACGCGCCCGAGCACCTCGAAGTGCACGCGCGCGACCTGGACGGCTGGCTCGCGCGGCTCACCAACTACGGTTCGCTGTTCCTCGGCGAGGAAACGACGGTCGCGTATGGCGACAAGACGTCCGGGCCCAACCACATCCTGCCGACGATGAAGGCAGCGCGCTACTCCGGCGGCCTGTCGGTCGGCAAGTTCATCAAGACGGTTACGTGGCAGCGGATGACGCCGGAAGCCACGCGCGAAGTCGCCGCCGTCACCGCACGCATATCGCGTCACGAGGGAATGGAGGCGCACGCGCGCACCGCCGACGCCCGCCTCGCCCGGTACTTTCCGGAGGAGCGCTTCGACACCCTTGCCGTGGATACGCCGGCGTCATGAGTGCCTCCGGGTCGCTTGCCGACCTGTTCTCGCTCGATGGCCGCGTTGCGCTCGTCACCGGCGCGAGCTCGGGCATCGGCCGCGCGCTTGCACTTGCGCTGGCCGACGCCGGCGCGGCGGTCTGCCTGCTGGCGCGGCGCGAGGACGCGCTCGACGCGGTTGCGTGCGACATCGCCGCGCGCGGCGGTCGCGCCGCGGCGTTCGCGTGCGATCTCGCCGACCGCGAAGCGGTGGCGCCGGCCCTCGAGCGCGCGGCCGCTGCCTTCGGTCCGGTGGACATACTGGTCAATGCCGCCGGCGTCAATCCGCGGCGCCCGATCGAGTCGATCACAACGCGCGAGTGGGACGCGACGCTCGAAGTGAATCTCGCTGCGCCTTTTTTCCTCGCGCAGCGCCTGGCGCCGCCCATGTGCGCGCGCGGCTGGGGGCGGATCATCAACCTGGCATCGCTGCAGTCGGTGCGCGCGTTCGCCGACGGCGCGCCCTACGGCGCGTCCAAGGGGGGCGTCATGCAGCTCACTCGCGCGCTGGCGCAGGCGTGGTCCGGGCAAGGCGTGAACTGCAACGCGATCGCACCCGGCTTCTTCCCCACCGAGCTGACCGCCCCGGTGTTCGCCGATCCGGCGCGCGCCGGCGCGATGGCGGCGCGCACGATGATCGGCCGCAACGGCGTCCTCGACGACCTGCGCGGTACGCTCGTATACCTCGCAAGCCGGGCGTCCGATTACGTCACCGGCCAGACGCTGTTCGTCGACGGCGGCTTCAGCGCGGGATGACGCGACGGTGAAAGCGCTCGTCTACACCGCCCCCAACGAAGTGACGTTCCGCGACGAGCCGGAGCCCGTCGCCGGCGACGGCGACGTGATGCTCGCC
Source organism: Casimicrobiaceae bacterium (assembly GCA_039916265.1). Classification (GTDB taxonomy): domain Bacteria; phylum Pseudomonadota; class Gammaproteobacteria; order Burkholderiales; family Casimicrobiaceae; genus VBCG01. The sequence goes on along the minus strand of JBDSLT010000087.1, from coordinate 2,787 downwards.
GTCGAAGCCGCGGGAATCTGCGGCTCCGACATGCACGCCTACCACGGCCGTGATCCGCGCCGCCAGCCCCCGCTGATCCTCGGCCACGAACTCGCGGCGCGCATTCTCGACGGACCCGACGCGGGGACGCGAGTGACGGTCAATCCGCTCGTCACCTGCGGGCGCTGCGATTACTGCGTCAGCGGCCGCGACAACCTCTGCGCGCGCCGCACGATGATCGGCATGTCGCGGCCGGGCGGCTTCGCGCAGCGCATCGCGGTGCCGCAGCGCACGCTGATCGAGATTCCGCAGGCGATGTCCGCGCGCGCCGCGGCGCTCACCGAGCCTGCCGCGACCGCGCTGCACGCGCTCGCGCTCGCGATGCGCGCGCTCGTGCGGCCGTTGCCCGAGGCGCGGCTGCTGGTGATCGGCGGCGGCGCCGTCGGCCTGCTGGCGGCACTGCTCGCCCGCACCTATGGCTGCCGCGACGTCGCGCTCGCCGAGACCAATCCGCTGCGCCGGCAGGCGGCGCAGTCCGCCGCGGACGTGAGCGTGCTCGACCCGAGCGGCGGCCTCGAAGGGCTCGACAGCGTCGCCGACCTGGTGATCGACGCCGTGGGCGCGGCGGCGACGCGTGACACCGCGCTGCGGGCGGTCCGGCCCGGCGGCGTCGTCGTGCACATCGGGCTCCTCGACTGGACAAGCCCGATCGACATGCGCAAGCTGACGCTCGCGGAGATCACGCTGATCGGCACCTACACCTACTCGACCGCCGACCTGCGGGCCACGGTGGCGGCGCTGCACGCCGGCGCTTTCGGCGGCCTCGAGTGGGTCGCGGAGCGCTCGCTCGACGAGGGCGCGGCCGCGTTCGCCGACCTCGACGCCGGCCGCAGCGGCGCCGCCAAAATACTGCTCCGGCCGCATTGAGGCACGCCGCGCATGGACCCAAGGCCCTTTCGCAATCCGGCCGGCGCGCGCTGGCTGTTCGGCGTGGCGATCGCGCTGTTCGCGCTCTACGTCGTCAACATCGCGCTAGGCATGCTGGCCGTCAAGGGCGGGGTGTCGACGTGGCGGCTCGGCGACGTCGGCGAGTTCGTGCTGGTATTGTCATGCATGGGATTTTTCGTGGCGGGGCTCGTCACGGACGAAAGGCCGGCGCCGCAGAAGGCCGAAGAGGCAGTTGATTCCAATCCAATACGCTGAAGGAGGATGACCATGAGCAAGCGGAGGCAGGGACAGAATCCGGCGTCGCAGGCGCGACGCCGATTCCTCGAGGTGTCGGGGCGCTATGGCTTCACGACCGCGGTGCTGGCAGGCACCGGCGGCTACCTGTGGTCCAACGCGGAGGTGGCGCTCGCGGCGGAGGACGAGGCGGCGCGCGAAAAGGCCGCCAAGCACACGATGATCTTCGCGACCGAGTACAAGGAGGACGCGTACAAGACTTACCCGATCATGCAGACGCAGTTCAAGGACAACCTGCAGGCCCTGAGCAAGGGTGCGGTGTACGTGAAGCTCTATCCGGCCGGCCAGCTCGGCGTCGGCAGTGCGCTGGCGCAGAAGGTCCAGGCCGGCACCGTGCAGGGCGGCTCGGTGTCGCTGTCGAACTTCTCGCCGTTCGCGCCGATCGTCGACGTCATCAACATTCCGTTCTGGTGCGGCGAGAACCAGCGTTTCGCGAACCTGGTGACGTCTTCGGTCTGGAACGACGAGATCACCCCGAAGGTGACGGTCAAGGGCTACAAGCCGATGTTCTACTTCACCGTCGACCCGCGCACGATCGCGACGCGCAAGGGGCTGGGCAAGGTCATCAAGGTGCCCGACGACATGCGCGGCCTCAAGATGCGCGTGCCGTCCTCCAAGCTGCTGCAGCAGTTCTACCGGCTGGCGGGCGCCAACCCGACGGTCGTGGCGTGGGGAGAAACGCCTTCGGCGCTGAAGCAGGGCGTCGCCGACGCGCTCGACCCCGCCGTCGGCGCGCTGTACACGTTTGGGTTCATCGACATCCTCGACGACATCACGCTCGTCGACTCGGTGCCCGATGCGCAGATGTTCGCGGCCAACTACGCGTGGTTCCAGTCGCTGCCGAAGGAGCTGCAGAGCACCTTCGAGGCGGCGAGCGAAAAGACGCTGGGGGAAAGCTTCGCGCAGATCCCCATCGCACGCAAGGTTTCGATGGACGCGCTCGGCAAGGCCGGCATCAAGTTCTACCAGCCGACTGCGGCCGAGCACGCCAAGTGGGTCGAGGCCGCGGGCGAGCAGCGGCCCGAATGGAACGACATCAAGAAGGAGCTCGCGGGCTCGCTGGCCACGTTCGACAAGCTGAAGACCGCGGCGAACACCAAGGGCAAGTTCACCGTCAACGACTTCCGGAGCTGATCCGGCATTCGCCGCTTGCGGCCGGGACGGCGGACCCGTCCCGGCACAGGAGTCTTCATGCGTGCTGTTCTTGATCGTATCGACCGCAACGGCGAGCGATACCTGATGCTCGTGCTCTACTGCTTCATCGTCTTCGTCATCGTGACCGAGGTCCTGCGCCGCTTCGTGCTCGACTTCTCGTCGCTGTGGGGGGAGGAAGCGGCGCGCTTCGCGTTCATCTACCTCGGCTGGATCGGCGCGTCCTATGCGGTCAAGCAGCGCGCGCACATCCGCTTCGATTTCCTTACCCGCGCGCTGCCGCCGCGCGCAGCGGGCTGCGTATTCCTGTTCTCCGAGCTCGCCACGCTGGTGTTCGCGTGCTTCGCCGTCTACTGGTCGCTGCAGACGCTTGCGACGATGGTGCGCTTCGATGCGCTGTCGCCCGCGCTGCGC
>JBDSLT010000086.1:0-24501 GCA_039916265.1 Casimicrobiaceae bacterium | reverse complement strand
TCGGACTGAGCGTCCGGCAACACTGCGCCGGGTCACTCGGTCCGTTCGCCGGTGCAACGCCGGCGTTTTGCGCATCGACAGACAGTTTAGTGATGCAGCGTCGGCACGGCCGATTCGGTTATCCTCTGCGTCCCCGTCGCCACGACTCGTCGCCATGAGCACCTATCGCGCCCCGCTGAAGGAAATGGAGTTCGTGCTGAGCGAACTCGCCGGACTCTCGCAAATCGCCGATCTTCCTGGCTTCGCCGAAGCAACGCTTGATACCGTAACGGCGGTGCTCGAGGAGGCGTCGAAATTCGCCACCAATGTTCTCGATCCGCTCAACGTATCGGGCGATCGCGAGGGCTCGAAACTGCTGCCTGACGGAACCGTCAAGACACCGGCGGGGTTCAAGGATGCGTATCGGCAGTTCGTCGACAACGGATGGAACGGGCTGACGAAGAGCGCGGAGTACGGCGGGCAGGGGCTGCCGCACCTGGTGGCGACGCCGGTCGAGGAGATGTGGCATTCGGCGAACATGGCGTTCGACCTTTGTCCGCTGCTGACGCAGGGCGCGATCGATGCGCTGGAGCTCTGTGGCACGCCGGCGCAGAAGGCTCTGTTCCTGCCGAAGATGGTCGAAGGCACCTGGACGGGCACGATGAACCTGACCGAGCCGCAGGCGGGATCCGACCTCGCCGCGGTGCGCACCCGCTCGGTGCCGCAGGACGACGGCAGCTACAGGCTCTTCGGCCAGAAGATCTTCATCACCTACGGCGACCACGACTACACCGAGAACATCATCCATCTGGTGCTCGCGCGCACGCCGACGGCGCCCGAAGGTGTGAAGGGCATCTCGCTGTTCCTGGTGCCGAAATACCTCGTCAATGCCGATGGCTCGATCGGCGCGCGCAACGACGTCCACTGCGTGTCGCTCGAGCACAAGCTAGGCATCCACGCGAGCCCGACGGCGGTTCTCGCCTACGGCGACAAGGGCGGTGCGGTCGGCTACCTGATCGGCGAGGAGAATCGCGGCCTCGAGTACATGTTCATCATGATGAACCAGGCGCGATTCTCGGTGGGCATGGAGGGTGTGGGACTGTCCGAGCGCGCGTATCAGCGTGCCGTCGCATACGCGCGCGATCGCGTGCAAGGCAAGCCCGTGGGCGTCGAAAAAGGCCAGCCGGGCGGCGCGATCATCGAGCATCCGGACATTCGCCGCATGCTGATGACGATGCGCGCCTACACCGAGGCGACGCGCGCGGTGGCTTACGTGACCGCCGCCGCCATCGACAGTGCGCAGCATCATCCCGACGAGGCCGCACGCAAGGCGCATCAGGCGTTCGTCGACCTCATGATTCCGATCGTCAAGGGATGGTCGACGGAGATCGCGCAGGAAGTGACGTATCTCGGCGTGCAGGTGCACGGCGGCATGGGCTTCATCGAGGAGACGGGCGCGGCGCAGCACTGTCGCGACGCGCGGATCATCACGATCTACGAAGGGACGACCGGAATCCAGGCCAACGACCTCATCGGCCGCAAGACCGCGCGGGACGGCGGGGCGACCGCGCGAGCGGTGGCGGCCGACATCGACAAGGTCGCCGCGCGGCTTGCATCGCATGCGGACGCAACGCTGCGCAACGTCGGCCTCAGGCTCGCCGCGGCGACCGCGGCGCTGCAGGCGGCGATCGACTGGCTTGTTCCGGCCTACGGCAGCAGCGTGCGGCTCGCGCATGCGGCCGCGGTACCCTATCTCAAGCTTTGGGGGCTCACGGCAGGCGGCTGGCAGATGGGTCGCGCCGCGCTCGTCGCCGCCGACCATCTCGCCAAGAGCGAGGGTGACGCCGAATTCCTGCGTGCCAAGATCGCCACCGCGCGCTTTTACGCAGAGTGTCTGCTGCCGCAGGCCGAAGCATTCGCGCAGTCGATCACCGAGGGCAGCGACTCGGTGCTGGCGCTGTCCGCCGAGCAGTTCTGACTGCGGTCGCCCTCGCGGCGTGTCGGAGAGCCACCGACGCAATCGCAGGGCGAACGCCGACTGTCGCCAGCGCGCCGTTGTCCGACGATCGCGCTTGTCGCCTTCACCATCGCCATCGCCTAACTCCTCATGCCTAGCCGTCCCGCTCGCCTGTTGGTCCCGCTGCTCGTCGCGGCAGCACTTGTCGCCACCACCGGCGCGCGCGCCGATTCCGAGGCGATCGTTCCGCCGATAGGTCCGGGCCAGTACTCGGTCGGCTGCAGCAATTTCGAGCAGGACTTTTCGCGCGTCGGCGCCGGCGAGCTGCCGCAGGACTATTGGGAAGGGCGCCCGGACGGCAATCGGCCGCGCTACGCGATCAACCTGTTGTCGGACCTCGATCACGCGTTCTATCTGTCGGTTGCAGTGCCGCCCGACAGCACGCTGTACGGAAAGTACGCCGGGGTGGGAATCGACGTCGTCACCATCGTCTGCTACCCGACCGGAGCGGACAATCCCCGCGCCGATTATTTCTTGCCGGGCGGCACCGCCATTCCCCACATGCAACGCAACGGCGAGTCGCCGCTGTTCGCGGGCCCGTCGCCGTTCCCGGTGCTGCTGTTTTCGCATGGCCTGTCGGGAAGTCCGCTGTCGGCCGACTACATGAGCGCCATCAGGGTGTTCGCCAGTCACGGTTATGTCGTCGTCGCGCCGTTTCATGGCGATCCGCGGATCGTCGACATCAAGATCTCCGACCTGTCGAGCGCGGGGTATGCGCTGCTGCACTTCCAGGAGTACGTCGCGATGCAGGGCCTGCGACCGCTGGAGCTGCGCGCGGTTCTCGATGCGTTTCTCGTCCATCCGGACTGGCGCGACCACGTAGACGCGAACCAGATCGGCGCCTTCGGCGCCAGCATCGGCGGCGAGTCGGTCATGTTGATGGGTGGCGCGCAACTGACGACGACCATCGGCTTGTCGTCGAAGCAGGTGATCTATGACCAGCGCATCAAGGCGGCGGTCGGCTACGTGCCGTATTTCGGAATCCCCCTCTATCCGGCGTTTGGACGCGACCAGAAAGGCCTGGACGGGGTCACGCTCCCCTATCTGGCGCTTTCGGGTACGGCGGACACGACGGCGCCCATCGGGCCGACCCGCGACGGAATGCAGCGCCTTCGCAACACGCACCAGCTGGTCGCGCTGCAAGGCGTGCAGCACGGCTTCGCGCTGGCGTTCTCGGACGACATCTTCACGTGGGCGATCAACTTCCTCGACGGCCAGCTGCTCGGGGATCCGGCGCTGCGCGCCCGCAGTGCGCGAATGACGGTCGTGGCGGGTGGCGGCGACGACCGCCTCGAAGAGGACTACGTCGCTCCGTCACCGGCGTCGTTCGACGAGCGCATTGCGGTCGAGTTCTACAACGCGTCGCTCGATCACTACTTCTTCACCGCAGAGCCGGCCGAGGCCGCGATGCTCGACGCCGGGATCATCGTACCTGGGTGGACGCGCACCGGATTCGACTTCAAAGTCTATCCGGCGGGCGACGCGCGCGGTCTGATCGCGTGCCGATTCTTCGGCACCCCCGGCCTCGGACCCAACTCGCATTTCTTCACCATCGACGCCAGCGAATGCGCGAAGGTGAAGGCGAATCCGTTCTGGACATACGAGGGTATCGCGTTCAACGCGAACATTCCGGTGAACGCGGACTGCGCGGTGGATCGCGTTCCCGTCGTGCGGATGTACAACAACGGGAAGGGCGGCCAGGCGAATCACCGCTACCTCACGAGCCACTCGGAGATCGGCGACATGCTGGGCGAGGGGTGGATCGTCGAAGGGCCGGTATTCTGCGCCATTCCCTGAGCAGCAATCATCAGGCACGGGCGGCGACGAGACCGTCGGCGCGCGGCGTCGGTTCAGTCGTCGACAATCGCCGATAGCGAAGGATAAACGCCCGGCGCAGCGCCGATGACCGCGCCGCCTGCGGCGATGCCCTGCGGCCCCGGGTAGGGACCCACGATCCCGCCGGCTTCCTCGATCAGCAGCAGGCCGGCCAACGCGTCCCACGGATGCATGTGCGGCTCGTAGAACGCGTCGAAGCGTCCTGCCGCGACATGCGCAAGCATCAGTGCGCCGGCACCCGGGTCCTTGACGGCGGCGCCGGCGGCCAGCAACGCGCGGCGCAGCCGCAGATGCGCGTCGAGATCGTGGCGGTGTACGTAGCCCTGGGAGATCAACGCGCGATCGAGCGACGTGCAGTCGGACACGCGGATCGCTGCGCCGTTGCAGCGCGCGCCGGCTCCGGCGGCTGCAGTGAATAACTCGTCCAGCGAGGGATCGTAGATCGCCGCTGCCCGACGGATGCCGCGCTCGACGTACGCGATCGATACGCACCAGTAGCGCATCCCGTGGACGAAGTTGAGCGTTCCGTCGATCGGGTCGACGACCCACAGGCGCTCTCCGATCGCACCGCCCGCTTCCTCGCCCAGCATCGCATCGTCCGGAAAGCGACGCGCCAGCGCATCGCGGATCTGCTGCTCGACCGCGTGGTCGGCCGCGCTGACCCAATCCTGCCGCTCGCCCTTGGCCTCCGCGGTGAATTCGAGCTCGCCGATGAAGTAGCGCCACCCCAATGCGCCGGCGTCACGCGCGAGCTCGCCCGCAAACGCAGCGCGCGCCTCCCAGGCTGCGTCGCTCATACGCCGGGCGGAATCACGACGACGCCATGGTCGGCGAGCTTCACGTCCACGGCGGTGCCGGCGGCCAGCGGCCGCTCGACCGCCGTCGATATGACGAATAGATCACCGATGTCGGTGTCGAGCGAATACTCCATGATGCCGCCGAGGTACGAAGCCTTGCGGATCGTGCCGCGAATCGGACCCGCCGAGCCGGGGCGCACATCGATGGCCTCGGGGCGGATCGACACATCGACGCCGCCGTCGGGAAGCCCGCGATGCGGCAGCGCCAGCGTAATCGCGCCGAGGCGCACGTCGGCAGTCGTGGCGTCGCGGCGCGCCAGCGTAGCGCGCACGCGGTTGGCGTCGCCCATGAAACCGGCGACGAACGGGTCCTTCGGCTGCTCGTAGAGTTCGCGCGGCGCGCCCTCCTGCGCGATCACCGCCTTGTTCATGACGATGATGCGGTCGGACACGGCCATGGCTTCCGACTGGTCGTGCGTGACGTAGACGACGGTGAGCGAAAGGCGCTGCTGCAGGTCGCGGATTTCCTCGCGCATCTGTCGGCGCAAGCGCGCATCGAGGTTCGACAGCGGCTCGTCGAACAGCAGCACGGCGGGCTCGAGCACGAGCGCGCGCGCCACGGCGACGCGCTGTTGCTGGCCTCCCGAGAGCTCGGAGGGCAGGCGCGTGTCGAATCCTTCGAGGCCGACCGTCCCCAGCGCGACCCGCGCGCGCTCGTCGGCCGCGGTCTTCGGCATCTTCGACACGACGAGGCCGTAGCGCACGTTTTCCAGCACCGACATATGCGGGAACAGCGCGTAACTCTGAAACACCATCGACACGTCGCGCTCGGAAGCGGGCGTGGTGGTGACGTCGGCGCCGCCGATCAGGATCGTGCCCGCGCTCGGCAGCTCCAGGCCGGCGATCATCCGCAGCGTGGTCGTCTTGCCGCAGCCCGACGGCCCCAGCAGCGTCACGAGCGTTCCCGGGGCGATCGTGAACGAGATGTCGTCGACGGCGGCCACCTCGCCGTAGCGCTTGCTGACGTGTCGGAACTCGATCGAGGCGGCTTTCATCGTAGGGGGGTCTCCGTCGTCATGCAGCGCTGCCGATCTCGCTGACGCCCGGGCCGGCGGGCGAGGCGCCGGCGGCAGCGCTGCGGCGCCCGAGCCGGCGGTCGCCGACGAGCTTCTGGATGATCCAGATCGCGATCAGCATCATCACGATCAGCACCGCGCTGTAGGCGATGGCCACGCCGTAGTCGCCGTTCACGACGCGGTTGATGATGTACGTCGTCGCCCATTCGTACTCGGCGGAGACGAGGAAGATGACCGCGGACACCGTCGTCATCGCGCGTACGAAGCTGTAGATGAGCGCCGCGACGACCGCGGGCTTGAGCAACGGCAGCAGAATGGTGCGCAGCACCGTGAAACCGCGCGCGCCGAGCGTGATGGAGGCCTCGTCGAGGCTCTTGTCGATCTGGGACATCGACGCCATGCCCGCGCGCACACCGACCGGCATGTTGCGGAAGATGTTGCACACCACCAGGATGAGCGCGGTGCCCGTGATCTCGATCGGCGGCACGTTGAACGCGAGAATGTAGGACACACCGATGACGGTGCCTGGAATGGCGAAGGACAGCATCGTGCCGAACTCGAACGCCGACTGGCCGACGAACTTCTGCCGCGTGAGCAGGTAGGCGGTGAGGATGCCTAGCGCGGCGGTGAGCGGCGCGGCGATGGCCGAAAGCTTCACCGTCGTCCAGAACGAATTCCACGCCGCGCCTGCCCAGATGATGCCGTGCGGTCCCCACTCGACGCCGAACGCCTTGACGTAGTGCTTGAACGTCGGCGTGTAGTCACGCCCCCAGGTCTCGACGAAACCGCCGACGAGCGCCATCGCGTAGATGACAACGGTAAGGAAGGCCCACGGTAGCGCGGTCCCGTAGCAGATGCGCCGCGCGCTGTCGGGCAGCGGTGTCGGCAGTCCCGAATCGCCCTTGCCGGAGAGCGCCGTGTAGACCTTGCGGCCGAGCGCGCGACGCTGCAGGAAGAATGCGCCGAGCGCAAACACCAGGAGCACGATGCCGAGCGTCGCGGCGCGGCCCTGGTCGAGCTGCGCGCCGACGACCGAGAAGAAGATCTCGGTCGACAGCACGCCGAAGTTGCCGCCGAGGATGATCGGGTTGCCGAAGTCGGCGATCGATTCGATGAACGAGATCAGGAACGCGTTCGCGAGGCCGGGCCGCATCAGCGGCAGCGACACGTCGATGAACGTGCGCCAGCGGTTCGCGCGGAGCGTTTGCGCGGCTTCCTCCATCGAGGGCGAGACACCTTCGACGACGCCGATCAGCACGAGGAAGGCGATCGGCGTGAACGCGAACACCTGCGCGACAAGCACGCCCTGCAGTCCGTAGATCCAGCGGGTCGGCTGGACCTGGAACGCCCATTCCAGGAACTGGTTGACGAGCCCGGAGCGCCCGAAGAGCAGGATGAGGCCTAGCCCGATCACGAACGGCGGCGTGATGATCGGCAGCACCGACAGGATGCGCAACGCCTTCTTGTACCGAAACCGCGTGCGCGTGACGATCAGTGCGAACGCGAGTCCGAGCGCCGTCGAGAAAACAGCGCACAACACCGCAAGGATCAGCGTGTTCCACGCCACGCCGCAGCGCGTGTTGCCGACGATGCAGCCGACGCCCCAGATCTTTTCGGTGAACAGGCGCGTGAAGAACGCCTGCAAGGAAACCGCGCCGTCGTTGTTCTGGACCGCCTGGATCAGAATCTTCAGCACCGGGAAGAACGTGAACACGGCGACCAGCACCGCGACGGCGACGACGCTCCCCGCGACGAAGGCATCGCCCTTGAAGAATCCGCGTTCGGCGATACCGAGCGCGAAGAGCATCGCGAAGGTCGTGCCGACGAGTGTGGCGCCGAGCCCGATGCCGTATTGGCCGCCCTTCATGGGAATCAGCGCCGCGAGCGATTCGAAGGCGACACCGCGCGGGCCGACGATGAAGCCTTGCGCGCAAAGATAAAGAAAGCCGACCGCCCCGAGCGCGATCAAGGCGTTTGCGCGCGTGCGCCGCCCGACACCGGCGGGCATCAGCAGGAATCCGCCGGCGACCAGCGCGCCGAGCGGCCACAGCCAGGGCCGCCCGTGCACCAGCGCCTGAAGCAGCCCCGGCGCGTTGTCCTTGCCGGCGAAGTCCTTGAGCCAGCCGATCGCGAGGACGGTGTCCTGCAGCGCGTACCACGGGACCAGGAAAAACCCTGCCGCGCCTACGCAAAGCCAGACGAGCAGGGCGCGGCGGAGGGGCGTCACGAACGGGGCGGCAGATCGCGGGTGAAGCGTCGGGCGGACGTCAGCGCGGCAGCGCGTTGACGTCTTTTTCCCAGCGCTCGAGGAGACGCTTGCGGGTCTCGGCCGCGCCGTACTTCGCGAAATCGTAGTCGATGACCTTGATGTCGGTGAGCTTCGGCACTTGCGGCGGCAACGCGACGTTCCGGTTGGTCGGGATCGCGTACTCCTTCACGTCGAGGCCGATCTGCTGCGCCTGTGCGGTGAGCGACCAGTCGACGAATTTTTTCGCCGCGTCGAGGTTGCGCGATCCCTTGATGATCGCGACCGAGCCGACTTCGTAGCCGACGCCTTCGCACGGCAGGACGGGCTCGACGGGAAAGCCGCGCACGATCTCGTTGATCACGCCGTGCAGCACCGTGCTGCCCAGTGCCGATTCGCCGCGCGTGATCGCGGTCATCGGGCCGATGCCCGAGCGCGCGTACTGGCTGACGTTCCCGTTGACCTGCGCCATGTACTTGAACGCTTCATCCTCGCCGAAGACCTGGACGAGCGTCGCGAGCATCAGGTATGCAGTGCCCGACGAGTTCGGGTTGCCGAGGATGATCTCGCCCTTGTACGCGGGGTTGGCGAGGTCCTTCCAGCATTTCGGCGCGGGCAGCTTTTTTTTCGCCATGATCTCGGTGTTGTAGCCGAGTGCGATGATGCCGCCGTAGACGCCCGCGACGCGGTTCTTCGAGATGCCCGAAATACGCTTCGCCCAGTCGTAGAGCTGGTCGACGTTCGGCGAGCGATACTCCTCCAGCAAGCCCTCGTCCGCCGCCTGCAGATAGCTGTCCGCAGGCCCTGCCCACCACACGTCGCCCTTGGGATTGGCACGCTCCGCCTTGACCTGCGCGAGCATCTCGCCGGTGGCCTTCTGAATGACCGCGACGCGCGTCCCCGTCGCCTTTTCGTAGCCGACCGCCATCCCCTGGCACCATGCGGTGTTGGGAGAGCTGCAATACAGGTTGAGCTGCGCCGAGGCCGCCAACGGCAGCAGCAGCAGCACCGCCGCGAGGGTCGCGCGGCAGCCTTTGCGCATGCCGGTCATTTCGCGATGCTGCCGACTTCCTTGTCCCAGCGCTCCAGCAGCCGCTTGCGCTCGGCCGACGAGCCGTACTTGGCGAAGTCGTAGTTGACGAGCTTGATGTCGGCAACCTTCGGCGACAGCGGCGAGATCGGCGATCCGACGTTGGAGGGGATCTGGAACTGTTTCGCCTGCGCGCCCAATGCCTGCGCCTTCGGCGACAACGCCCAATCGTAGAACTTCTTCGCGTTGTCGAGGTTGCGCGCGCCCTTGACGATCGACAGCGAGCCGATTTCGTAGCCGGTGCCCTCGCAGGGCGCGACGGCCTTCACCGGAAAGCCGGCCTGCGCCTCGGTGACGACGTCGTGGATGAAGCTCACGCTGGCGAGCGTTTCTCCGCGCGCCGCCGCCTTGATCGGACCCACGCCGGAGCGCGGATAGTTGTTGATGTTCTTGTGCAGCGCCTTCAGGTATTTGAACGCTTCCTCTTCGCCCATGACCTGCACGAGCGTGGCGATCGCCGTGTACGCCGTTCCCGACGCGTTCGGGTTCGCCATCTGCACCTCGCCGGCTAGTTCAGGCTTGATCAGGTCCTTCCAGCACGCGGGCGCAGCGAGCTTTTTCTTCGCCAGCAGTTCGGTGTTGTAGCCCATGCCGAGAACGCCGAGGTACATGCCGACGGTGCGGTACTTCGATTGCTCGGCCTGCTTCTGCGCCCAGGGTTGGAGTTGCGCCAGCATCGGCGACTTGTACTCCTCGAGCAGACCCTGCTCTGCCGCCTGCAGGTGCGGGTCGCCGGTGCCGCCAAACCACAGGTCGAGCTTTGGGTTGGCCTTCTCGGCGGCGATCTGCGCAAACGACTCGCCGGAGCCCTTAAGCGTCATGGCGACCTTGATGCCCGTTTCCTTCTCGAACTCCGTCGCGGCGAGCGCGCACCACTCGGCCTGTACCGGACAGATGACATTGAGCTGCTGCGCGGCAGCCGGCGCTGCCAGCGCTGCGGCCGCGGCGCATACGACGGCGGCACGTCCCGCCGAACGGAACGCGAAATCGACGACATTCATGCGAAATCTCCTCGGATACGACCGCCCGGCAGTCAGGCGCTGCGGTGCGGGCTGTAATATTCCATTCCATTGTAGCCCCCGCCATCGTCAACACCGCCCGACGTGCACTTCCACAAGCCTTGCCCGTTTTGCCCCGATCGCGGCGAAGCATCGTTGCGTGCCTGAGCGCGGCGTGCGGCTCGGCGTAGACCTCGGTGGCACCAAGATCGAGATCCTGGCGCTTGACCGCGATGGCCGCGAGCTTTTTCGCCGCCGGATGCCGACCCCGAACGGCGACTACGACGCGACGCTGGCGGCTATCGCCGCGCTCGTCCGAGAAGGGGAGTCGGCGGTTGGCGCGACGGGTTCGCTCGGCGTCGGAACGCCGGGGTCAATATCGCGCGCCACCGGCCTTCTGCGCGGCGCGAATTCGGTCTGCCTCAACGGCCGGCCGATCCAGCGCGACCTCGAGCTTCTGCTCGGCCGCGCCGTACGCATCACCAACGACGCGAACTGTTTCGCGCTGTCCGAAGCGTCCGACGGCGCGGGGAGCGGCGCCGACGTGGTCTTCGGCGTCATCCTCGGCACCGGTGTCGGCGCCGGTATCGTGGTGCGCGGGACCGTGCTCGACGGTCCCAACGGCATCGCGGGCGAATGGGGCCACAATCCGCTGCCGTGGCCGCACGACGACGAGCGACCCGGCGACGCGTGCTTCTGCGGGCGCCGCGGGTGCATCGAGACCTTCCTGTCGGGACCGGGGCTCGAGCGCGATCACCTGCGCGCCAACGGCGAGCCGCTGACCACGCACGCGATCGTCGCGCGCGCCGCGACCGGCGACGCCGCCTGCGGCGCAACGCTCTCGCGCTATGCGGAGCGCCTCGCGCGTGCGCTCGCGCACGTGATCAACCTGCTCGACCCCGACGTGATCGTGCTCGGGGGCGGCCTGTCCAACGCAGCCTCGCTGTACGCCAGCGTGCCGTCGCTGTGGGGCCGCTTCGTGTTCTGCGATCGCGTCGACACGCGTCTCGTGAAGCACGCGCACGGCGACGCGAGCGGCGCGCGCGGCGCGGCGTGGCTGTGGCCGTCGGGCGTCTAGCGCAGCGGATTACATGTTCGGGTAATTCGGCCCGCCGCCGCCTTCCGGCGGCACCCAGTGGATATTCTGGCGCGGATCCTTGATGTCGCAGGTCTTGCAGTGCACGCAGTTCTGCGCGTTGATCTGCAGCCGGCGCGTCGGCAGCAGCGTGGCCAGGTCGTCGCCCGCGCGGTCGCCGTTGTTCCCGTTCCCGTTCCCGTTCCCGTTGTCGATGTCGTCCCCGTCCGTTTCATTCTCGACGACGTTGCCGCCGACCTCCGGAACGTGGGTGTGCGGCGCGACGTCGACGAACTCGTACACGCCGGCCGGGCAGTAGCGCGCCTCCGGACCGTCGTAGAGCCTCAGGTTGATGTCGACGGGCACCGTCGGGTCGCCCAGCTGCAGGTGCACCGGCTGGTCTTCCTCGTGGTTGGTGTTGGAAAGGAAGACCGACGAAAGCTTGTCGAACGTGACCACGCCGTCGTACTTCGGATAGGCGATGCGCGGCGTGTCGTCGGCCGCTTTGAGCGTCGCGTGGTCGGGCTGGTGGTGATGCAGCGTCCAGCCAACGAGCTTGCCGAGCCCGAGATCGTTGAGCCACATGTGCAGGCCGCCGTGCAGCGTGCCCGCCCACATTCCCCACTTGAGTCCCGGCTTGACGTTGCGCACCTTGTAGAGGTCGTCGTACACCCACGACCGGCGCCAGCTGTCGCCGTAGCCCTCGAGCGTGTCATGGGCGCGCTCGCCGGCGAGCGCCGCCGCCGCGGCTTCCGCCGCGAGCATGCCGGTCTTCATCGCGTTGTGCGAGCCCTTGATGCGCGGCAGGTTGACGAAGCCCGCGGCGCAGCCGATCAGCGCGCCACCGGGAAAGGCAAGCCGCGGAACCGATTGCAGTCCGCCCTCGTTGATGGCGCGTGCGCCGTAGCCAAGCCGCTTGCCGCCCTCGAACGTCGGGCGAATGGCTGGATGCGTCTTGAAGCGCTGGAACTCGTCGTACGGCGACAGGTGCGGATTCTGGTAGTTGAGATGAACGACAAAGCCGACTGCGACGAGGTCATCGTCGAAGTGATAGACGAACGAGCCGCCGCCCGTGCGGCTGTCGAGCGGCCAGCCCTGCGTATGCAGCACGAGCCCTTTCCGATGCCGCTCGGGCGCGACCTGCCACAGCTCCTTGAGGCCGATGCCGTATTTCTGCGGATCGGCGTCCTCGCGCAGCGCATAGCGCTTCATCAGCGCCTCGGACAGCGATCCACGGCAGCCTTCGGCGAACAGCGTGTACTTTGCGTGCAGCTCCATGCCGTGCTGGAACTCGGGCTTGTGCGTGCCGTCGCGGGCGACCCCGACGTCGCCGGTGGCGATGCCGCGCACGGCGCCGCCTTCCGTAAACAGCACCTCGGTGGCGGCGAAGCCCGGATAGATCTCGACGCCGAGCGCCTCGGCCTGCCTGGCGAGCCAGCGGCAGACGTTGCCGAGGCTCACGATGTAGTTGCCGTGATTGTCCATCAGGCGCGGCAGCATCCAGCCGGGAACCCGCCAGGCGCCGTGCAGGCGCAGGATCATGAAGCGATCGTCGGTGACCGGCGTGTCGAGCGGCGCGCCGCGCGCCTTCCAGTCGGGCAACAGCTCGCCAAGCGCTTTCGGATCGATCACGGCGCCCGACAGGATGTGCGCGCCGATCTCGGAGCCTTTCTCGACGACGCACACCGAGATTTCGCGGCCCCCCTCCTGCGCGAGCTGCTTCAGGCGAATCGACGCGGCCAGGCCCGACGGGCCTCCGCCGACGATGACCACGTCGTACTCCATCGATTCGCGCGTCATGCCTTCCCCCGAAGATGCGTTCGCGACGTGCCCTGCATGGCCGGTCATCCGCTCGCGGCGCGGGCCGCGATCGTGTCGCCAGGGTTCGCCTATAATTCTAGCCCGTAGATGCACTGCATTGCAGTTCCCGCGCTTCTTGAACTCATCCCGCGTCCTCGTCCACACGTCGCAGCAGCCGATCCGCTGCGCGTGCCGCTCGTCTATCCGGGCACAGTCGAAGTGCGGATGTGGCTGGGCGACGCGGGACGCACGAGCTTGGGCAGTTTCTACGAACTGTGGAGCGACGGCAAGGCGCACGCGGACGGCGCCGCCAGGATCGTCTGGATAGACCTCGCGACCGGCCGGCCGAAGCCGCTGCCGGCCAACCTCACCGCGCCGCTGCGCGACGCCGCCTGACGGCACGAAGGAGGACGGATGGAAGTGCTTTGGACGCCGAGCGCGGCGCGCATCGCGCAGGCTAACGTCACCGTCTTCGCACGTGATGCGGCGCGCGAGCACGGCGTCGAGCTTGCCGATTTCGCCGCGCTATGGCGCTGGTCGATTGCGCACAAGGAGGCGTTCTGGCGCAGCCTCTGGAATTTTGCCGGGGTTGTCGGTACGCAAGGCGAGTCCGTCCTCGTCGACGCGCACCGGATGCCGGGCGCGCGCTGGTTCCCCGAGGCGCGACTCAACTTTGCGCAGAACCTGCTCGAGCGCAAGTCCGCCGGCGACCTGTTCGATGCGCTGGTCTTTCGCGGTGAGGACAAGGTGCAGCGGCGGATGTCGCACGCCGGCCTGCACGAGGTCGTCTCGCAAGTGACGCAGGCGCTGCGGGCGCAGGGAATTGTCGCCGGCGATCGCGTCGCCGCTTACCTGCCGAACATGCCGGAGACCATCGCGGCCATGCTCGGAACCGTGGCGATCGGCGCCGTCTGGTCCTCGTGCTCGCCGGACTTCGGCGTGCAGGGCGTCGTCGACCGCTTCGGGCAGATCGGCCCGCGCGTGCTCGTGACCGTCGACGGTTACTGGTACAACGGCAAGCCCATTCCGATCCTCGACAAGGTGGCGGCGATCGTCGCCCGGTTGCCGACGGTGGAGCGCGTGGTCGTCGTGCCCTACCTGCAGCAATCGCCGGGCGCATCCGACGATCTCTCCGCCGTCCGCGCGGCCGTCGGTTGGGAGGCGTTCCTGTCGCCGCATGCGCCGGGCCCCATCGACTATTCGCCGCAGCCCTTCGATCATCCGCTGTATATCCTCTATTCGTCGGGCACGACGGGCGTCCCCAAGTGCATCGTGCACGGTGCGGGCGGCACGCTGCTGCAGCACCTGAAGGAACACTTGCTGCATGGCGATCTCAAGACCGGCGATCGCCTGTTCTATTTCACGACCTGCGGCTGGATGATGTGGAACTGGCTCGCCTCCGGCCTCGCGGCCGGCGCGACGCTGCTGCTCTACGACGGGTCGCCTTTCATCGAGCGCGGCCGTGTGCTGTGGGAGTTCGCCGACGCCGAGAAGATGACGCACTTCGGCACGTCGGCCAAGTACATCGACGCGCTGAAAAAGATTGCGCTGGTGCCGCACAAGGACTTCGACCTCGCGAGCTTGCGCACGCTGTTCTCGACCGGCAGTCCGCTGGCGCCCGAGAGCTTCGACTACGTCTACCAATGCGTGAAGGACGATCTTTGCCTGTCGTCGATTTCCGGCGGCACCGATATCGTGAGCTGCTTCGCGCTCGGCTGTCCGACGCTGCCGGTACGGCGCGGGGAGATCCAGTGTCGCGGTCTTGGCATGGACGTCGACGTCTTCGACGAGAGCGGGCAGCCGCTGGCGGGCGACACGGGTGAACTCGTTTGCAAGTCGCCTTTTCCGTCGATGCCGATCGGGTTCTGGAACGATCCGGACGGCGCCAAGTATCACGCCGCGTACTTCGAGCGCTTTCCCGGCGTCTGGTGCCACGGCGACTGGGTCGAGTTGACCGAGCACGATGGCGTGATCATCCACGGCCGCTCCGACGCGACGTTGAACCCGGGGGGCGTGCGCATCGGGACCGCGGAGATCTACCGGCAGGTCGAGCAGCTTCCCGAAGTGGTGGAATCGCTGGTGATCGGGCAGGACTGGCCACCCGGCGAAACCGGCGACGTGCGCGTCGTGCTGTTCGTCAAGCTGCAGGACGGCATGCGGCTCGACGCCGCGCTCGCGGAGCGCATCAAGTCGACGATCCGCGCCAACACGACGCCGCGACACGTGCCCGCGAAGATCGCGCAGGTCGCGGACATCCCCCGCACCAAGAGCAACAAGATCGTCGAGCTCGCCGTACGCGACATCGTCCATGGCCGCGACGTGAAGAACCGCGAGGCGCTGATGAACCCGGAGGCGCTCGAGCAGTACCGCGATCGCGAGGAGCTGCGGACGTGACGCGCGCATGACGCTGCTCGCGATCCTCGCGGCACTCGGGCTCGAGCAATGGCGTGCCTTCGAGTGGCGCGCCGCTGCCGAACGCGGCTTTGTCACGCTGGCGCGTGCGCTGGAACGCCAGCTCAACGGCGGGACTGCCGGGCAGGGCGTCGTCGCTGCGGCGCTGGCGCTGCTGCCGCTTTCGCTGTTCGCCGCGGCCGTCTGGTGGCTGGCCGACGCCGTGCATCCGCTGCTCGGTCTCGTGTGGAACGCGCTGGTGCTGTATCTGCTGATGGGCTTTCGCCGCTTCAGTCACGCGGTATCGGCGATCATCCAGGCGTTCAACGAAGGCGACCTTACTGCAGCGCGCCGCGCCCTTGGCGGCTGGCGCGGCGGTTTCCCGGGCGAGCTCGGCAGCGATGAAATCGCCCGCCTGGCGGTCGAGCGCGGGTTGACCGACGCCTATCGCCAGGTGTTCGCCGTGCTGTTCTGGTTCGTCGTGCTGCCGGGGCCTGCCGGTGCGGTGCTCTATCGTGCGACGACGCTCCTCGCGAGCGAGTGGCGCGGCAACGCGCCCGGCGACGACGCCACGCCGTTCTCGCGTTCCCGCGCCGAGTTCGGCAAGCCTGCACGATCGCTGCAGGACGTGCTCGACTGGATTCCCGCCCGCCTGACGGCGCTCGGGTTCGCGATCGTCGGCGATTTCGAGGACGCCGCCTATTGCTGGCGGATGCAGGCGAAGACCTGGCCGCTGTCCGAAGGCGGCGAGCCGGCGGGCATCATTCTCGCGAGCGGCGCGGGCGCGCTCGGCGTGCAGCTCGGCGGACCGATCCCGCTTCCCGGCGGCGAGCTCCTGCCGCGCCCGGAGCTCGGCATGGGCGAACCCGCGACGCCCGAGGTGCTGCCCTCCGCAGTGGGGCTGGCGTGGCGCGCGCTGGTGTTGTGGCTGCTGATCGTGCTGCTGATCACGCTCGCGAACTGGGCGCCGTAGCGCCGTCTACTTCGGCGCGGCATTCTGCGCCGCTTCCTCACGCCACTTCTTCAGTTGCGCGAGCCATTCGGTCCAGTCCTGCGGGCCCTTGTCGAAGCGCTTCTTGAGGTTGCCGAGCACGCCGCCCCACGCCCTGTCGAAGTACGTGAACGCCTTGTCCCAATCGCCGCCGTCGCCCCAACCCGCATGGTAAATCGTGACCCGCGTCTGGTCGCCGCCGACCGGTTCGATGCGCACGACAACGAAAGTGCGCTGCGCGCGTGCCTCGGGCAGCTGAGGCGGCGCGTTTCAGTCGAACGACAGCATCTTCTTGGGTTGCAGCGCCATGAATCGCATGTCGTCGGCACCTTTCTGTCCCGGCGGCACAGCCGGATCGATGTAGATCTGGAACGCGCCGCCGACGACGGGCTCGATCTTCGCGTCGGGCGCGAAGAAGCTGACTATTCCGGCGCGCGTCGTCCATGCGTCCCAGACCTGATCGACGGTGGCATTGACGACAGCAGTCTTCTCGATTGCGCGCTCGGCGGCGGCGGCGCCGGTCATGAAGCAGGCGAGCGCAGCGGCGGCAAGGATTGCCCGCGCGCAGGCCAATCGGGTGGGTGGCTTCATCGTGGCATCTCCTAGGACGGGGGCAAAGCCTGCTGCAACGGCCCGGCAGGGCCTGCGGTCAGGAAGCCGTCACTTCGCGTCGGAGGGCGTGCAGAAGGCCGACGCGAAACGGCTGCACCTTGCCGGCGTCGACGGCCTCCTGTACCGCGCACCCCGGCTCGCGGTCGTGCCGGCAGTCGCGAAAGCGGCAGTGGCCGAGGTAGGGCCGCAGCTCGACGAACGCGTGCTCGAGCGCACCTGCGGAAATGTGCGCAAGGCCGAAGCCTTTCAGGCCTGGCGAATCGACGATCCAGCCCTCGTCGCCGAGCCCCGGCATCTGGTAGAGCGCGGCCGAGGACGTCGTGTGCTTGCCGGCGCGCAGCGCCTGCGACACCTCGCCGACGCGGGCACCCGCGTCGGGCGCGAGCGCGTTGACCAGCGTCGACTTGCCCATGCCCGATTGCCCGACCAGCACCGTGCGCTGGTGCACGAGCCACGGCAGCAACGGCGCGACGTCCTGGGTGGCGGCGCACTCCACGATCGGATAGCCGAGCGCCGCGATCGTTTCGAGGCGTTCGCGCAACGCGGCGAACCCCGGCAAGTCGCGCTTGTTCGCGACGAGGACGAAGCGGCAGCCCTCGGCTTCGGCCGCGATCATCCAGCGATGGACGAGCTCGAGGTCGACGGCCACGTCGGGCGCCACGACGCCGGAGATCTGCGTCGCATTGGCCGCGATCAGCTTTTCGTTGAAGGCGTCGGAGCGATAGACGAGGGACGAACGCGGCGCTACTGCCTCGATCACGCCGCCGCCGTCCGCGCGCACGACTTCCACGCGATCGCCGCACGCGATCTGCGTGGTCCGGCCCTTGAGGAGACAGTTGACGCGCTCGCCGTCGTCGAGCGCCACGGCAAAATGCCGACGCTGCGTCGCGACAACGAGCCCTTCGGCGTGCGCCGCGTTCAAGCGAAGAGGCGCTCTGCCTTCGCCGCGCAGATGACGTCGTTCAGCGTGACGCCGCCGGCATCGTGCGTCGAGAACGTGACCTCGCAGCGGTTGTAATGGACGCCGAGGTCGGGATGATGGTCTTCACGATGCGCGATCCAGGCGAGCGCGTTCACGAAGGCCATCGTCCGGTGATAGTCGTCGAAGCGGAACGTCTTCTCGATGCGGTCGCCGGCGAGCGTCCAGCCGGCGAGTGTTGCGAGGTGAGCGGCGAGCTCGTCGGCGTTGAGACGGGGCGCGCCGGCGCGGCACGCCATCGACGCCAGCGCCAGCAGTCCTGTCGAAAGCTTCGCTCGCTCCGCCGTCATGGCTTGAACTTGTAATACTGGAGATCGAGGTAGGCGGCGATGTGCTCTTCCTCATCGGGAAAGTAACCGGTGCCGAGCTGGCTGTTGCAAAAGGCGATCTGCGCCTTGAGCTGCGCCGGCGTGGTCACGCGCCGGTCGATGCGCGTGTAGG
Organism: Casimicrobiaceae bacterium; assembly: GCA_039916265.1. Taxonomy (GTDB): domain Bacteria; phylum Pseudomonadota; class Gammaproteobacteria; order Burkholderiales; family Casimicrobiaceae; genus VBCG01. The sequence continues at coordinate 6,174 of JBDSLT010000086.1, read as the reverse complement.
CGGCGTCCACATTGCCGAAGCGGCGGACGTGGCAGGCATTGCAGTCCTTCGCGACCATCGCGCCCCCCTGTTTCGCGTCGCCGGCAGGGAACGGCGATTGCGCGGACGCAGCGCTCCCCGCGGCGACGGCGAGCAGCGCGAAACAGGCGACGAGCGAGCGCATGGGCGGAGGCTCAGGCCGGCAGCGGCGTCGCCGCCAGCGTCGCGAGCCGCGCGACGCGCAGCGACGCCGGAGGGTGCGAGTCGTAGAACGCCGAGTGCAGGGGATCGGGGGTGAGCGTGGACGCGTTGTCTTCGTACAGCTTGACGAGCGCCTGCGTGAGCGCTGCGGCGGACGCGTTGCGCGCCGCGAAAGCGTCCGCCTCGAACTCGTGCTTGCGCGAATACAGCGCGCTTAAGGGAACCAGCGCAAACGTGAACACCGGCAGCGCGAGCATGAAGAGCGCAAGCGCCACGCCCGGCCGCGCCATCGCTGCCGCGACCGCATCGGGTGCGATCCCGAGGCCCGCGTAGAACCACGACTTCGTCGCGAGCCATGCGAGCAGTGCGAGGAATGCGAGCGACAGCACCGCCGACCAGAGGACGCGCTTCATGACATGGCGCAGCTTGAAATGGCCGAGCTCGTGCGCAAGCACCGCCTCGATCTCGTCGCCCGTCAGGCGCTCGAGCAGCGTATCGAAGAACACGACGCGGCGCGCGCGCCCGAATCCGGTGAAGTACGCGGTGCTGTGACCGGAGCGCTTCGAACCGTCGACGACGAACAGTCCCCGCGCCGCGAAGCCGCAGCGCGCCAGCAACTGCTCGATGCGCGCGCGCGCCGCGCCCTCGGGCAGCGGCGTGAACTTGTTGAACAGCGGCGCGATCACCGTGGGGAAGAGCACGAGCATCAGCAGCTGGAAGCCCGTCCACGCGAGCCAGACCCACACCCACCACAGCGCGCCCGCGTTGCGCATCAGCCACAACGCGACGATCGCCAGCGGCAGCCCCAGGACGACGCCGACCGCAATACCCTTGCAGAGGTCACCCAGCCACAATTTCATCGTCATGCGATTGAAGCCGAAGCGCTCCTCGATGCGGAAGGTCTGCCACCAGGCGAACGGCAGGCTCACGAGGCCGGTGATGGCAGCGATCGCGAACAGCAGCAGCACGTCGCGCCACAGCGCCGATGCGTCGACGCTCTGCGTCCATGCGAAGAGCGTCGCGATGCCGCCGCCCAGCGTCAGCGCCAGCAGCACGAACGCGTCGACGCCGGTCTCGACCTCGCCCAGATGCTCCTTGGCGATGGTGTAGTCGGCCGCCTTGCGGTGCGCGGCACTACCGATGCGACCGGCGAACGCCGGCGGAACCCGGTCGCGATGCGCGACGACGTGGGCGATCTGACGCCGCGACAGCCACAGCCGCGCCGCGAGCGTCGCGGCGAGCGCGAAGGCAAAGACGAGCGAGAAGGCGCCGGCGGTCATCGAAAGGACGTCGCGTATGCGAGAATCGAGCCCCTGATTCTACGCGAACCCCCATGTCGCAGGACGCTGGCCGCCTCATCTGGATCGACCTCGAAATGACCGGGCTCAAGCCCGAGACGGACCGGATCATCGAAGTTGCCCTCGTCGTCACCGACGCCGACCTCGTCACCGTCGCCGAGGCGCCGGTCTGGGTCGTGCATCAGGAGGACGTCACGCTGGCTGCGATGGACGCCTGGAACCAGGCGACGCATGGTCGTTCCGGCCTGATCGACAAGGTCAGGGCGTCGACGCTCGTCGAAGCGCAAATCGAGGCCGCCGCGCTCGCTTTCCTTCGTGCGCACGTGCCGGCGAAAGCCTCGCCGATGTGCGGCAACTCGATTTGCCAGGACCGGCGCTTCCTGGCGCGCTCGATGCCCGCGCTCGAGGACTACTTTCATTACCGCAACCTCGACGTCTCGACGATCAAGGAGCTGGCGCGCCGCTGGAAGCCCGAGCTGTTGAAGGGCGTGCCGAAGGAGGGCCGGCACGAGGCCCTTGCGGACGTCTACGAATCGATCGCCGAGCTTCGGCATTACCGAGTCGGCTGGCTCGTCTGAGGACGGTGGTCAGCGCCGCCGCACCAGCAGGATCCCGTCGCCGATCGTCAGCAGGCAGGCGTCGACGCGCGCGTCCGCGTGCGCCTTGTCGTTGAGCGCCCGCAGCGCCTGCGTATCGTCGTCGGTGCGCGCCGGGTCGGCGACCGCGCCGCTCCACAGCGTATTGTCGAAGGCGATCAGGCCGCCGGGACGCACCAGCGTCAGGCAGTGCTCGTAGTAGCCGTCGTAGCCGGTCTTGTCGGCGTCGACGAACGCGAAGTCGAAACTGTCGGGCCCCGGATCGCGCGCCAGCGCCGCAAGCGTATCGTTCGCGGGTGCGATGCGCAGGTCGATCCTGTCGGTGAGCGCGGCCTCGCGCCAGTAGCGTCGCGCAACCTGCGTCCATTCGTCGCTGACGTCGCAGCAGTAGAGCTTGCCGTCGGGCGGCAGCGCCGCGGCGACCGCCAGCGCGCTGTAGCCGGTGAACGTGCCGATTTCCAGCGCCCGCTTCGCGCCGATCGACCGGACGAGGATCGCGAAGAACGCCGCCTGGTCGGGTCCGATCTGCATGCCGCCGTGCTTCATCTGCGCGGTTTGCGCGCGCAGGCGGCGCTCGACGTCGGTCTCGCGCGTCGTCGCGAGCTTCTCGACGTAGCGTTCGACGTTGTCCGGAAACAGCGATCGCATGCGGAAGTCTCCCGGAGGCAGGCGGCGGAGTGCGCCCGCGCACAGTGTACCCGCACGCCGATGCGATAATCGGCGCACGATGGCCGCCGTTCCCGCGATGAAGTTCTGCAGCCAGTGCGGCGCAAGCCGCCTGGAGTGGCGCGTGCCGGAGGGCGACACGCTGCCGCGCCACGTCTGCGCCGAATGCGGCGCGATCCACTATCAGAATCCGAAGGTCGTCGTCGGCTGCTTGCCGGTGTGGAACGACCAGGTGCTGCTATGCAAGCGCGCGATCGAGCCGCGGCACGGGCTGTGGACGCTGCCGGCCGGCTTCCTCGAGAACGGCGAGTCGCTGGCGGCGGGCGGCATGCGCGAAACGCTCGAAGAGGCGCACGCGCGTGTCGAGATCGACGACCTTTACACGGTCATCAGCCTGCCGCAGATCAACCAGATCTACATGATGTTTCGCGCGCGGCTGCTCGACCTCGACTTCGGTCCGGGTCCGGAGAGCCTCGAGGTGCGGCTGTACGACGAAGCGGACATTCCCTGGGAGACGCTCGCGTTCCGGACGATCACCCGCACGCTGCGCAACTGGTTCCTCGACCGCCGCGAGGGCGCCTTCCCCCTGCGCTTGTCGACGCTCGAACGCCGTCCGCGACCGCCCGATCTCGCGGGGGCGGGCTAGCGTTCGCCGGCGCCGGGCGCGTCGCAGGGGCGCACGACGACGACCTCCGCGTTCGCGGGCTGCACCAGCGTACGCAGCGCGGTGCAGCGCCCGGCCGCGCATATCTCGTAATCGGTCGTGTAGGCGGAAGCGGCGAGGCGCAATTCATCCTGCGCAGCTATCGCCGGGCGCCACCGCCAGCGCCCGGCGATCAATCGCGCGTCGGGTCCGGGCTCCATCCCCGCGCCCATCCCTTCGACGCTCGCCTCGACGAGTTCGAGCTGCGCGCCGGCGACGCGATAGCGCTCTTCCCAGCGGACGCGCTCGACCGAGTGGTTCCACGCGAGCGTGAATTCGGCGGCGGCCAGGCGCGCGGCCGTGGCGCCGGCGACGAGGAAGCAGACGCCGGTCATTGCGCGCCGTGCACGACGTGCCGGTCAGGCGCCCGCGTGGGCGACGGCGCTGCGCGAGCGCAGCCAGTGCCAGGCAACGAACAGAGCGCAGGCGCCGAAACCCGCCTCGTCGGTCCAGGGCAGCGCCGCAACGAGCAGCGAGGCTGCGCCGAAGGCGAAAATGCGCTCGGCCCAGTTGAGCGGAGCGCGGAGGTAGCCGATCGCCGCGGCGCCCCATAGCGCGATCGCGACGACCGCCTTGAAGATCACGTAGACAGCCGCGAAGGGCGACAGCGTCGTGCCGGCGGCGGCCTGGAGCATCAGTGCGGGGTCGTACACGGCCATGTAGGGGATGACGAAGCCGGCGATCGCGATGTGCGTCGCCTTCCAGCCGATTTGCATCGGCGACGCCTTGGCGATCGACGCCGCTGCAAAGGCCGCCAGCGCGACGGGTGGCGTCAGGTCCGCCATGATCCCGAAATAGAACACGAACATGTGCGAGACGATCAGCGGCACGCCGAGCTTCAGCAGGGCTGGCGCGGCGATCGCGCTGGTGATGATGTAGTTGGGAATCGTCGGGATGCCCATGCCGAGGACGAGGCACACGAGCATCGTCAGGACGAGCGACAGGAGCAGGCTGCGCGCGCCGACCTCCAGGATGAACTCGGCGAAGTTCGACGCTGCGCCGGTCAGCGTCAGCACGCCGATGATCACGCCGACGATCGCGCAGGCGATTCCGACGGCCACCGCCTGCCGGGCGCCGCCGACGAGACTGGCGCGCATGATGCCGAGCGTCTCGCGGCCGCCCTTGCGCACCATGTTGACCGCAACGAGGAGCGCGATCGCGATGATGATCGGCCAGATGCCGTACTTGAAGAACGCTGCCGTCGCCACGCCGAGCGCGGCCCAGAACACGATGCGGAACAGCATCGAGCCGAACCCCGACGCGATGCCGACGCCGAGGATCAGGATGGCGGTGAGCGCGAGGCCGACGATGCCCGAATACATCGGCGTGAAGCCGTCGAACAGCATGAACACGAGCACCGCGAGCGGCAGCATCAGGTACCAGCGGTCGCGGATCGCGTGCCACGGATTGGGGCACTCTTCGCGCGGCAGCCCGACGAGGCTCGCACGGCCCGCTTCGAGATGCACCATCCAGAACGCCGTCGTGTAGTAGAGAAGGGCGGGGACGATGGCGGCCTTGACGATCGTCACGTAGGGGACGTTCAGCGTCTCCGCCATGATGAACGCGACCGCACCCATCACCGGCGGCATGATCTGCCCGCCCATGCTCGACGTCGCCTCGACGGCGCCGGCGAACACCGGCGAGTAGCCGAAGCGCTTCATCAGCGGAATCGTGAACTGGCCGACGGTCAGCACGTTGGCGACGCCCGAGCCGGAGATCGTTCCCATCATTCCCGACGAGATCACGGCCACTTTCGCCGGACCGCCGCGCGCGTGGCCGACGAAGCCGAGCGCGATGTTGTTGAATAGCCCGATCATCCCGGCGTGCTCGAGGAAGCTGCCGAACAGGATGAACAGGAAGATGTAGGTCGCCGACACCAGCGTCGGTATGCCGAACAGGCCTTCGGTGCCGAGGAAGAGCTGCGAGACGATCTGGTCGAAGCCGTAACCGCGGTGCGAGATCAACGACGGCAGGAACTGGCCGAACAGGCCGTAAGCGAGGAAGGTGCCGCAGATCAGCGGCAGCGCGATTCCGAGCACGCGCCGCGCGGCTTCGAACACGAGCACGATGAACACCGTCGAGACGACGAGGTCCGTCACGGTCGGATCGCCCGAGCGCTGGATCAGCTCCGCCTCGAAGAAGAGGTGGTAGAGCGCAAGCGTAAAGCTGATGGCGGCCAGCGCCGCGTCGTACCACGCGATCCGCCGCCGATCGGCGCGCTTGCCGATCGGATGAATCAGGAAGGCGAGTGCGAGCAGAAAGCCGACGTGGATCGATCGCGTCGGCAAGCTCGACAGCGGCGAGAAGCCGGCGATGACGAGCTGGAAGGCCGAAAAGGCGATCGCGACGCCGGCGACCAGCCTGGCGGCAAAGCCGGTCAGCGTCCGCTTGACGCCGGTCTCGTCGAAGGGCTCCGACGGCTCGTCCGTATCTGGGGCGTCCGGCAGCGGCTTGGCGGCGGCCATCGCCGTTGCGCGTCAGCCGCCGGCCGCTTGCGTGCGCGCTGCGCGCGGGGTCACTTGAGGATCCCGGCTTCCTTGTAATACTTCTCGGCGCCCGGGTGCAGCGGCACTGGCATCCCTTCGAGCGCCTTCTTGGCGTCGATGGACTTGGCCGCGGAGTGCGCCGCGACCAGCGCGTCGAGATTCGTCCACAGCGCCTTGGTCATCCCGTACGCGATGTCGTTCGACACGCCGTCCTGCGTGACGAGGTAGTTCTGCACGGCCGCGGA
>JBDSLT010000085.1:0-6757 GCA_039916265.1 Casimicrobiaceae bacterium | reverse complement strand
CCGATCACCACGTTTTGCTGCGGCCCGAACAACCGCGGCGTCGCCATCGAAGGCGGCGCGCTGTTCATGGGCACACTGGATGCCAAGCTCGTCGCGCTGGACGCCAAGACGGGCAAGCTGATGTGGGAGACGCAGATCGCCGACCCCGACAAAGGCTACTCGGAAACGATGGCACCGGTCGTCACCGACGGCAAAGTCCTGATCGGAACGAACGGCGGCGAATACGGCGTGCGCGGCTTCGTCAAGGCGTTCGACGCCAAGGACGGCAAGCTGCTGTGGACCTTCTACACGATCCCGGAAAAGGGCCACGAAGGCGTTTGGGCGGTGAACGACCTGACCGGCCGCGACATGCATCGCGACATCGCGGCCGAAAAGGCGGCACTCGCGAAGGATTCGTCGTTCTACCAGACCCTGGGCGGCGGCGTATGGATGGCACCGGCGGTCGATCTGAAAACGCGGACGGTGTTCTTCGTCGTCGGCAACCCCTCCCCCGACTTGTACGGCGCGATTCGCCCGGGCGACAACCTCTACACGGACTCGATGGTTGCCGTCGACCTCGACAAGGGCACTTACAAGTGGCACTCGCAATACATCGCGCACGACGTGTGGGACCTCGACGCGGTCAGCTCGCCGATACTGACGCAGGCCAAGGATGCGTCGGGCAAGATGGTCGACGTCGTCATCCACGGCGGCAAGACCGGTCACGTGTACGTGCACGAGCGCAATACCGGAAAGCTCATCCGCTTCTCCGAAGCGATGATCCCGCAGGAAAACATGTGGGTCCTCCCGACGAAGGAGGGAGCGCGGATGCTTCCGGGCGCGAACGGCGGCGTCGAGTGGTCGCCGATGGCGATCAATCCGAAGCTGCGGATGGCCTACGCGGCCAACCTGCATCAGCCGATGACCTACCATGTCGAAGAGGCGGCGTATCCGGGCGGCAAGCTCTGGCTCGGCGGCGCGTTCAAGACGATCCCGGGTGAAGAGCAGTGGGGCCGGCTCGTTGCCGTGAACCTCGACACGGGCAAGGTGGCGTGGGGTGTCAAGACGCCGCAGCCGCTGATCGGCGGCGTGCTGGCCACCGCCGGCGACCTCGTGTTCAACGGCGAGGCGAATGGCTGGTTCAAGGCCTTCGACGCGCGCAACGGCAAGGAGCTCTGGCGCTACAACGCGGGGGCCGGCGTCAACGCGCCGGCGGTGTCGTACATGGTGAACGGCAAGCAGTACGTCGCCGTCGCAGCGGGCGGCAACAATCAGATCGACGCCAAGCGCGGCAACAGCGTATTCGTGTTCTCGCTGAACTGACAGGGATCGGTTCGACCCAACGGCCACGTCGGCGACGGCGTGGCCGTTTCTTTCTCTGACGCGCTCGCGTACGACCGTCGCGGTCGCCGTTTCGCGCGCGTGTCGGTATGATCCGGGGCGAAAGCGAGCCCCCATGCCTTCTCGAAGCCTTGTATTCGCCGCCTGCAGTGTCGTTGCGCTTTGCGCGTCCGCGCAGTCGGGAGCGCCGCCCGACCCGTCGATCAAGGACAAGGTGGAAACCTGCGTCGCCTGTCATGGACCCGGCGGCAATTCGGCGAGCGGCGCGTTTCCGACGCTGGCGGGCCAGAATGCGCGCTACATCTACCTGCAGCTGCGCGATTTCAAGGAAGGGCGCCGCAAGGATCCGTCGATGGACCCGATCGTGGCGCCGCTGACGCAGCCGGAGATGTTGGCGCTCGCCGACTATTTCGCCAAGCAGAAGCAGTCGCCCAACGGCTTCGTCGCCGATGCGGCGAAAGTGGTCGCCGGCCGCAAGAAGTCCGACGAGGTCCTGTGCCCGATGTGCCATCAGGGCGAATTCATCGGGCAGAACGAGATCCCCCGCGTCGGGGGCCAGCAGTACGGCTACATCAAGAAACAGCTCGCCGACTTCAAGGCCAGGCGCCGCACCAACGATGCCGGCAATATGACGAGCGTCGCGGGAACGCTGTCCGACGCGGACATCGAGAACCTGTCGCAGTACATCGCGAACCTGAACTGACGGCCGCGCAGGTTCTGCGGTACCGTGTTTCGCGCGTTCGGCCGGCGTCCGCCGTGGCCGCGGACGGCGCCGTTTTTCCGCAGCGATTCAAGTGTTTGGCAGGCGGATTCTTCCTGTGGACGCAACGCAGGCGTTGGGCTAATCTTGATGAATTCGGCCGACGTATGGCCGGCCACACGACCGTTCGCCACGATGACCGATCTTCGCGCCTGGGCTCTTGCGGCGGTATTGACCGTACTGCATGCCGGGCTCGCCGGCGCCCAGGGCTTCAAGTTCTCGCAGCCCGATGAAGCGGCGAAGCAGGAAGCCGCCGCGCAGTCCGCGCGCGATGCGATGATCGCCGATCAGCTCTCGACGCCATGTCGCGCCGACCTGCGCGGAAAGAAGATCATGGTCATCATCGGCCAGGTCCAGACGAACGGATACATCGCCGCGCAACAGCAGAACTACGGCCTGCACTACCAGGCGATCAACAAGCGCCTGCAAGCGCTCGGCCTGAGGACCTATACGCCGGAGGAGATCCGCGCGCAGATCAAGCAGGCGGAGATCGACGCCTACTTCAAGAACGACCCGGACGCGATGCTTTCTGCGTCCAGGCGGCTCGGGGCAAGCTTCATCCTGCGTGGCCTCATCACGTCGGAAGCGAGCATGAACCGGATGATGCCCGTCAATCAGGTGATGGTGAACATGGCGTTCACGCTGACCACGAGCGGCGGGCGTGTCGTGTCCGACGTGCAGGCGGGGAACGCATCGTATGCGGGCGCCGACCTCGGGAAGATGGCCCTCACGCTCGTGAACGAAAAGGCCGACGAAGTGGTCGCGCAGCTCTATGGCGACTACTGCCGCAGCGCGCCGCCGCCGGCGCCCCGGGGGGCGCCCAGGCCGTGACGTCGCGCGTTACCGTTTTGAAATCGACAGGGAGACGAAGGATGAACGCTCAACGCAGTTACAGGCTCGCGCAGAACGTGCTCGGTGCGGCGCTCGCGGGGTGGGTGGCGCTGGCGCAGGCACAGCCGACATTCGGCAACCCGTCGCCGACGGCGGGGAGGGAGACGTCGCAGAAGGCTAACGCGGCGGCCGATCAGGCGGCCTACCGGCCGGTCGAGTACGTGAACGTCAACAAGAAGGGTCCTGCGCTCGTCGTGCTGCCCGGCGAGGTCAAGAGCAACAATGCAACGTTCCTGCAGAAATTCACACCGAACAACATCGCCGATTTCGGCGAGATCGAGCTGTCGGCAGCGAATTTCCAGGTGCTGGAGCGCACCAACCTGGGCGGGTTGCTGAACGAATTCACGCTGGCTTACAACCTCGGCGATCCGCAGGCCGCGCGCAAGTTCCTGGGAATGGGAAAGCTCAAGACGACGAAGTACGTCGTGAAGTTCGACATTCTCAAGGCTGAGCAGATCGCCTCGGCGCAGCAGGGATTCGACGGGCGCGCGCTGGGCCAGATGGCCGGGCTTCTGGGCGCGTTCTCGGGTTCGCTCGGAGGTGCGCGCGCCGGGGCGGTTGGCGGCACGGCGGTGGGCTCGGTCCACTCGAACGAATCGACCGGGGTGTGGCTGATCGGCATGCGCTACAAGATCATCAACGCCGAGACGACCGAGCAGGTGGCGCAGGGCTACACCGAGGAGAAGATGGAAGTGGGCGCCACGTCGCAGTCGGTGCTCGGCGTGTCGCAAGCGCAGCAGGGCGGCGTCGGCCTCGATACGATGGTCCAGCGCCTCGTGCAGAAGAGCGTCTGGGAAATCGATAGCAAGTATAAGTAGCGGCGCGAGCGTGGGACGAGGGGCCCCACGAAGTGGGGATCGGACCGGCGCGAGTCGACGCACGATGCCGACGCGCCAACCGGCACATCACGACGCTCGCTCAATGAGGCTGAGCGGTGCGCAATGAATCCGGGACACCCATGTCAGACCCCAACCTGATCGGCAAGTACGAGATCCGTCGCGAGCTCGGCCGCGGCGCGATGGGCGTCGTCTACGAGGCCTACGACACGCAGATCAAGCGGCTGGTTGCGCTGAAGACGATCCGTGCGGACCAGCTTGCCGGCGAAACGTCGGAAAACCTGGCCGCGCGCTTTCGCCGCGAGGCGCAGGCGGCCGGACGGCTCAATCACCCCGGCATCGTCTCGATCTACGACTTCGGCGAGGACGCGGGCGTTTCGTACATCGCAATGGAGTACGTGAAGGGGCGCGAGCTCAAGGACTACTTCCAGTCCAACGAGCGCTTCACCCATGCCGACGTCGAGCGGATCATGACGCAGATCCTCAACGCGCTCGACTACGCGCACAGGCACGGTGTGGTCCACCGCGACATCAAGCCGGCGAACATCTTCCTGCAGGACGACGGCAGCGTGAAGGTCGCGGACTTCGGTATTGCGCACATCGAGACGTCGAACATGACGCAGGTCGGCACGGCGATGGGCACGCCGGCTTACATGTCGCCCGAGCAGATCCAGGGCATGCCGGTCGACGGGCGCTCGGATCTGTTTTCGGCGGGCGTGATCCTCTACCAGTTCCTCACCGGCGAGCGGCCGTTCTCGGGCTCGTCGACGACGACGATGCGCAAGGTGCTCGAGGAGGACCCGCTGCCGCCGTCGCGCTTCAACGTGCAGGTTCCCGTTGCGATGGATGCCGTCGTGCGCAAGGCGCTCGCCAAGCGTCCCGACGATCGCTTTCAGTCGGCGCGCGACTTCGCCGACGCGCTCGCGAAGGCCGCTGCCGTCGCCGGACCGGGCGCCGCGCCGGCGGCGGTTGCCGCCGCGTCTGCGGGGCTCGACGCCACGGTGCTCAATGTCGGCGCGCCGGCCGGCGTCGAGGGCGCAACCTCGCGAGTGACGCCTGCGCCGTTGGCGCCCGCTTACGCATCGGCGGGCAAGCCGTCGCAATCGAGCGCCAGGGCGATCGTCGCGGTTGCGATCGTGCTCGCCATCGGCGTCGCGGGCTGGTTCGGCTATCAACGTATGTCGGGCGGCGGCGGTGACGCGACGACGCGCACGGCTGTGCCGCCGTCGGGCCCGGTGGCATCGGGCGGCGCGCCCCCGTCGCCGTCAGTGGTCGGAGTCGCGCCGGCCGCGGGCGCCGCGCCGCCGGCGGCTGCCGGCGCGACCGCTGCCGCCGGCGCTTCGCCGCCGGGAAACGCGGGGCCTGCTGCCAGTGCAGCACCCGCCGCGCCCGGCACCGTCGTCATCACCGCCGTGGGCCTGGTCGATCCCAGCGATCCGCGCTATCAGGCCGACAGGGCGCTCCAGCAATCCGACCTGCGCGCGGACACACGCAGCCAGCTCGTCGAAAAGGCGGTCGGGATGATGGTCGACCGCGGGTCGCTCGCGAAGAATTACGACATCGTGCGCGACAAGCTGCTGTCGCGCAGCGGTGACTTCGTCACGGCGGTCATGCGGGAAAGCGAGCCCCGCCTCGGGAAGGACGGCCTGGTGTCGATGTCGACGCAGGCGGTGGTCGACGTCAGGGCGCTGCAGAAATCGCTGAACGAGATGTCGCGGGACGAACGCATCGAGCTGATCCGCGCCAAGGGCGATCCGAAGGTGTCGGTGCGCATTGCCGCGAGCGACGCCGATCAGCCCGGTGCGCCGCCGGTGCCGTCGCTGGTGGCCGAGAACCTGCTGAAGGAGCGGATCAAGAGCTTCGGTTTTCGCACGTGGTCCGAGGACGGCGCACGCGCCGATGCCGATGCGAAGGGCGCCGATTTCGCGATCGTCGGCGAGGCGAAGTTGAAGCGGCTGTCGATGACGCTGCCGACGTCGGGACTGGTCGCGACCAAATATGCGCTGACGTCGTGGACGATCAAGTGCGTCGATCGCGCGACGGGCGAGGAGATCTATTTCAATACGGCGCTGCCCAAAGGACTCGGAAGCTGGGCGACGGAGGAAGAGGCGCTGCGCGTGATCGGCGGCCGCATCGCCGATGCGTTCTCGCGCGAGTTCTTCCTGCAGCACGTCGTCGCGAGCGGGCAGCGCGTGACGCTCAGGGTCGACGGCATGCCGGACGCCGGCGCCGACGATCCGCTGCTGCGCGAGCTGATCGGTCTGCCGGGTGTCATCGCCGCAGCGTTGCGGCCGGCGGGCGGCGCTCGCAGCTACGACATCCAGCTCGCGCAGGCCGGGCCCCTCGGCGACGTCGTCGGCGCGAGCATCGTGAAGCCGCTGAACGCCAAGCTGGGCCAGGCGTGCTTCCTGCTCGGTGCGTCCGCCGGCGATCAGGTGACCATCGCGCTCGATGCGCGCTGCGCCGATGCCGGCGTGCTTGGCCGGCTCGACACCCATCCGCCGGCGTCGCTGTACGGCGCGCCACCGTCGCGGCAGAAGGCCGTCATCAAGAACCCGGAAACGCTGCGCAAGGTGATGACCTGACCTTGTCCCCCGGGCACCGTCGCATTGCCCGGCACCGCGCGTCCTAGTATTCTCTGGCGTCCGGTCGGCGCAACGCCGGCCCAGAAGCCGCCGCAGGCCATCGCTACGAAGGAGGAATGTCGTGTCCGTCTCACTATCCATCAGCGTCAACGGCAAGGCAGCGAAGGCGGACATCGATCCGCGCACGCTGCTCGTCGATTTCCTCCGCACGAACCTCGGCCTGACCGGCACGCACGTCGGCTGCGACACCGCGCAGTGCGGTGCGTGCACGGTCCTCGTGGACGGCCACGCCATCAAGGCGTGCAACGTCCTCGCCGCGCAGGCGCAGGGAAAGAGCATCGTCACGATCGAAGGTCTCGCCGCGG
>JBDSLT010000084.1:0-6072 GCA_039916265.1 Casimicrobiaceae bacterium | reverse complement strand
GACGTGATTCGCCGGGCAACGTTGCAGCGTGTCCTTCATCGCGACTTCAATCGCGGGTGGGCGGCGACTCGCCGCCGTCGCCGAGCGCACGCTGCATCAGCACGGTGTCGAGCCAGCGATCGTGCTTGCGGCCGACGTTGCCGAGCCGGCCGGCCTCGACGAAGCCGTGCGAGCGGTGCAGCCCGATCGACGCGGCGTTGTCGGCGCCGCCGATGATTGCGATCATCTGCCGGAATCCGCGATCCGCGCAGGCCGCAACCAGCACCGCGAGCAGCGCGCTGCCGACGCCGTGACCGGCGCCGCCCGGCTCGACGTAGACCGAATCCTCCACCGTATGCCGGTAGGCGGGGCGCGAGCGGTAGGGCCCGGCGTAAGCGTAGCCGATCACCCGGCCGGCGACGTCCGCCGCGACGAAATACGGATACCCGCCCTCCTGTGCCGCCGCATGGCGCCGCTGCATCTCTTCGACGCCGGGCGGCTCGAGCTCGAACGATGCCGTGCCGAGCGCGACGTGTTGCGCGTAGATCGCCGCAATCGCCGGCAGATCGTCGGCAGCGGCCGCACGCACGACGATCGACGCGGCGTCCCCGCCCATCGCGCTCAGTGCCTCGCGCCCGTTCGATTGCGCAGGAGGCGACCCTGCTCGCGCGCCCATTCGCGCTCCTTGATGGCGTCGCGCTTGTCGTGCTGCTTCTTGCCCTTCGCGAGGCCGATCGTGAGCTTGATGCGGCCGTTCTTGTAATGGAGGTCGAGCGGCGTCATGGTATAGCCTGCCCGCTCCACCTTGCCGACCAGCCGGTTGATCTCCTCGCGATGCAGCAGCAGCTTGCGCGTGCGCGTCGCGTCGGCCTGGACGTGCGTCGACGCCGTGGACAGCGGACTCACGTGCGCGCCGATCAGCACGATCTCGCCTTTGCGGACGACGACGTAGGCCTCCTTCAGGTTGGCGCGCCCGGCGCGGACGGACTTGACCTCCCAGCCTTGCAGCGACAAGCCGGCCTCGAAGCGTTCCTCGATAAAATAGTCGTGCGTCGCCTTGCGGTTCTCGACAATGGTCACTGGTGTACTTTCGCCCTTGCGCCGGCACGTCCGCGCCGAGGGACGACCGGCCGTGCCTGCCGCGCTTATTCTAAACCGTGCCCTGAATGCGCCAAGTCACCAAGACCGTCCTGGTTCCCTACGCAGCCGGCGAAATGTTCGAGCTCGTCGATCGCGTCGAGCTCTATCCGTCGTTCCTGCCATGGTGCGGCGGCGCGAAGGTGCTCGCCAAGCGTCCTGGCGGGAAAACGGCGCGGATCGATATCGACTATCACGGCGTGCGCGCGCATTTCACGACCGACAACGTCAACGCGCCGCCTTCGTCGATCGTGATCACCCTGAAGGACGGACCGTTTCGCCACCTGCAGGGCGAGTGGCGGTTTCGCGCGCTGCGCGCCGACGCCTGCAAGGTCGAGTTCGACCTCGCCTACGAATTCGCGACCCGTTTGCTGGACGGCGCGATCGGGCCCGTGTTCAGCCACATCGCGAACACATTCATCGACAGCTTCGTGCGCCGCGCCGAGACGGTGTACGGCCGGCGCGCATGAGCGCCGCCATGGGCGGGTCGGTCGCCGTCACGGTCGCGTACGCGGCGCCCGGCGTCTCGGCGCTGGTGGACGTTGCGCTGCCCGCCGGTTCGGTCGTCGCCGACGCCGTGGCGGCTTCGGGGCTCCTCGACCGGCTGGAGCTCGATCCCCGCGTCCTCGCCTACGCGATCTTCGGCGCGCGCGCCGATGCGTCGACGCCGCTCGTCGACGGCGACCGCGTCGAGCTCACGCGACCGCTCGTCGCCGACGCCAAGGACGCGCGCCGGCGGCGCGCAGCGCAGGCGCCGCTGCGAAAGCCCCGCCCGAACGCCAAACCCGGCAGGCGCTGAGCGCGCAGGCGTGCTCGCGTCAGGGGTCGCGCGCGCCCGCGCGGCGCAGCAGCTTCTCCATCTCGGCCTCGTTGCCCCGCTTGGCCCAATCGAGCGCCGACACACCGTTTTCGTTGCGGTGCGTCACGTCGGCGCCACGCCGGATGAGGAGCGCCACCGTCGACCCCTTCGCTTCGCGCACCGCCATCATCAGCGCCGTCGTCCCGTTCAGCGATGCGGCGTTGACGTTGGCCCCCTGGTCCAGCAGGTAGGCGACGACGTCGTCGCGACCGCCGGTCGCAGCGTAGGCGAGCGGCGTCCAGCCTTTGTAGTCGAGCGCAGCGCCGCGCGCGCGGAGCTTGCGCACGGCGTCGAGATGACCCTCGAGCGCCGCGCCCATCAGCGGCGTGTCGCCGAAACGGTTGCGCGCGTCGACCTTGACTTTGGTGGCGAGGAGCACGTCCAACGTGGCCGCGCTGCCCGAGCGCGCCGCCGTGTACAGCAGCGGATCGCCGTTCGGGTCGACGATGTCGGGGTCGACCCCGCGCGCAAGCAGCGCCTTCACCTCGCCAGCGCGGTCGTTGGCCACGGCGGCGATCATGTCTTCGTAGAGGCGTTGCGCAGAAACGGGGGCCGCGGCCAGCGCGACGAGCAGCAGAATGGCGCGAAGCGCGCCGCGACGATCAATGCACATGGGGGTCGATCCCGAAAAGGCGGAAGAAATTCTGCGACGTCGCCGCGGCAACGGCCTCGACCGGCAGATCGCGCAGCCGCGCGATCTCGGCCGCGACGTGCGGCACATACGCCGGCTGGTTGCGCTTGCCGCGGTGCGGAACCGGCGCGAGATAGGGGCTGTCGGTCTCGATCAGCATCCGGTCAAGGGGCACCCGGCGCGCCACGTCCTTCAGCGCGGTGGCGTTCTTGAACGTGACGATGCCCGAGAACGAGATGTGGAAACCGAGGTCGAGGGCGGCGGAAGCGACGTCCCACGTCTCGGTGAAGCAGTGCATGACGCCGCCGCACTCGACGGCGCGTTCGTCGCGCATGATCGCAAGCGTGTCGGCGGCCGCCGCGCGCGTATGGATCACCAGCGGCTTCGCCGCCTCTCGCGCCGCGCGGATGTGCGTGCGAAAGCGCGCGCGCTGCCATTCGAGGTCGCCTTGCAGGCGATAGTAGTCGAGGCCCGTCTCGCCGATCGCGACGACGCCGCGCCCGCGCGATGTCGCGACCAGCAGATCGATCGAGGGCTCCGGCGTGTCGGCGTAATCGGGATGCACGCCCACGCTGGCGTAGAGATTGTCGTGTTCCGCCGCGAGCGCGTGGACGGCGGGCCACGCCGGCATCTCCACCGCAATGCACAGGGCGTGCGTGACGCCGCTTTCGCGCATGGCATCGAGCAACTGCGGCAGGTCCTCCCGCAGTTCCGGAAAATCGAGGTGGCAGTGCGAATCGACGAACATTGCGCGCCGTCGGCCAGGGCGCGCGCGTTTGCGCGCCGCTCCCGTTAGCTGGTCCCTGCCGTCCGATGCCCGAGGATCACATCGTGTGCGTCGCGCGCGACGACGCGAGCGATTCGCCGAGGATCTTTTCGATCGTCGACTTCGCGTTGAAACCCGTTTCGTCCTGAGTGAACTGGACGCCGATGCCCTGCGTGCGGTTGCCCTGCACGCCCTCCGGCGTGATCCACACGACCTTGCCCTGCACGGCGATCCGGTTCGGGTCGTCCATCAGCGAGAGCAGCATGAACACTTCCTCGCCGAGCGTGTAGGGCCGCGACGTCGGGATGAAAATGCCGCCGCCGCGCAGAAACGGCATGTACGCCGCATACAGCGCCGCACGCTCGCGGATATTGAGCGAGAGGACGCCGGGCCGCGCGGCGCTGGCGCCGCCCGTTGCCGGAATGGGACTCTTGTCGGCCATGATCAGTGGAACAGGTTTCGGTAGTCGATGAGAAGCGCCTCGGCGACGAGACGCGGCGTGAGCGGATGCGCGACGAGACCGCGTTGGCGCTGCAGGGTGCGATGATAACGAATCAGCGGGATGGGCGCCACCGACGGCGCGAGACGCAGGAGCGCCGCAGCGTGATCGCCATTGCGGCGCGGCGCCGCGCCGGCCGCCGCATGCGCGAGATCGGCGCACCAGCCGGTGAGCCAATCGAGGGCCTGCGCGAGCCGGTCGCGTCGCTCCTCGCGTGGCGCGGCGTCGATGCGCGCCGCGAGTCTCGCCGGGACCAGCGTCGAAGGCGTGGCCAGCGCCTTCAGCCATGCCGCTCGCTCCGCCTGATACGCGGGATCGGCGAGCAAGCGGGCCGCCAGCGGCGCGCCGGCCGCCTGCGCCAGCAGCGCGTCCGCATCGGCGATTCCCTCGCCCGCGAGCCACGCGCGCGCCGTGGCGGCATCCGGTCGCGGCGCCTGCATCGTCCGGCAGCGGCTGCGCAGGGTCGCGGGCAGGCGTCCCGGGGTGTCCGACACGAGGATCAGGTAGGTCGACGGCGCCGGTTCCTCGAGCGTCTTCAGGAGCGCGTTGGCCGCAGCGGCGTTCATCCGCTCCGCGGGCGCGATCACGGCGACCTTGGCAACGCGTCGATGACTGGTGAGTTGCGCCCACACGATGAGACTGCGGATCGCCTCGACCTGGATCCATTCGACCGGCTTCGCGACGCCTTCGTCGTCGGTCACCGACGGCGCGACGACGCGCAAGTCCGGATGCTGGCCCGCGGCAACGTAGCCGCAACTCGCGCATTCGCCGCAGGCCGCTCCGCCGGGACGCGGCGTCTCGCACAGCAGCGCTCGCGCGAATTCGAGCGCCAGCGCACGCTTGCCGATACCGCCCTGGCCGGCCAGCATCAGCGCGTGCGGCCAGCGTGCGCGATCGGCGAGCATCGCCGCGGCCGCGGCGCCCTGCCACGGAAAAAGTCCCGGCCACGCCCGCTGCGGCGCGTGCGGCGTGTCGGGTTCGTTCGCAGCTATCACGGTGCTCACAAGGCGTCGACGACGCGCTGCAGATCCGCGCGCACGTCGGCGAGCGGGCGCGTCGAGTCGATGATGCGAAAGCGCGCGGGCTCGGCCCGGGCTCGTGCCAGGTACGTCGCCCTGACGCGGTCGAAAAAGGCCTGCGCTTCGCGCTCGAACTTGTCGAGCACGCGGCCCCGGTGCTCGGCGCGGGCGAGCCGCGCGAGCGACACCTCGGGCGGCACGTCGAAAAGCAGCGTCAGGTCCGGATTGCAATCGCGATGCACGCGTGCCGCGAGTTCGCCGATGAACGCCGACGCCACCCCGTGGCCGCCGCCCTGATACGCGTAGGTCGCGTCGGTGAAGCGGTCGCACAGCACCCAGTCACCACGGGCGAGCGCCGGTGCGATCACCAGCGCGACGTGCTCGCCGCGCGCCGCGAACATCAGCAGCGTCTCGGCGGCCTGCGTCATCGGCGTGTCCAGCAGGAGCTGGCGCAGCGATTCGCCCAGCGGCGTGCCGCCCGGCTCGCGCGTGGTCACCACCCGATGGCCGCGCGTGCCGATCGCGGCGGCGAGAAAGGCGACGTGCGTGCTCTTGCCGGCCCCGTCGACGCCTTCCAGCGTGATGAAGCGGCCGTGCGCGGCAGGGGCGGTCACGTGAGCGTCAAAAGGAAGGGGCCATGCGGCGAGGGACTGACGGGGCCGGTGCGATCGGTCAGCGCCCGCCCTTCTGGTATTTTGACACGGCGCGATTGTGGTCGGCGAGGCTCACCGAGAACTCGGACGTGCCATCGCCGCGAGCGACGAAATAGAGATACGGCGACGGCGGCGGATGCGTGACGGCGTCGAGCGCCGCCTGCGACGGCAGCGCGATGGGCGTCGGCGGCAGGCCGTCGCGCGTATAGGTGTTCCACGGCGTGTCGGTCTCGAGGTCGCGCTTGCGCAGGTTGCCGTCGAATCTGTCGCCCATTCCGTAGATGACGGTGGGATCGGTCTGCAGGCGCATGCCGCGCTTCAGCCGGTTCAGGAACACGGCGGCGATCAGCGGGCGGTCGGCGGGACGTCCGGTTTCCTTCTCGACGATCGACGCAAGGATGAGCGCCTCGTAGGGCGTGGCGAGCGGCAGGTCCGGCGCACGCGTCTCCCACGCGGCGGCGAGGCGCTCGGCCATCGCGCGCTTCGCGCGCTTCAGCACCGCGACGTCGGTCGAAGCCTTGGGGAAAAA
>JBDSLT010000083.1:0-6706 GCA_039916265.1 Casimicrobiaceae bacterium | reverse complement strand
AGGCCGGCGTTCAGGAACTCGCGGAACGCCGCGCGCTCGGGCTCGGAGCACAGCACCTGCCCGGCCCACAGCGCGGGGTCGTGCACGTCGCGGTCGTCGGGGGCCACGTTGAAGTCGCCGGCGATCGCGAGCGCCGGGTGATGCGTGAGCGCTGCGTGCAGGTGCTTCGCGACGGCGTCGCACCACGACAGCTTGTAGCGATACTTGTCCGAGTCGACCGACTGGCCGTTCGGCACGTAGGCGCAGATGACGCGGACGCCGTCGACGGTGGCGGCGATGAGGCGCTTCTGCTCGTCGACGAAGCCTTCCACGCCGGCGGCAACTTCCGCCACCGCGAGCCCGTGACGCGCGAGGATCGCAACGCCGTTGTACGTCTTCTGTCCAGTGAAGTGCGACGCGTATCCCGCGGCGTCGAGCGCGGCGACCGGGAACTTCGCGTCCTCCAGTTTCGTTTCCTGCAGGCACACCACATCGGGCGCGTTGGCCGCGAGCCAGTCGAGAAGCCGCGCCAGGCGCACGTTCAGCGAGTTGACGTTCCAGGTGACGAGCTTCATCGCATTGCGGTCCTCGGGCATGCGCCGGGAGGGCGGCGGCATCGTGTCTGGCTGTCGTCAATCCGCCGTACGTCTGATGGCAGGACTGTCAGTTGGCCGCAGGTGCACGAAGCGCAGACTGCCCACGGAGACTCAAGCATACAACGCGGCGCGTCGGACAACGCGTTCGAGACGTGGGCGCGGATCGCGGGAGATCGCATGGATGCACGCAGTTGCTTGGCGCGAATCGCTGGAGGCATGGCGCTGGCGGTATTCGTGACGGGCTTCGCGGCGGCAGCGTCGCGCGACTACGATCGGCTGCCGCTGGCGTTCGAGGCCAATGGCGGACAAGCCGACGACGCGGTGCGCTTTCTCGCGCGGGGTGTCGGCTACCAGGTCCTGCTGACGGCGGACGCGGTGACGCTGCGGTTGCAGAGCAATACCGGAGACCGGCGGTCGCCGGCGAGCGCCGCCGCCATCACCTTGACGTTTCCCGGCGCCGACGCGGGGGCCGACCTGCGCGGCGAAGCGCCGCTCGCGAGCGTGTCCCACTACTTCGCGGGCGGCGCAACGCCGCGCCCCCTCGGCGCCATCCCGCATTTCGGTCGCATCCGTCGCAGCGACGTCTATCCCGGCATCGATCTCGTGTTCTACGGTAACGGGGGGTCGCTCGAGTTCGACTTCCTGCTCGCGCCAGGCGCCGATCCGCGCCGCATCCGGATCCGATTCGACGGCGCCGATTCGATCGCGCAGGACGCCGAGGGAAACCTGTTGCTCCGCACGGCGCACGGCGAACTCACCCAGCATCGTCCGCTCGTCTACCAGACGTCGGGGGCGAGCCGGCACGCGATCGACAGCCGCTACGTGCGAGTCGGCGAGCGCGAGTTCGCGGTGGACGTCGGCGCGTACGACCGTACCGCGGCGCTGGTGATCGACCCGGTGCTGAGCTACTCCACGTTCCTCGGCGGGCGGCGCGGAAGCGACGCGGGAACCGCCATCGCCGTCGACGGCCAGGGCAATGCCTACATCGCCGGCATGACGCAGTCCAGCGACTTTCCGCTGCTCAACGCCTACGACACACGGCTCGGCAATGCGGATCAGGACGTCTTCGTCGCCAAGCTCAACCCTGCGGGCACCGCGCTCGTGTACTCGACGTTTCTGGGCAGCTCCAAGGGCGCCGAATTCGCAACCGGCATCGCGGTCGACGCGCAAGGCAACGCCTACGTGACGGGGACGACCAACGGAACCGACTTTCCGACGACGATCGGCGCGTACCAGAAGGCGCCGGCAACCGGCGGCGGCGCGTTCGTCGCCAAGCTCTCGCCCGGCGGCAACGCGCTCGTGTACTCCACTTACTTGCCGGGCGCCTCGCAGACGCGGATCGCCGTCGATTCCGCCGGCAACGCCTACGTGGCGGGACAGGCGAGCGCAGCGCTCGCAACGACGCCCGGCGCGTTCCAGCCTACGCCGCGCTCGACGGCGGGTGGACCGTTCGCGCTTTCATTGAATGCGAACGGCAGCGCACTGCGATTTGCGACGTTTCTCGGCGGCAGCGGCACCGACGTCGCCAGGGCGATGGCGCTCGATGGCGCAGGCAGCATACACGTTGCGGGCTCGACGACCTCCCCGGACTTCCCGGTGCGCAACGCCTTCCAAGCGGCAGGCAAGGGCCGCGTCGACGGCTTCGTGAGCAAGCTCGACCCGTCGGGCGGCGCGCTCGTCTATTCGACGTACCTCGGCGGCGCGCTGGACGATTCGATCAACGCGATCGCGCTCGATCGCGATGGAAACCTCTACGCCGCGGGAGAGACGTATTCGGCGGACTTCCCGACGAAAAACGCGTTGCAGCCCGTCAAGGCGGGGCAGCACCTCGTCAACTCGAGTCAGGGCAACGCATTCGTCGCCAAGCTCTCCGCGGCAGGCGACGCGCTCGTCTACGCGACCTTTCTCGGCGGCGAGCTGTGCTATCCGTACTACTGCCAGTCGGTGTTCAACTCGCTGCAGATTCCAGGCGATGCGGCGTTCGGCATCGCGGTCGACGCGCGAAACCACGCGTTCGTGACCGGGGTGGCGAGGTCCTGGACGTTTCCGCGGATCGACTCGCGCCTCGCCGCGAAGCAGCAGGAAAACGAGGAGTCGCTCTTCGTCGCCAAGCTGTCGCAGGGCGGCCACGCCTTGTTGTTCTCGTCGCTGCTCTATACCGGTTTCGACTCCGGGGCCAGCCCGACCGGCACGCCGGCGAGCGCGGGCGAGGCGATTGCCGTCGATTCGCCAGGCAACGTCTACCTCTCAAAGGGCGCCGCCACCAACTTTCCCACCACGGCAGGCGCGCTGCAGCCCAGCGGGTCAGGCGCTGACGCCGTCGTGTTCAAGCTCGGCACCGACGCGGGCAGCCTCGCGCTCGCCGCGGCGGCGAACCCTGCAATCGCGAACCAACCGGTCACTCTTACGGCAACGGGCGCCGCCGCCGGAAAACAGGTGATCTTTTACGACGGAGGCACGTTTCTGGGCGTGGCATTTTCCAGTGGCGGCGCGGCGGTACTCGCCACGTCGCTCGCGGCGGGAATACGCACGCTGTGGGCCTCCTTCGCCGAGGGCACGAACATCACGGATTCGAAACCGATCGTGGTCGTCGTCAATCCTTCAGCGGCCTGCGATTGAACATGCCGCGCGTGCGTGCGGGAATTTTCGGACGCTGGCGCGCCGCCGGCGGCCGGGCGGCGTGCACGCTATTGCTGGCGGGCATGGCGTTCGACAGCGTCGCCGCGGCGCTGTGGCTGGCGGATGCGCGGGCGCTGCGCGCAGTCGACTCCGACACGGGACAGGTCGTCGCACGCGTCGAGATTACAGGCGTGACGGCGCTGGCGCCTGCGCGTCGAGGTGGCACCTGGGCGCTCGCGGCAAACCAGCTCATCTTTGTCTCGACCGAAGGCAGGCATCCGTTGCGCATCGACGTTGCGCAACTCGGCTACGGCCGCGGGACGATGCTTGCCGCCGATCCGTTCGACGACAGCGCCTGGGTGGTGACGTCGCAGCGGCTGCTGGCGCATTTCGACAAGGAAGGACGGCGCCTCGGCGCCTACACGCTTCCGGCGCAGCCCCAAGCGCTCGCGATCGCGTTGGACCAAAGTGTCTGGATTGCCGGCCCGCGAGGGCTTTGGCGGTTCTCGCACGCGGGCCTGCTCGCGCCGGCGCCAGACGTTCCTCTCACACCGGTCGAAACGGTGGCCGGGATGGCAATCGACTCCCTCGCCGGCAGAGCGTGGCTGATCGGCCGCAACGCCGTGACCGCGGTCGCGACGGAAGGCGGCGCGGCGCCTGTGCAGGTGATGGATATCGGCAGCGAAATTCGCGGCAGCGCGCTCGACCCGCGCACCGGCACGCTATGGCTCGCCACCGAGGCCGGCCTGATCGCAGTGACCGCCGACGCACAGGGACTGACGGCGACAGCCCGGGGAAGCCGTGAACTCGCCAGCGTGAACGTCCTGGCCTACGACGCAGCAACCGACCGGCTGGTTGCCGGCTTTGCAGACAGTGTGATCGCCCTGGACCGGGAGGGCGGCCTCCGCACCCTCGCCGTACGCGACGGACACTTCGAGTTGCTGGCCGGATCGCCGTTCCACCTGTTGCCGCGCGTCTCCCTGATTCGGCCGCCCGAAGGCGCGTCGCTCGCCGAGTCCCGGCCCGAAATCGAGTTGTACGTCGAGGCTCTATGCAATGACCTGCCCTGCGAAGTGCCGCCCGGCTATCTGGCGGGCCTGCGATTGACCGCTTCGCTCGGCGATCGTCTCATCTCCGAGGCGTTCCGTTTCGATCCCGGCCGGGGGCGCGCGACCGCGGTCACGCCCTCCACGCTGGCCGAAGGCGAAAATCGCGGCGCGAATCGCTTCACCGCGCGCGCGACCGACGCGTTCGGGCACGAAAGCGCACCCATCGACACCGCGTGGACGCTGCTGCCGCCGATTCGCCTCGTCGATTCGACCAAAGCGCCGAATCAGCGCCCGGTCGTCGCGATGACGGCGCCCGCGGACGGCGCGCGGTTCGTCCCGGGAGTCGGCATCACGCTCTCTGCAACTGCCGCCGATTCCGACGGCACGATTGCCAAGGTCGAGTTCTATCGTGACGGCTCGACACTGCTCGGCACGAGCGTCGCCAACCCGTATGCGCTCGTATGGAGCAACGTCGCCGCCGGAACGTATTCGCTGGCCGCCAAGGCAACCGACAACAAGGGCGCGACGACGACGTCGGCGCCCGTGTCGATCGTCGTGGCGCCGCCGCTCAACAGTCCCCCGACCATCGTCATTGACGCGCCCGGGGAAGGCACGACATTCCCGGCGGGCGGCAACCTGACCCTCACGGCGTCGGCGTCCGACACGGATGGCACGATTGCGCGTCTTGAGTTCTACGATGGAGCCAGCCTGCTCGGATCGGTGACGGGAGGCGCCTCTGCATTGACCGCATCCTGGGCGGTGGCGAGCCTGGCGTCCGGCGCGCACACGCTGAAGGCGACGGCCATCGACAACGCCGGCGCCGGCGCGAGCGCGACGGTTAGGGTTCAGGCCACCGCCGCGCCGCTGGTCGTCATCACGCAGCCCGCCGCCTGCCTGCTCCTCGAAGCACCCGCCGACGTGACGCTGCAGGCCGACGCGTTCGGTCCCGACGTGGCCATCGCGCAGGTCGCCTTCTATCGCGGGGCGACGCTGATCGGTGTGGCAACGAAGGAACCCTACGCGGTCGCCTGGAATGGAATCGCGGCCGGAACCTACCAGGTGACGGCGAAGGCAACCGACACGCGCGGCGTCGTCGCGACATCGACCGCCGTAACCCTTGGCGTTGCGCCGGCGAATGCTTCACCCACGGTCACGTTGACGGCGCCCAACGAAGGTGCAGCGTTTCCATCGGGCGCGAGCATCGTGCTCGCGGCGACGGCCAGCGACGCAGACGGCACGATCGCCAGGGTGGAGTTCTTCAACGGCGGAACGATGCTCGGCGCGGCAACCGCGGCCCCGTACGGGATAATCTGGAGCAATGCGGTGCCGGGTAATCACACGTTGACGGCACGGGCGACCGACGATGGTGGCGCAACCGGCACGTCGGCCGGCGTGCACATCACTGTCGTGAACGCCGCGCCGAATGTTGCGCTGATCGCGCCCGCCAGCGAGACGACGTTCCCGGCGCCGGCCACGATCAGCGTCGCCGCGACCGCGAGCGACAGCGACGGCTCGATCACGAGCGTGACATTCTTCGCGGGATCGATTCCGATCGGGACAGCAACTGCTGCGCCGTACGCCGTGACGTGGTCGAACGTGGCTGCCGGCACCTACGTTCTCACGGCGCGGGCGATCGACGACGTCGGCGCGACGACGACCTCGGCACCGGTCGGCGTCACGGTCAGCGCGAATACGCCACCTAACGTGGTGCTGACTGCGCCCGCCAACGGAGCGGGCTACGCAGCGCCTGCAGTGATCACGCTGGCGGCGAGTGCCGGTGACGCTGACGGCTACGTCACCAAAGTCGACTTCTTTCAAGCTGCCACACTTCTTGGAACGGCGACGAGTGCTCCCTACACGATGACCTGGAGCGCAGCGCCGGCCGGGAATCACGTTCTCACGGCGCGGGCGACGGACAATCTCGGAGCCACGGCCACGTCGGTGCCGGTGGCGATCACGGTAAGCGCTAACGGCATCCCTGCGGTGGCGCTCACGGCGCCCGTGACCGGTTCGACATTCTTTGCGCCGGCGACCATCGTTCTTGCCGCCACGGCGAGCGACAGCGACGGGATCACGCGCCTCGACTTCTACCAAGGCACGACGCTTCTGGGCAGCGCAACGGCGGCCCCCTACACTTTCGTGTGGGACCAGGTTCCCGCCGGCAGCTATTCATTCACTGCCGTCGCGATCGACACGCTCGGTGCGACCGCAAGATCGCCCGCCGCGCAGATTGCGGTCGCGCCCGGAATGGTGGTTTCCTCGCAACCGGGCCTCGACGGCTCGACCGTTGCCGACGACGTGGTGCTGTTCCGCGGTTTCCTCTCCGCGCCCCCCAATTCCGGCGTGAGCGTAAACGGGCGGCGTGCCCAGCTCGACGCCGACGGCAACTTCTACGTGAACATGCTTCCGCTCGCCGCGGGATCGAATACGATCGAAGTCGTCGCCATGACGCAACTGGGCCAG
>JBDSLT010000082.1:0-6520 GCA_039916265.1 Casimicrobiaceae bacterium | reverse complement strand
GCTGCGCCGGCCGGCGCTTATTTCACGAGTCGTGTCCCGGGATAGGCGGCCACCCAGCCGAACCAGAACGCTCGGTGCGCCGGCAGCCGCGCGCGCGTTTCGCCGCGCGGTCCGGCGAGCCGCGCCTCGGACACTTTCCACACGCCGCCTTCGCGGTCGCGCGCGGTTTCGCCGCCGTCGAAGCTCGCGAGCGTGAGATCGTGCGCGTCGTAGACGCGATTGGCGCCGCTGCGGTCCGTCAGGACGACGAATGCCACGGTATCGACGCGATCGTGATACACCGGATGCGCGGCGAGATAGTCGGCGGCGATCGCGAGCTGCTGTCCCGACGATTCCGCGACGCGCACCG
The DNA here is from genome assembly GCA_039916265.1 of Casimicrobiaceae bacterium. Classification (GTDB taxonomy): domain Bacteria; phylum Pseudomonadota; class Gammaproteobacteria; order Burkholderiales; family Casimicrobiaceae; genus VBCG01. Next base: position 6,171 of record JBDSLT010000082.1, on the reverse strand, counting down.
CGAGCACCTCCGCCTTGTTGGGCAGCCGCGGGTCGACCTTGGGCACGTTGAACATCAGCCGCTGCGTGGCGAAGTAGTCGCGGTACGCGGCGCCTTCGCTGTAGTCGCGCACGTGACCGGTGTCGGGCGAGAGCACGCGCGTGCCGGGATGGCGCCGCCGCCACTCGCCCCAGCGCGTGGTCACGACGTACAGCGGTTTCAGCACGATGCCCTTGCCGACCAGCGATCCCACCACCGGCGTTCCGGTCAACGTCGACCACAGCGACTTGGTCGCCGCGTCGTACATCAGCTTGTTCGAGCGGTAGAGAAAGCCGCTGGTGCCGAGGACGTGATGGACGCCGTCGATCGTCGAGTCGTAGAGGATCATCGATCCGCACAGCGTGCAGTAGACGCCGGTCAGCTCGCGCCCGGCGATCGTGTCGGTGAACATCTCGTGCCAGGCGAGGATGCGCTTCGGATACGCGCGCACGTCGCCGCCGATGTCGACGCCGAACACGACGTCGCTATCGGCGAGGTAGGTCGCCTCGCGCGCGGACAGCATTTTCGGCCGCCGCAGCGGCGGGATCCCATCGCGGTGCACGCCGCCCCAGCGGATTTCGTCCAGCCGGACGATCGCTTTGGGATGACCGTCGAAATACTCGCTGAAACGCGGGTCGATCTGGCTGTACCACGCGGACTTGAAGACGGCGTAGTCGGGGTGCACGCGGGGCTCGATCGACCACAGCCACTCGTACCAGCTGTTGAAGTTGTCGCGGTACGGGCGCCCCGACACCGTTTCGAGCTGGGCAGCGATGCCGCGCTGGACGGATCCCGGCCGCAGGAACGGCAGCACTTCGAGCAGCATCGGCGCGTACGCGTCGTCCCATTGCCCGGTGATGCGATCGAGCGCGGCCTGCGCCTGCGCCGGATCGTCGCTCGCGAGCTGGTAGAACACTGTCACCGGCAACAGCGCGCCGGTGCCCGCGGGGGCCGCCGCCGCGACGCTCGCCGACACGGCGAGCAGTGCTGCGCCAAACACGATCCGCGCGACTCGACCCATCAAGCCAGCGCGACGCGCGCGGTTGCGCACCGAAGGGTAACGGACCGGTGCGTCGGCAGGATGCACGCTACTTGATGCCCACCACGCGATCCAGCGACAACGGCCCCGCGCCGCGCCCGACCAGATACAGGAGCAGGCCGGCCCACGACAGATGCACCGGCCACGCGTCCGGATAGACGAATATCTGGATGACCGCCGTCATGCCGAGGAGCGCGAGCGCGGAAAAGCGGGTGAATAATCCGAGCACCAGCAGGACGGGGAACAGATGCTCGGCGTAGGCGGCGAGGTGCGCCGCGATTTCCGGCGGCACCAGCGGCACCTTGTATTCTTCGCGAAAGAGCGCGTAGGCGCCGTCGGTGACGTGGAGAAAGCCGTCGACCTTGGTGCGGCCGGACAGGAAGAAGATCGCGGCGATCGCGACGCGGTCGACCAGCGCCAGCAGCGGGTGGCCGATCAGCCCCGAGAGCATGTCGGCAACGCGGTTCCACGCGCCGCGCAGGCCCTCGGTGGGCGGATCGGCGGAACTGGCGTAGTTCATGCGGCTGCCTCCTCGAGGTATGGGGATATGCCGTTCAGTTCGCGCGAGCTTGTCGGGCGGTTACGCGGACGTGCACAATCGCATCCGGTGAGACTGCCCGCCGGGGCACTAGCAGCGTAACCCATCGTGTCGACCCAACGAATGAATGATCGTCTCCGTTTCGACGCCACCGAGGATCGCCTTCGCGCGGCGCTGGTCCGGGGTCTGTCCGGCGACGCCGCGGCGTATCACGAATTCCTGAAGGCGTTGAGCGGGCACCTGCGTGCGTACCTGCGACGGCGCCTGTCCTGGCTGCCGGAAGATGTGGAGGACCTGGTGCAGGAGTCGCTGCTAGCCGTTCACAACCAGCGGCACACCTACGATGCGGACCAGCCGCTGACGGCGTGGGTGCACGCGATCGCCCGCTACAAACTCATCGACCTGCTGCGGCGGCGCGCCGGACACGAGGCGCTGCACGACACCTTCGACGACGAGGGCGAACTGTTCTCCGGCAGCGACACCGAGGCGGTGGGCGCGCGGCTCGACGTTGCCAAGCTGCTCGATCGCCTGCCGCCGCGGCAGCGCCTGCCGATCCTGCACATGAAGCTGGAGGGATTGTCGGTCGTCGAGACGGCGCGCCTGACCGGCATGTCGGAGTCGGCGGTCAAGGTCGGCGTCCACCGCGGGATGAAGGCCATGGCGCTGATGATCAAGGCACGCCGATGAACACCGACGAACTGGTCGCGCTGCTCGTCGTGCGCGCGCTGCCGGTCGAGCCGAACGCGACCGCGCGCCGCTATGCGGTGGCGCTCGGATGGGGCGCGCTGGGCGCGACGCTGCTGATGGCGATCCTGCTCGGCGTGCGGCCCGACATCCGTACCGCCGTCGCCCTGCCGATGTTCTGGCTCAAGCTCGCGTTTCCCGCGTCGATCGCAGTTGCGGCGCTCTTTGCCGCCACGCGGCTGTCGCGTCCCGGGGCGCGCCTCGGGCGTGTTCCGGTTGCGCTGGTCGCGCCGGTCGTCGCGATGTGGCTGCTGGCGGCCGTGACGCTGCTCGGCGCGCCGGTCTCAGAACGCGCCGGCCTCGTGATGGGCTTCACGGTGGAGGACTGCCTGACGAACGTCCCGCTGCTCGCCGTGCCGGTGTTCGCCGCGGCGTTCTGGGCGATGAGAGGCCTCGCGCCAACGCGCCTGGCACTCGCCGGCGGCGCCGCCGGCCTTCTCGCCGGTGCGATCGCCGCGCTGATCTACGCGCTGCATTGTCCGGAGATGGAGGCACCGTTTCTCGGCGTCTGGTACGTCGCGGGCATGCTGATTCCCGCGGCCGCCGGCGCGCTGCTGGGGCCGGTCCTGTTGCGCTGGTGAGCTTTGCGCGCCGGGCGCAAGCGCGCTACGCGTCGCCGCGCGCCGGATAGTCCTTGCCGATGACGAAGTCGACACCCTTCAGGATCTCCTCGACGGGCGGCCGCGCGAACGGCATGCTCGATACGCACACCCAGTAGAGCCGCCCGTCCGGGCGTACCAGGAACACGCCGGGCTCCGCAAAGCGCGTCGGCTCGTCCACGCCGGCCGACGACGCGCCGCGTCCCTCGGAAATGTACAGTCCCCACCGGCGCGCGTCGTCGACGTCGAGGCCGTAGCCCAGACGCAAGGTGGGAAGCTGCCATTCCTTGCGCGACCGCGCTGCCCGGTCCGCCGGGTCGGTCGACAGCGCGAGCACCTCGACGCCTCGCTCCTCGAACTGCGCGACGTGCTTCTCGAGCTCGCCGAGATAGCGCCGGCACACGGGGCAGTGCAGACCGCGATAGAACACGACCAGCGTGAAGTGCTGCGGCGCGGCGTCGGCGAGCGTAAAGGTGCCGCCGTCCACCAGCGGGACGACGAGCGGTGGCACTGCCTGGTTGGGCTTCAATGACATCGGGCGATTCCTTCTCGTGAAAAGATGCGTTCAGCGTGCGAGCGCTGCCGACGCGAATCCGGCCAGCGCCTTTTGCAGGTTGCCGACGGCCGCGCACTCCGGCGCGCCGTGACGCGCCGCCAGGTACGCCGGATCGTTGTAGGCGAGCCAGACCTTGCCTGCGGCGTCCTCCCACACCAGCGCCTTGAGCGGCAGATCGATACCCGCGGTCTGGCTGCACTCCATCAACGGCGTGCCGCCTGCCGGATTGCCGAAGATCAGGACTTCAGTCGGGCGAAGAGTCTTGCCGACCTTCGCCGCGCCGGCGGCATGGTCGACGCGGGCGAAGATCGTCAACCCTTTTTCCTTCAGCACCGCTTCGAGCCGGTCCATCGTCGGCTTGGGGCCGTAGGAACTCGGCGACGTGATCATGCCTTCGACGGCCAAGGCGGGCGCCGACGCGGCGAAGAGAAGCGCAAAAACGAGCGATCGATTGCGTTGCATGGCATCTGTCCCGGTCGTTGATGAAAGAACACTATAGTCGCCTTGGCTGGGGCGGCCTCGATTGCGGCTGATGCGCGCCTCGGTGCGGCGACCGGATCGGCGTGGCGGCGCTCACGCTAGAAGCGCGTTGTGAGCTCGGTGAGCCACGCCGGCGACCATTCCACCAGCCGCGCTTCGAGCGGCTTGTCAGCGCCGGCGAGGATGGCGGTGCCCACCCCGATCAGCAGCACGCCGAGGACGTACTTCCCCGCTGCGCCGAACCCCTGCATTTTGACGCGCAGGCGCAGCAGCGCCTCGCGCGAAAGCATTCCGAACGCCGCAAGCGGCAGCGCCGCGCCGATGCCGAACACCAGCATGATCGGCGCCACTTCGCCGAGCGCCTGCCCTTGGCTCGCCAGCGTGACCGCGGCGCCGAGCGTCGGGCCGACGCAGGGTGCCCACACGAGGCCCAGCACGAGGCCCAGCGCGAACTGCCCGGCGACGCCGTCGAGCCGGATCCGTTGCGACAGCGCGTCGCCGGCGGTGGCAAGCGCGCCTGTCGCGCTCGCGAAGCGCCGCTGCAGTCCTGCGCTCAGCAGCACGACGCCGAACAGCACGAGCACCACCGCCGCGACGTTGCGCAGCCAGCCCTGGTTGAATCCGAGGTAGAGGCCGAGCGAGGACAGCACGATGCCCGCCAGCGTGAACGACAGGCCCAGCCCCAGCGCCAGCGCCAGTGGCCCGCGACGATGGTGGCTGGCCGCCGACCCGATGACGATGGGCAGCAGCGGCAGCACGCACGGCGACAGCGTCGACAGCAGCCCGGCGACGAAGCTGAGCGACAGCGTGCCGGCCGCGGCGATCACGACGCCTCAGCCGGTCGCCTTGCGCAATAGCGCGGCGATGCCGTCCTTGCGAGTGTCGCCCGTCGAGCGCGCCACCTCGTTGCGGCCCTTGTACACGATGAGCGTGCTTTGTTGCGTCACCTTGAACTGACGCAGCACCGCAGGCTGGTTGTCGAAATTCACTTCGAGCACCGTATACGCCGCGAACTCGGGTGCGGCGAGTAACGACGCGATGATCGGCGCCTGCTGCCTGCAGGTCGGGCACCAGTCGGCGCGCACGTCGATCAGTACGGGCTTGTCCGCCGCCTGCAGCGCGGCGAACGTCGCAGCATCGAAGGGCTTCTTATCGGCCGCCGCGGTGGGCCCGGCGATGAGAGCGAAAAGGAAGGCAGCAACGATCGGCAGGCGGCTCATGGCGGAATGTTCCCTAGAAACGAAGACGGACGTGCACGAAATCGGACATGCGCGAAATTCCCAGGAGCGACCAGAACGACCCCCGGTAAGAAAGCGAATTCGTTGGGGCGGCGCTTTCGGTTACAGCGTGAGGCGATTCGCGCTATGTGCGACGCGAAGTGACCGCCGAACCACGATATTCGCGCCGCGGTGTAACTGCGGTCCTGCGCGCTGCGAAACCTTGTCGAACACCCATCCGGCGTGCCGGACCTGGCGGGATGGGCGGTTCGCCAGGCTCTCCTCTCCCCTAACCTCACCTCACCTGCAAGGAGCAGACCATGAACTTTTCGATGGATATGCGGCGGCTCGGACTGACGCTGGCCGGCGGAGCGATGCTGCTCGGCGCGGCAACCGTCGCGTCGGCGCTGGATTTCGAGGTCACCGTCACCAATCTCACGCGTGGTCAGCGGTTCACGCCGATCCTCGTCGCGTCGCACAAGGCGGGCGTGAAGCTGTTCGAGCTGGGAACGCCGGCGTCGCCGCAGCTGCGCACGCTGGCGGAGGAAGGCAACGTCGCGCCGATCACCGCGCTGCTCCTCGGCAACGCGAACGTGCGCGACGTCGTCAATTCGGGTGCGCTGCTGAATCCCGGCGAGTCGGTCACGCAGCGCGTCAGCACTCGCGGCAACTTCGACAACGTCAGCGTCGCCGCAATGCTGATCCCGACCAACGACGCGTTCTTTGCGGTCAGCGACGCCGAAGGCCCGAACGGCAACGACGTCATCACCGTGTACTCGCCCGCGTACGACGCCGGCACCGAACGCAACGACGAGACCTGCGCTTCGATTCCGGGGCCGTTCTTCGCGGAGTGCGGCGGTCCGGGCGGCGGCGCCGCGCCGGGCGGCGGCGAGGGCTACGTGCACATCCACGCCGGCATCCATGGCGTCGGCAGCATCGACCCGGCGGTGCGCGACTGGCGCAACCCGGTGGCGCGGATC
>JBDSLT010000081.1:0-15735 GCA_039916265.1 Casimicrobiaceae bacterium | reverse complement strand
CTGCAGATGGCGATCGGCCTGCGCTACCAGGCGATCGCGAACAAGCAGATCGACGTCGTCAACGGCTACGCCACCGACGGCATGATCAGCGCGCTCAAGCTGAAGCGCCTGAAGGACGACAAGAACCTGTGGCCGCCCTACTATGTCGTGCCCGTCGTTCGCAAGGAAGCGCTCGACGCGGACCCTAAGGTCGCGCAGGTCCTGAACCGGGTGAGCGCGATGCTCGACGAAGCGACGATGGCGGAGCTCAACTACAAAGTCGACGGCGACAAGATGGAGCCCCGCGACGTCGCGCGCGATTTCCTCAAGGCGAAGGGCGTCGTCAAATAGCGCGCCCGGCGCCGTCGGGCCGCCGGACCCCCTGTCCGTGACGCTGCGCGTCGGCGCGCTGCGCGTGACCCTCGCCGACGTCGCGCGCGTTGCACGCGACGCCGCGCCGGTGGCGCTCGCGGGCGCGGCGCGCGAGCGCATCGCGGCAGCCCGCGCCGTCGTCCTGCGCATTGCGGCGAGCGACACGCCGGTGTACGGCGTCAACTCGGCGCTCGGCGCGAACACCGGCCGGCGCCTGTCGCCCGACGACCTCGCCGACTACCAGCGCCGCGCGATCCGCGCGCGCGCCGTCGGCGTCGGTCCGGCCTACGACCGCGCGTCGGTGCGCGCGATGATGTTCGCGCGCATCGCCGGGCTCGCGCAGGGAGGATCGGGCATTTCGCTCGAAGCGCTCGACGCGCTGATCGCCATGCTGAACCGCGGCGTGCACCCGCGCGTGCCGCGCTTCGGCTCGATCGGCGTCGCCGACCTCCCGCAACTGTCGCATCTCGCGCTGCCGCTGATCGGCGAAGGCGAAGCCGAATTCGGCGGCACCGTGCTGCCGGGCGCGCAGGCGCTGGCGCGGGCGGGATTGGTGCCGGTGAACCTCGGCGCCAAGGACGGCCTCGCGCTGATCAGCGCGAACGCCGCCACCGTGGGTCGCGCGGCGCTGGTGGTCGCCGACGTGCTGCAGCTCGCGGATGCGTGGCTGGCGGCGATCGCGCTGTCCTTCGAGGGCTTTCGCGCCAATCTCTCGCCGCTCGATGCGCGGGCCATCGACGCGCGTCCGGCGCCGGGGCAGGCGCAGGTGGCGGCACGCTTGCGTGCGATGATGCGCGACAGCGCACTGCAAGCCGGCGCGGCGCGCCGCGTGCAGGATCCGGTGTCGCTGCGGGTCGTGGCGCAAGTCCACGGCGCGCTGCACGCGGCGCTGGACAACCTCCGCGAACAGGTCGAGATCGAGTTGAACAGCGCTGCCGAGAGTCCGCTCGTCGTCGACGACGTCATGCTCTCGAACGGCAACTTTCACGTGCCGGCGCTCGCGCAGGCGCTCGACACCGCCGCGATTGCGCTGGCGCAGGCGTCGAGCATGGGCGTCGGGCGTACGCTACGCTTCATGACGCCCGCGCTGACCGACCTGCCGCTGCAGCTCACGCGCCGGGGTCCCGCCCACTCCGGTTTCGCGACGATCCAGAAGACGCTGACTGCGCTGTGGGCGGAGATACGCCAGCGCGCCAACCCCGCGTCGCTCGATTTCCTGCCGGTGTCGGAAAGCGTCGAGGACCACGCGACGATGGCGCTCGCGGGCGTCGAAAAGCTGGCCGAGATCGTCGAGCGTGCGCGCTACATCGTCGCGTTCGAGCTCGTCGTTGCGGCGCAGGCCGTCGACCTGCGCGAGCTTGCGCCCGCCTCGCTTGGCGCGGGAACGCGGTCGACCTACGCCGGCGTGCGGCGCCATGTCGCGATGCTGGACGAGGATCGCCCGCTCGGACCCGATGTCGAGCGCGTCGCCGCGGCGATCGCCGCGGGCGGCTTCGGCTTGAGCCAATGAGCTGGCTCGTCCGCAACTGGGATCAGGTGGCGGTCGCGCTCGGCCAGCACGTCATCATCTCGCTCACCGCGCTGACGATCGCGTTCGCCATCGCGCTGCCGATCGGCATCTGGGCGGCGCGCAGCGACCGCGTCCATTCGATCGCCATCGCGATCGCCGGCTTCCTGTACACGATTCCGACGCTCGCGTTCCTCGCACTGCTCATTCCGCTCGCCGGCCTCGGGCGCACCAACGCGATCATCGCGATGGTCGCCTTCGCGCTACTCGCGCTGGTGCGCAACGTCGCCACCGGCCTGCGCGAGGTTCCGTCCGATGTCGTCGACGCGGCGCGCGGAATGGGCATGAGCGCGCGCCAGCTGCTGTGGCGCATCGAGCTGCCGCTGGCGCTGCCGGTCATCGTCGCGGGGCTGCGCATCGCCGCCGTCACCATCATCAGCGTCACGGTCGTCGCCGCGTACGTGAACGCCGGCGGGCTCGGCACGCTGATCTTCAGCGGCATCTCCTCCGATCACGCGCCGAAGATCTGGGCCGGCGCGCTTACGGCCTGCGCGCTGGCGATCGCCGTCGACAGCGCCTTCGCCTTTGCCGAACTGCGGCTGCGCCGCTCGCAGGCGGCCGTTCCCGACTGACATGCTCGACGCCGCCTGGAACTACGTGCTCGCGCATCCGGCGCAGTTCGGCCGTGCGTTCACCGTCCACGTCGCGCTCTCGGCGGCGGCGCTTTCGCTCGCGGCGGCGATCGCCATTCCCGCCGGCATCGCCGCAGCGCGGCAGCCCCGCTTCGCGCTCGCGGCGATCAGCTCGGCCAACATCGGCCGCACGCTGCCGTCGCTTGCCGTGCTGGCGCTGGTGATGCCGATCCTCGGCACGGGCTTCGCGCCGAGCCTCTTCGCGCTGACGCTGCTCGCGCTGCCGCCGATCCTGCTTAATACGATCGCGGGCCTGCGCGGCGTCGACCCCGACGTCGTCGACGCGGCGCGAGGCATGGGAATGTCGACGCGAACCATCCTGCAAACGATCGAGCTGCCGCTCGCGATGCCCGTAATGTTCGCTGGCCTGCGTACGGCGGCCGTGCAGGTGATCTCCGGCGCGGTGCTCGCCGCGTTCATCGGCGGCGGGGGACTCGGCGACTTCATCACCGCGGGCATCGCGATGATGGCGTGGCCGCAGATCCTCGTCGGTGCCATTCCGGTGACGCTGCTGTCGCTTTGCACCGACTTCGCTTTCGGACGCTTGCAGCGGCGGCTGACGCCGGCGGGCTTGCGCGCCGCATGATCTCGCTCGAAGCCCTCGACAAGCGCTTCCCCGGCGCCCCCGCGCCCGCAGTCGACGCGCTTTCGCTCGAAGTGGGCGCGGGCGAGATCTGCGTGCTGATCGGGCCGTCGGGCTGCGGCAAGACGACGACGATGCGGATGATCAACCGGATGATCGAGCCCGACGCGGGGCGCATCCGCATCGACGGACGCGACGTCACCGACGCCGACCCCGTCACCCTGCGCCGTTCCGTCGGCTACGTGATCCAGCAGGTTGGCCTGTTCCCGCACATGACGATCGCCGAGAACGTCGCGACGGTGCCGAAGCTGCTCGGCTGGGAGGCGCCGCGCATCGCGCAGCGCGTCGACGAGTTGCTGGCGCTCGTGCACATGGACCCGTCACGCTTCCGCGAGCGCTATCCCCGCGAGCTCTCCGGCGGGCAGAAGCAGCGCGTGGGCGTCGCGCGCGCTCTCGCCGCCGATCCGCCGGTGATGCTGATGGACGAACCCTTCGGAGCGCTCGACCCTATCACCCGCGTCGCGCTGCAGGACGAGTTCCTGCGCATCCTGCGCGACATCAGGAAGACGATCGTCTTCGTCACGCATGACATCGACGAGGCGCTGAAAATGGGCACGCGCATCGCGATCCTGCGGGCGGGCCGCCTGGTCCAGTACGCGACGCCCGAGACGCTGCTCGCGCAGCCGGCCGACGCCTTCGTCGCCGAGTTCGTCGGCACCGATCGCGCGTTGAAGCGCCTCGCGCTGTTGCGCGTCGCCGATTTCGCGGTGCGCGGCGATGCGGACGAAGGTGCGCCGCGAATCGCCGGCGAGGCGTCGCTGCGCGACGCGCTGGCGTCGATGCTCGCGGCGGACGCCGACACCGCGACGGTGGTGGACGCGGCGGGCACGCCGGTCGGAACCATCGGCCTCACGGCGATACGCGATGCCGCGGTCGCGCCGGAAAAAAGCGTCGCTCCGTTGCTGCCCGACGCCGGTCCATCCGAGGCCTGACGCGCGCCCGCGCTGCGCGTCGGAACGTTTGGACCGGTTCGGGGACGGAAGTCGTGCTACGGCTTCTCGTACGCCACGAACACGTTCTTGCCCCCCTTGATGATCCATTGCCCCATGCCGCGCCCGAGTTGATCGCCGCCGGGCGTGAATTCGCAAGTTGAGCCCGCGCCGTTGAAGTTGGTGGGCTTGCCCTCGCGAACCAGCTTCAGCGCGTCGACCACGTCGTCGACGTTTTCGCCGGGGCCGTTGCACACCGAAAGGATCTTTTTCGACCAGTCGACCGCCATCGGGCTTTTCGCCGCTTCCATCGCCAGCGCGGTCACCGCGATCTGGTCGTGGGTGTTGGGCGGGAACAGGTACACGCGATCGGCCGGCGCATCCATCAGCTTCAGGAACCTCTTGTAGCCGGGCGAACTGAGGTCGGGCATCGGCTGGAAATGGCGGATGCCTTCGGCGACCTGCGGTCCCACGGCCTCGAGGAACTTGCCTTCGGCGTCGGCCATGATCGACAGGGCGACGACCTTGCTGTCGAAACCGCCGCGATAGACTTCCTTCATGATCGAGACGAAGTCGGGCAGGAGGCCGAAGCAGCAAACCACCTCGGGCTTCTTGCCGAAGATCCTCTCCACCTCGGCGCGGTAGGACGGCTGCTCGGGGTTGTAGATCAGCGAGTCGGTCACCGTGCGACCGGCGCCTTTCAACTGCTCCTCCACCGTCTTCATGATCGGCAGCACGAACGCGTTCTGCAGCCCCATGATGCCGACGGTCTTGAAGCCCAGCCGCTGCACCGCGCGGCCGATCACGATGCCCCAGTCGGTCGCCTTCATCTGAAAGCGCCAGACGTAGCCCTGCGTGTCGCCGTCGGTGATCGCGTTGGCGGCGGAAGACACCATCAGCACGACCTTGTTCTGGATCGCGATCGGCCGCGACGACATCCCCTCGGGCGTCCCCCAGTAGCCGAGGAGCGATTGCGCCTTGTGGACGTTGATGAACTTCTGCGACAGGTTCGCCGCGACCGATGCGCTCGATTCGGAGTCCTCGATGAAAAGTTCGAGCTTGCGACCGCCGAGGATGCCGCCGGCGTCGTTGATCTTCTTGACGGTGCGCTTGGCGGCCTCGGCCATGTCGGGACCGTAGGCGCCGGAGTTGCCCGTGAACGGCAACGCCACGCCGATGGGAATCGTCGCTCCCTGCGCGTGGGCGAGATTGAGGAACGGTGCGCCGACCTGCACGGCGGCAGCCGCGCCCAGCGTCTTGAGAATCTGGCGGCGAGAGAGCTTGTTCATGTGATTCCTCCTTGGTTTATGAGTCCCGGCCGCAATCGGGCCGGGGATCGCTCCGATCGGATCTCCGGAGCGACGAAACGCACCACGCGGCAAATCCCTAGGCCAACTCGGCCCGCAAGCGATACTCGCGCAGAAATCCCTGCGGCCTGAAGATCAACAATGCGATCAGCCCCACGCCGATGAGAATGATGCGGATCGCCGCAAGCTGATCGGAATCGAGCACCGGAATCACGTCTTTCACGAAGCGCGACCCCTCGAGGAGCAGCATGACCATGGCCGCGCCGAAGATGCTGCCCCAATGCGCGCCGCGTCCGCCCGCGATCACAGCCATGAACGCGTAGGCGATGACGATGGTGGAAAACTGCGTCGGATCGATGTACTGATAATAGAACGCGTGCAGGGAGCCGGCGAGCCCGATGAAGGCGCCGCCGATCGCAAAGATGCGCGCGCGCGCCCACAGCACGTTCTTTCCCAGCGTCGCCGCCACCAGGTCGTCTTCGCGCACCGCGCGCACGATGCGTCCGAACGGCGAGCGCGCGATCACGTTCAGGAACCACACGGTGCCGAGCAGCAGTGCCACCGACAACGCGAGGAGGAAGTACTGGTAGTACTGCGGCGCCACGAGGCTTGAGGCCGGACGCGGAATGCCCGTCAATCCCAGCGCGCCGCCGGTGAGCCAGTCCTCGTTGAGCGCGATCAGGCGCAGCATCTCGCCCACGCCCAGCGTCACGATCGCGAAGTAGTCCTCCTCGGCGACCCGCAGCGTGACCAACGCCGTCAACGCACATGCGAGGCCGACGATCGCCATCGCGCCAAGCGTCGCAAAGAAGGTGTTGCCGCCGCCTTTGAGCATCAGCAGCGCGCAGCTGTAGGCGCCCAGTGCATAGAGTCCCGCCAGCCCGAAGTTCACCATTCCGCCCAGGCCCCACTGGAAGTTCAGCGCGACGGCGACGATCGCGGAAAACGCGATCACGGTGGCGATCAGGACGAGGAAGGAGCTCATCGCTTGATGTGAGGCTTGCCGAACAGCCCCTGCGGGCGAAAGATGAGGATCGCGACGATGACGCACAGCGGGATGCCGATCCGGTAATTGGGCGGCACCACCAGGGTCGACAGCTCGCTCACGAGGCCGATGATCAGCGCGCCGACGAAAGCGCCCAGAGGGCTGCCCAACCCGCCGAGGATCGCCGCGGCGAAGATCGCGATCAGGTAGGACGACCCCATCGGCGGCTCGAGCGCGCGATCCATCCCGATCAGCACGCCGCCGACCGCGAGCAGGATGCCGGCGATGAACCAGGTCCAGCGAATGATGCGCGGGCCTTCGATGCCGCGCACCAGCGCCAGCGCCGGGTTGTCGGCGACCGCGCGCATGGCGCGGCCGATAGGCATGCGCGTCAGCAGCACGTACAACGCGAGCATCGCCAGCGTCGACACGATGATGATGATCATCTGCTCACGGTTCATGCGGATATCGAAGAAGCGGAAGGGGCGCGCGAGCTCGATGGCGAAGCTTCGCGCGGTGTTGCCGTAGGCGAGGCGCGCGACGTTCTCCAGCACGAAGCCGAGGCCGAGCGAGGCGACCATCAGCGTGATCGAGCCGCGTTCGCGCAAGGGCCTGAAGGTCACGTGATCGATGGCGATCAGCAAGCCGCCGAAGGCCACGGCGACCACCGCGGTGGAGAGCGTCAGCGGCCAGCCCAGCTGAACGTTCAGCGCGAAGACCATGTAGGCGGCCAGGGTCATCATCGAGCCCACCGCAAAATTCGGGAAGCGCAGCACACCGAAGAGAAGCGTGATCGCAAGCGCAGGCAAGGTGACGATGATGCCGGTGACAAGACCGTTGAAAGCCGTCTGGGCGATCACGGTGCCGCCATCGCTTCCCGTGCGTCGCCGAGGTACAGGCTGTGCAGATCCTTCATCGCCAGCACGTCGCACGCGGGCGAGGTCAGGCGCACGCTGCCATTGGCCATGACGATGCAGGTGTCCGAGATGCGCAGCGCCTCGGCGGCGTTCTGCTCGATCATGAAAATCGATACGCCGCGCGCGTTGACCTTTTTCACCGTCGCGAAAATGTCCGCCATGTACTTGGGCGAGAGGCCCGCGGAGGGCTCGTCGAGCATCAGGACTTTGGGCTCGACGGTGAGCGCGCAGGCGAAGGCCAGCATCTGCCGCTGGCCGCCGCTGAGGTTGCCGGCGAGCGTCCGGAATTTCGCCGGCAACTCCGGAAACAGCGCCAGCACTTCGGGATCGAGCACGCCATTGCCCTTGGTCGCCGCCTTCCGGGCCGCCCCGCTGCCCATGAATTCGCGCGCGATCTTCAGGTTCTCCAGCACCGTCAGGTTGCGAAACACGTTGTATTCCTGCGGCACGTAGGACAATCCGGCCTTGATGCGCCGCGGCGCGGAAAGCTCGTTCAGGCGCTCGCCGGCGAGGACGATGTCGCCGCGGCGGGCGGGCAAGAGGCCGGCGAGGGTCTTGATCAGCGTCGATTTGCCGGAGCCGTTGGGTCCGATCACGGTGACGACCTTGCCGCGCGGCACCGCGGCGTCGATGCCCTTGAGGATGTCGCCCGCGCCGTAGCCCGCGTGCAGGCCCGCGACGGTCAGGAGATCGCTCACGCGAGCTTTCCCAGGTAGGCGTGCATCACGTCGCGGTTTCCCACCACTTCGTTGAAGGTGCCCGACATCAGCGTGCGGCCCTCGGCGAGAACGTAGATCGGACTGCACAGCTCGGCGATCACGTCCATGTCGTGCTCGATGATGGCGAAGGTCAGGCCGCCCGCGCGCAAGCGGGTGATCGTCTCGCCCAGCAGCTTGGTCATCAGCGGGCTTACGCCCGCGGTCGGCTCGTCGAGCAGGATGATCTTGGGCTCGAGCATCAGCGCGCGCGCGATTTCCAGCAGCTTCTTCTGTCCGCCGGAGAGATTCTTTGCCGGTTCGTTGGCGAGCGACCACAGGTTGACCTGCTGGAGCCCTTCGCGCGCCCGCGCCCTCGCCTTCGCCTCGTCGCTTCGCGCGCGCGCGGGCGCGAGGAAGTTGCGCCAGATGGACTCGCCGCTTTGCGCGGGGCTGGCGAGCAGCATGTTTTCCAGGACCGTCAGCTCGCCGAGTTCGCGCGAGATCTGGAACGTGCGTACGACGCCCAGCCGGGCGCGCGCGTCGGAGCGCAGGCCCGCCAGATCGCGGCCGCCGAAGCGCACCGCGCCTTCGTCGGGCGCGATCAGGCCGCCCAGAATGTTGAACAGCGTGGATTTGCCGGCGCCGTTGGGTCCGATGATGCCGGTGATGCTTTCCCGCGCGATCTCGATGTTGCAGCGGTCGAGCGCTTGGAAGCCGCCGAACGACTTCGAAACCTGTTCCGCGTTCAACATGACGAGATCATGGCGCCCTCGTGAAGGTGGACAGCGACGGAAGACTGCGACGGTCCCGCTGATCGTTTGAATTGCTGCTGGCTGTTGGAATTATTCTCCAGCAAAAAACTACCGCGCAGCTTACCGCAACTCCAACGCCGCGCGTATATTTTCATGATGCCGGTCATCATGATTGCTTATGGACCGATGCAGCACGCCGGCAAGCGGATTCTCGCCTACGCCCTTTCGACGCGGTACTGCGCGTTCCCGTCCAGCCAGATCTTGCGCACGGCGTTTTCCATGGCGACGATCACCGGATCGCTTTCGCGTTCGCGCAGATAGATGAACGACAAGGTGGTGGTCGGGCGCGCTTCGCGCCAGACGCAGACCTGGCCTGCGCTTTGCGCGGCGAACGCCAGATCCTCGCGCATGAGGCCGAGCCCCACGCCGGCGGCGATCAGGCTGGCGATGGTCTGTTCCTGGTCGGCGTCGACCACCTTCGGGGGCTCGAGCTTGTACTGCGCAAAGAGCTCGCCCACCATCTGCAGATGCGGCGACATTTGCGGCGCGCGTATCCACGGCAGCGCCGCGATGGCGGCGCCGTCGGCGTGCTCGATCCGGTCCTTCCAGGCGGGTGGCGCCACCACGCGATAGGCCATCTCGGTCAAGCCGATGGCCTGCACGTGCGCCCGGGTCAGGTGGCCCATGAAAAACGCCGCGTCGAGGCTGCCGTTGCAGACCTGCTCGATCGCCCAGGTGGAGACGCCGTGCGCCAGTTCGATTTCGAGCCACGGATAAAGGTCGATGAGCGAACTCATGAATTGACCGAGACGGATGAACGGCGGGTCGAGAATGGTTCCGACCCGGGCCTTCCCCGTCGGCTGACCGCGCAGGTTCCATGCCGCATTGTGGAACTCGTTGGCGGCGGCCAGGATGGCCTGCGCCTTGGGCAGGAGCATCTGTCCCGCCTTCGTCAGGCGCACTCCTGTCGAGGCGCGCTCGAAGAGCTTGAGGTTCAGGCTCTGCTCGAGCGACTTCAGGTGCCCGCTCACCGCCGGCTGCGTCACATGCAGCAGCAGCGCGGCCTTGGTCAGGTTGCCGTGCTCGGCCACCGTGATGAACGTGCGGATCTGATAGATCTCCATGGCGCGCGGCGCCGCCGGCGAATCTAGCGGCCGTGGGCTGCGACCGCGTCGGCATCCTCCGGCGGGTGCAGTGCGCCGGGTGCGCCGTAGGCACCGTCGATCTGGAGAGCGTCGTTGAAGCGGTTGAAAAACCCGCACAAGGCGATGCGCAGCGTCAGCTCCACGATCTGCGGCTCGCTGAAGTGACGCCGCAAGCGGTCGAACAGGCCGTCCCTGATCCGTTGCGGGTTGTTGGTCACGCCGATCGCATATTCGACCACCAGTCGATCGACGTCGTCCAGCTCCGGATGCTGCGCGTAGTCGAGGATGCTGTCGGCGCCTTCCGACGAAAGGCCCTCGACCAGGAGCAGCGGCTTGTGGTGGCCCACGCAATAGTGGCATTCGTTGAGCTTGGAGACCGCCACGATCGCGAGCTCGATGTACCGGTACGGGACATTTTTCTGCGCGCGCAACTCCAGCAGCATGCCCATCACGTGCTGCAAGGCGGACGGAACGTGGGCGAACACCGCCACCTGGTCCTTGAACGGCCCGTAGCCGCTGCCGAAGCGCTCGTAAATCTCCCGTACTTCCGGGCTCAGGGCTTCAGGTCCAACGTCCGCTACACGGGCCAAGGCGCGCTCCTTTGATCTGGATCAGTGGTCGACCGATGCCACGACGGCTTTATCGGCGGCCGGCTGCGCCTGGCTCGCCGGCTGCGCCTCGCGCTGCTCGAGCGCGTCGAGAATCTTGCGCACGGTCAGGATCGAGCGATCCGAGCGCAGATGTACTTCGGCGTAGCCGTCTTCGTCGTAGTTGAACATCGTCTGCTGGCGCTCCAGCGCCCAGCGGTCCTGATCGACCACGGCCGGAAACATCGCCTTGATGCGCTCGATCGAGGGAGTCGCCGGATCGAGGCTCGGCTGCCCCTTGCGCACCGTCACCGTCCAGCGCCACAGGTGATGCGTCTCGTCGATCGGCGTGTGCGAGTGATGCAGGATGTAGCCGCGCTCGTCGGGAGTGCCGAGCCGTCCCGGCGGCGCGCAGCGCAATTGCACGCGGGTGATGCCGGGGCTCACCATGCAATGCGTGTGCTCGCGATCGACGACCTCGTAGCCGAACCACTCCTGCAGAAACGGCGGGTGCCGGTAGTTCTGCACCCGGCGAATGGTTTTCATCGACGGATTGCCGTCGATTTCCTGCTCGATGAACTCGATGGGGATCTTGCTGTTGGCGAGATCGCCGATGTTGCCGTCGTGCAGCGGATAGAAATGCGTGATGTCGAGCAGGTTCTCGATCAGCAGCCGATAGTTGGCGGGAACGTGGATCGGCTCGCAGGTGAAACTTTCGAATTCCCGATCGGCGAACTCGGGCGTTCGCGGCGGGCGGGTGGCGCCCATTCGGGCGGGGTCGCCCGCCCACAGCCAGACCACACCGTCCTGCTCGACCACCGGAAACGGGCGCAATTTGGCGCGGGTGGGAATGGGCAGATCCATCTGCGACGGAATCGCCACGCACTTGCCGGTGGTGTCGTAGGTGAAGCCGTGATACGCGCATTCGATCGTGCCGTTGGCGAGAATCTTCCCGCAGGAAAGCGGCATGCGCTTGTGTACGCAGCGATCGTCGAAGGCGACGACCTTGCCGTCGGCGCCGCGCCAGATCACGACCGGCTTCTTGGCGATCACCATGCCGCGCAAATCATCGGTCTTGAACTCGGCCGCCATGCCGGCCACGTACCACGCGTTTCGGACAAAGCTGTTGGCAATCATCTGCGCCTCTTTCGTTAAATGCCGGTCCGTGCCTTCGACCAGCCCGAGTGTGCGTCGAACTATATACGGCAAGTCCCCGGTCGGCGAACGACTTTGCTTATGCGCCGCATCACGATACATAATGGCCGGCGGCGCCGTCGGGAGCTTAGAATGCGCAGGTTTCCAATCTACTCTTGAAGTGCGATGAGTGCACGCGCGGCAGGCCCGTTGACCGGCTTCAAAGTTCTCGAATTCGGCCAGATCGCTGCGGGCCCCTTCGCCGGCTCGCTGCTTGCCGATCTGGGCGCCGACGTGGTCAAGGTCGAAAAGCCCGACGGCGGCGACGACCTCCGCGCGTGGTCGCCGATTACGGAAGGGCCCACCGGCGAGCGCTTCAGCGGCAACTTCGCGTCGGTCAATCGCAACAAGCGCAGCATCACCGTCGACCTGAAGAATGCGGTCGAGCTGGCGAAGCTTCGCCAGCTCTGCACGGTCGCCGACGTGGTCCTCGAAAATTTCCGCCCCGGCGTGTTGACCCGCCTCGGTCTCGGGCACGAGGCGTTGCGCGAGACATCGCCGCGGCTGATCTATTGCTCGTTGAGCGGCTTCGGCCAGACCGGCCCCTATGCCAGCAAGGGCGCCTTCGACGTCGTCGTGCAGGCGATGTCCGGCATGATGAGCGTCACCGGCGAGGAGACCGGCCCGCCGGCCAAATGCGGTGTTCCGGTGGGCGATTTCGTCGCCGGCCTCTACGCCGCGTACGCGATCCTCGCGGCATCGGTGGAGGTCAGGCGCAGCGGCCGGGGCGCGTTCATCGACTGCTCGATGCTGGGCTCGCTGCTCGGCATCTCCGCGCTGCAGACCAGCGAATTCTTCGGCACCGGCGTTCCCGCGACGCGCCTCGGCTCGGCGCATCCGCGCAACGCCCCCTACCAGGCCTTCGACGCCGCCGATCGGCCCTTTGTCATCGCGGCGGGTAACGACAAACTGTGGGCGGAAGTATGCGAGGCCACGGCGATGCCCGAGTTGCGCCACGATCCCCGCTTCGACACGCAGACGCTACGCGCGAAGAATCAGCGGGTCCTCGCCGACATCCTGCAGAAAGTCTTCTCGACGCGATCCGCGGACGCGTGGCTGGCGGAGTTCGATCGGCGCGGCGTGCCCTGCGCGCCGATCAATACCTTCGCCGACATCCTGAGCGATCCGCATGTGCGGCACATGAACTGGATCGCCGACGTCGCGCTGCCTAACGGCGTCGCCACCCGCACGGTGGGATTTCCGATCGGCATATCCGGCTATCGATTCGACATCCATCGCGCGCCGCCGAAGCTCGGCGAGCACAACCAGGAAGTGTTCGGCGAGTGGCTGGAAAGCGGCGCCAAGGACGGGCGATGAGCCAAGCGGCCACGCTCTCTGCGGTCGACGCAACGGGTATCCGGACGCTGACGCTCGATCGGCCCGCGAAGGCCAACACGTTGAGCGCGGACCTCGTCGAGACGTTGCTGAGCCTCGTCGCCGCCGCGGCGCGCGACGATACGCAGGTGCTCGTCATCAGGGCGGCCGGCAAGAACTTTTGCGCCGGATTCGATCTCGGGCAGACGAGCGAGCAGTCCGACGGCGACCTCGTGCGCCGTTTCGTGCGCATCGAGGAGTTGATGCAGGCGCTTCGCTACGCGCCCTTTCTCACCATCGCCTGCGCGCAGGGCGCGGCCTACGGCGCCGGCGCGGACCTGGTGGCCGCCTGCACGTTTCGCGTCGGTACGCCGGCGACCCGCTTGCGCTTCCCGGGCTTCCAGTTCGGCGTCGCATTGGGAACGCGTCATCTGGCCGGCATCGTCGGCGCCGCGCGCGCCCGCGCCCTGCTGCTCGACAATGCACTGCTGGACGCCGACCAGGCGCTCGCCTGCGGCCTGCTGACCGAGGTAGTCGATCCCGCAGACTTCGAGCGCACGATCGCCCGACTCGCCAAAGGCGCCCAGCGCCTGAAACGCGACACGCTGAATGCACTGCTGAGCAACACCGCCGACGATTCCCGCGACCGCGATCTCGCCGCGCTGGTGCGCTCGATCAGCGCGCCGGGGCTGCGCGAGCGGATCGAGAAGTACAAGGAGACGTTCGCCGCCCCGGCGCGCTGAACTCGTTCGGGGCGGCATCGATATCGCCCTCGGCGCGCCGATGCAAGGCGAGCACCGCGGCGGCAGGCCGATTCGTCGGTGGGCGGTGCCGGGTTGGTGGTTGGCGCACCGATGAAATTGGGCCGAAAAATGAAGCTGACTTCCTCGGCGAATGAGAGGAGAACGAGAGCAACCGTGTGGGTGTCGTTGCTGCGCGGCTGGCCTTTCCAATCGGCTTGCGAACACCTGCAGCGGCAGCGCCCGGATCAGCTTCTCCGGCGCGATCGAGTCGTGCCCACTGTCGCCTGTTAGGCGGTTGCCCGTCCGCCAGAAGAGGTGGGTAGCTGGTACGCTCCTTATCCACGCTTGGAAATGGCCGTAGGTACTAACGAGAACCTCCTAGCGCAGGTGAATCGCGAAGCGCGACCGCTGGGCCGGGTGCGCTTATCGGCGACTCACAACAGAATTGGTATTCTTCCGCCTCCAATGACCGACGCCTCGGACCCTCCCAATCATCTGCAGGAAGCACGACTCTGGCGTGACCAAGGGTGGACCGCGCGCGTGGTCAAGAATGAGGACGACGACGGCTGGGCGGTCGAAATGACGAAGGACGGCGAACAGGCGGCGGCACTGGTAGGCCCTTGGACGATGGGCCGCGACAAGAAGAACCCGAAGCCACTCGACGCCACGGCGTTCAGCACGCTGGTCAAGACAGCGCACGAGGTTCGCCGCCGCCATGAGCAGCACTTGCACGCGCTTCTGCACAAGAAGGTCATCGTCAGCAGCGGGGATGGCGAGATCGTCGTGACCCTGGATACCGTCGTCGAAGACGAGTCGCCCTACGCCCTGCTGGCCGCAAGACCGGCGCTGGAGCCCGACGCTGCGCCACTGGCGGAAGTTCGTGTCGACACGTCGTTCAAATTGACCGTCGCCAGCGCGCAAGCGTGGATCGACGACGGGTATCGCCGGCCGGAGTGATTTCCGCTCGGGGTCGGCCGCCGACGTCCGTAGTCGGCCACTTCCGGAATTTGCCGCAGTCCGCGAAAAACCACCGGAACCGGCCATTGGAGCCCATATCCCGCTGACTTCCGACACCGGTAACCGGTTGTTCGCCGAGTGCGCTGCTAGGAGCTCGATCTATTGAATGATCTCATCCGCGCGCAGTAGCACCGACTGCGGAATCGTGAGGCCGAGCGCCTTCGCCGTACGGAGGTTCACGGTTAATATGTATTTGCTCGGCTGCACCACCGGCAGGTCGCCGGCCTTCCCCCTTTAGGATGCGGCCGACATAGACGCCAGCCTGGCGATAGCTGTCCAGACTGTCGGGCCCGTAATTCATCAATTCACCTGCCCGGATGCCATTACTGAAGCCCGATGCGGCAAGCGCATGGTGCTCTGCCAAGGCCGCGATCTGCGCACGCTGGTTGGCAAAGACCGGTTCGTTGCCGATGAACACGGCGCCGGCGCGCCAGCCCACGATGGCCGCGAAGGCAGCGTCGATCTCGGCACTTCCGCTGGCGTGGAAGACCTTGATGTCGAGACCCAACTCGCGACCCGCGGCGATTGCGTTGCGCACGACCTGCTCGGCGTCTGATGGATTGGCCGGATTGACCAGCACGGCAATGCGGGTTGCTCGTGGAACCATCTCTTGCAGCAGCGACAGTCGTTTTCCCGTCAGTTCGCCGTACTGGATGTGGAATCCCGTGACGTTTCCGCCTGGCTTGTTGAAGCTCGACACCAGGCCGATCTTGAGCGGGTCCGCGCCGCTCGTGAACACGACCGGAATCGTCTGGGTCGCGCGCTTGGCCGCAAGTGCCGCAGCTGGCGTCGCGGCCATGATCACCGCAACCCGGCGCCGGACGAGATCGGCCGCCAGCTCCGGCATCTGCTCCGTCCGGCCGTCGCCTGGGCGGTACTCGATCGTCACGGTCCTGCCCTCGACGAAGCCCATGTCCGCGAGGCCCTTGCGGAAAGCGGCGATGGATGTCTGCG